>DATIMA010000184.1:0-9479 GCA_035475915.1 Bryobacteraceae bacterium
AGGGACGCGCCCTTTTCCGGTGTACCGCAAGACGGCCAATGATCGGGTGGTGTTCCATCGCCAGCGCGCGCCGAACAAGGGAGCGGTCAGCAGCGCCTGGCGCAAGACATCTTCCACCGTGGCGGATTTGAGAAAAGCGAATACGAGATCGAGCGGAAACGAGTGTTGATCGCTGAGGGACAACACCAGCCCGTTATCGGTGGCGGCCGCCTGTAGTTCGAAATTGAACGTGCGACAAAAGCGCTTGCGGAGGGCGAGTCCCCAGGCGCGCATGATGCGTGACCCAAACGGCGCGTGCAAAACGAGTTGCATGCCTCCAGCCTGATCGAAAAAGCGCTCCGCGACGACCGTTTCCCGTCCGGGGAGCACACCCAATTCAGCGGTCCCGGCGCGCACGTAAACGGCTGCTTGTTTCGCGCCACCTTCATCCAGCGCGCAATCGGTGATTAGAAAGTCGGGGATTGGAGTTGGATCGGAAATGATGCGCTCACGCACCCGACTGACTTCGGCTGACAGTTCCGGCGAGCGGCCCGGCGCCTCGCCTAGCCAAAACGGGATGGAAGGCGCGGCCCCATGCGCGTCCTCGACGCGAACGCGCCCCGACTCCACGCGCTTGATCCGCCAGGAATGCGTTCCCAACAGAAATACGTCGCCCGCCAGGCTCTCCACCGCGAAATCTTCATCAAGGGTGCCAACGCTCTTGCCGTCCGGTTCGGCGACTACTGCGTAATTTGCATTCTCCGGAATTGCGCCGCCGGAGGTGATCGCCGTAAAGCGGGAACCGCGTCGTCCCTTTACGCGCCCGTTTACACCGTCCCGATGCAACAGAGCGCCGCTGCGGCCACGCGAAGTTGCTATGCCTTCGGACAGCATTTCAATGATAGAGTCGAAATCCGCGCGAGGGAGATTGCGATAGGGATACGCCGAACGGAAGCGAGCGTAAAGGTCATCTTCGGACCATGATTCGGCCGAAGCGGCGGCGACGATCTGCTGCGCCAGAATGTCGAGCGCGTTCTCCGGAATCGTGATCCGTTCCAGCTCGCCTTTTCGAATCGCCGAGACCAGCGCAGCGCATTCGATCAGCTCGTCGCGCGTGGTGACAAACAGGCGGCCCTTAGGCTTCGCTCCTACCCAGTGTCCGGAGCGCCCGATCCGCTGCAAGGTGGTCGCAATGGAACGTGGCGATCCGATCTGGCAGACCAAGTCGATGGGTCCGATATCGATACCGAGTTCAAGGGAAGCGGTAGCAACAACGGCGCGGAGTTCACCGCGTTTCAGTTTCGATTCGGCCTCCAGGCGTAACTGGCGCGACAGGCTGCCATGGTGCGGGAGGATTACGCCTTCGCCCAGGCGTTCGTTCAGAGCATGAGAGATGCGCTCGGAAAGACGCCGGGTGTTCGCGAAAATCAGGGTCGTGCGATGCTCCAGAATCAGCGCGGCAAGGCGGTCGTAGATATCGCCCCACATTTCGGTACTGGCGACGGAGCTGAGTTCGTCACGTGGAACTTCGACCGCGAGCTCCATCTCGCGCCGGTGCCCGACATTTACAATTCGCGTGTCTGGACCGAGCAGACAGGCAACTTCTTCGATGGGCCGCACGGTAGCGGAGAGGCCGATCCGCTGGGCACGCTGTCCAGTAAGGGCATCCAGACGCGCCAGCGAGAGGAACAAGTGCGAGCCGCGCTTATCGTCCGCCATGGCGTGAATTTCGTCGACGATCACGGTGGAGGTGGTGCGAAGCATCTCCCGTGACTTTTCCGCAGTGAGGAGAATGTAAAGCGATTCCGGGGTCGTCACCAGAATGTGAGGAGGCTGCTTGAGCATCTTCGCCCGTTCGTGCATGGGCGTGTCGCCGGTTCGCACTGAAGTTCGGATGGGCATGAGCGGGATGCCTTCCGTTTTAGCCAAAGCCGCGATCTCCGCAAGCGGGATTTCGAGATTGCGATGAATGTCGTTGCTGAGCGCCTTCAGGGGCGAAACATACACGACTTGGGTCGCATCTTGCAGCGTTTGGGCGCGTGCGGCGCGAACCAGCCTATCGAGGCAAATTAAGAAAGCGGCAAGGGTTTTGCCGGAGCCGGTCGGCGCCGAAATCAGTGTGTCGCAACCGGCCGCGATTTCCGGCCAACCGAGAGCCTGCGGTTCAGTTGGCGAACCGAACCTGTTTCTGAACCACTGCTCGACAATTGGATCGAAGATGTGCAGCACAGCCTTAATAGATTCATTTTCGCGCGGACGGGATGCGGAGCAGGCGGACCCCCCGCGGACAACAGGCGAAAGCGCCTGTTTGAATGCGTAGGTGGAGGCCTTGCAGCGGATGTCGCGGAAGCGGCAGTGCGCTGCAAGGACAGAATCAATATGTTTCTATTTTCCTACTACGTGGGACTGGATGTACACCGGAGATCGATCAGCTTCTGTGTGAAGCGAGCCGACGGGACGGTCGTGAAAGAGGGCAAGCTGGTGGCCACGCGCGAGGCGATTGCCGAATGGGCGAGGAGCTTCGATGGGCCGTGGTGCTGCGGCTTGGAGGCGACCATCTGCAGTCATTGGATTTACGAACAGCTGAAGCAGTATGCCACGCAAGTGCAGATGGCGAACCCCGCCAAGCTGAAGGCCATCTCGGCGGCTAAGCGCAAGAACGATACCCTGGATGCACGCACACTGGCCGACCTGCTGCGCTGCAATTTGTTTCCGGCTTGCTATGTGCCTCCGCTGGCGTACGAATCGCTACGCTGCTATTTACGGGAACGCGCCTTGCTGGTGCGAGCCCGGGTGATGTTCAAGAACAAGACGGCGGGTCTGCTGATCGAACGCGGCGTTTTGTACGAGACCAAGAAATTGCACGGCAAACGGTACTTTGCAGGGTTGCTGGAACAGAACGCCACTCTGCTCGCCGACCTGAAACCGTTGTTAGCCTTCAACCGCACGCAGATCGAGCAGCTCGAGGAAATGGACAACATCATTGTCCGGCAACTGGTATGCGATCCGCTGCTGAAAGAAAGAATCGAACTCCTGAAGTCGATTGACGGAGTGGGCGACCTCACGGCCCTCACCTGGGCCGTCGAAGTGGGCCAACCGAGCCGCTTCCCGAATGAACGGCATGCCATCAGCTACTGCGGATTGTGTGCGGCCGAGCGGGAATCGGCCGGCGTACAAAAACGTGGACCGCTATCCAAGCAGCGCAACCGCTTCTTACAAACCACACTGATCGAAGCAGCGCACATGGCCGTCGTGCACAACCAGAAGCTGCGGGCCATTTACGAAACCGAATGCCAGCGCGGACCCAAGAACCGCGCCACACTCGAAGTGGCGCGCCGGTTGGTCCGCTGGCTGCTCGCCATCGATCGCCAATACTTTGCTTCCGGCAACGCTGTAGCGGCTTGAGCGCCGGCGTTTTTTAAGGCATGGCAGATCTATCCAGCGACCACGATTTTTCTGCCGGTGAAGCGGAGGCGGGCTCTGGTGGCGACCAACCCGCCAAGGAATAACCGGCCAGACTCATCCGGCGAACCCGGACTGAACATCCAGCTTGGCTGGTGACAGGACTCCGCCAGACCTCGCCCTGTGGGGCTTCGCGGCCTGGGTCCTCAGCTACGCGACAACGCCTGTTTCGAGGCTGGCGGAGCGATCCAAACTCAATCTTCTGGACGCCCACTTCTCTCCGGCGATCCAGCAAATGAATGCCTGGTCGTAGACCCTGTTCTAACGGCCCACTTCAGATCCTGCTCCGGTAAAGCCCGATCGCCTCTTCCGCAACGGGTTCGCACCTCGAACCTGGCGGCGCCTCCTGCGCCGCATAAAAAAACATTTGTGTCGTACTTGACAAATACCTACCATGAATGTCCCACACAGTTTTCAGCTTTCAGATGTCAGGCGGCTTCGGAGTCGGCGTCGGGGTCCCAATCGGCGAAGAGATCGGGCTGGAGGTCGATGGCGCGGACCTCGATTTGGGCAAGTGTAAATTCGAACCCAAGTTTGGCCGGATCGTCGAAATCGTCCTGGCGATCGTCGTTGACGGCTTCGATATATTGGCGGGCCGCTTCGTCCAAACGAGCTTTGGTTTTGCGCTGGCGTTGTTCCTGGATCTCGCGCAAGGCGGCGGCATCTTTCTCGCGCTGGCGGCGCAAGCGGTTTTCCTGAATGCTTAAATTGTTCAACTGGCGCTGATAGGTGAGGAAAACCTTGGCTTCGATGAGGCGCCGACGGACATCATCGGGCTCTTTGGGGAACAGTTCGGCAAACTCCAGACGGCCGAGCGCATAGATGCCCATTTCGAGCGCCGGGATGCGCTGCAATCTCCATTCGGTGTCTGCGAGCGATTGGACCAGATTGCGCTCTTCATCCTCTGCCGGCTCGAAGTGCTTCACGTATTGCGCGACATGCGCCTCATAGAACGCGGCATCATCACCGGGGAGCAGGACGGTCCGGCCGGTTAAACCCGTCTTGACGGCGTTTAAGGATGATTTGGCTTTACCGGTTTCAGAAGTGGGGCCGGTGGAGAGTTGCGCGTTCTTTTGATTCGCCGCGATTTGGGACGTAGTGGGCATAGATAAGCTGCCTGAACGTAGCACGGCGGAGGCAAAAAACGGATCGGGGCGATTGGCGAAAATCGAAGTAAACGGAAGGGGTGAAAGGAGATAAGAATATTTTCTCGAGTTGTGATCGTGGTTTCGGCTGGGCTGCAGAGATACCCCTTCCCGCCGATACGACCAAGGAAACAACGAGCGCTTGGGCGATCGCAGGAGGGCCGCGAAGTCACTATTCCGATCCATGTTGGCCGCGAGATCGGACGGCTCTCTACGATAGATTTTGGATCAGTTTGAGGAAGTTCGGCTGGGATAGGTATGTCCTTCCCACCGGCGGCACGAGTTGCTCACCTTTTCTATTGGGCCTGCCGATTCCACCTCGACCGGCTATAGACTCTGTTTGCACGCCGGTCCCGGTTTGCTATAAGCAGCCCGCAACGCACCAAGCGATTGCTTGCCGTCCTTGCGATGGGCTGGAGTAATGCACTGGCGGTAGAAGTCGTAAGCCTTTATCACCTCTTCCGCAATCTCCGCATCCGAATCGGGCAAGCAGTTTTTGTGCGCCCAGAGAATCCAGGCCCACGTCAGAGCTTGGCTCTTTTCAACGCCAAAACCGCGGTTGTACATCCTGCACAGGAACAGACTTGCCATTTGGCTTCCGGATAACGCGAGACCCTGGAGCTCCTCCCTGTATTCGGAGAGATTGCCGCAGGCTACGGAATCGCCGGCTTCGGCCGCAATGAGATGGAAGTCTGCCGCCGCAAGCAGGTTGCGTTCGACACCGTGGCCTAACCAGTGCATGGTTCCCATTTCGCATGCTGCATCGGTATTGCCCTGCAGCAACGCCTTGCTGAACCATTCGTAAGCTTCGCTGTAATCCTGGGCAATGCCATCACCATGCAGATACCGCTTAGCTAGGTTCCACTGCGAAACCGGGTTGCCTTGTTTCGCGCTCTTCCGATACCAATAGACGGCCTGTGCAATGTCGTTTGGGCAACCGATACCGTTCAGAAGCATAGAGCCGAGGTTGTTCTGTGCCTCAGGCTCGCCGAACTCAGCGCCACGGCGATACCACTGCAGTGCGGTCGCCCAGTCCTGCTTGACACCAGTGCCGTTTCTATAACGATCTCCTAACTCGCATGCCGATGCGCCATCCCCAGCTTCAGCTTGTTCTTTAATCTGTTTCAGTGATGGTCCCTTGTTCATATAGATATGCTTAGAGAAGGTCGATGCCGGAGTTTTCAGACGGTCGGGATACAAGGCGCTCCGCTAACTCAAGGGCATCCACCGGCCAGAAGCATCTTGGTCGGGGATGGCGAACGTGCGCTTGCCCGGCCTCAGGCTGACAGGTAAGTAAGCATTCGACCCACTGAGCCGGGATCGCGTCCCGGCCGTATACCGCCCCTAGCAGTGCCCCGGCAATCGCTGCATTTGTGTCGGTGTCGCCGCCACGCATCACGGTGTCTACCACTCCTTCCTCCACATTCGGCGCATGAAGCAGTTGCCAAAATGCGTTCCAGAACGCGGTTACTACCCAGCCTTGTCGGTGAACGTAGTCAGCGGGAGGGGCCAAGGATGCTGCGGCTATGCAGTCAAGCAGCGCCTCTTCAGTGTTCATCTGTTTTGACCAGGCTTCGACTTCCCGGAAGAGGTCCTGAGCAGTAATGCCTGTGCGGACAGCGTGAGCGATAGCCATGGCGAAAAGCGCATTCGCTTGGACGCACACAGGATGAGGATGGGTCAGGGCAGCATCCTCCCGCGCCCATTCTGAAACTTGGCGCAATTCGTGATTGGCTCCGAATATCCCGAGCGGACTGATCCGCATCATCGCACCATTTGCCTGGCTGGTGGGATTAAGCCTGCCGCGAAGGCCGCTCGAGACGGTGTTGCCGACATCGAAAGGGCCTGAGCCCAACCAGTACAGGTACGCCCTGCGGGCCTCTTCCGCATCGTATCGGGACTGTTGAGCCAGCATGCGAGCCAGTATCAGCGCCATCTCGGAATCGTCGGTCGGCTGTCCGGCAATCGTATTGAACGTCCCGCCATCAGCAAGTTTACGGACACCGTTGGGATACTCGCGCCGGATCTGGTCGGGCAATCGGAACTCTACCAGACTGCCCAAAGCGTCTCCGGCAAGCTGGCCAAGCAAACAACCCTGGGCGCGGGAGATGGCGCACGGGTCAGTGGATTTGCCATTTGTCGGGTTCACGTGTTACGCCCCTCGGGTTTTTAGGGAAGACCACCGTTGGCATGAGATAACGCCTCTCGCATGGCGTCCCGAATTGTGCCAGCGATCTCGGTAATGGCTTTCATGAAATCGTCCACCTTGCCTTTCAAGATGGCGTATTGTATTAACCGCGAGTAGGCCGTGCTCGGGTCGGCGGCTTCTGGGAGACGATAGAAATCCGCTACCTCGTTAATCTTTCGCTTGAAATGCACGAATCGCTCATCGCCAAGAACTCGGACTGCCCGACTTGGTATTACGAAATAGACGTATTTGGCGCATACGTGCACGAACCAAATGAAATCGCCGTCAACCTCCACGCCATAAATGATCTCGGACGGGCAGTATCTCGTTCTCAATTCGGACGATCTGAGCCGCGCACGCAGTTGCTCCGCAATCTCGCAAATCTCAGCGGAATTCTTGGCCCGTATCAAATCTGTCATGGCTTCCTCAGTAAGAACATCTGGAGCCCAGGGTTTGCCTGTCGTGGTTTGTCCATCAGTTCCGGTAACGGAGACTGCCACCTGATCTCTTGCCGCGGCTTGAAGATTGATGCTCACAACATGGCGGAAAGCCTCGCGAATTCGCAACAATGTCTTCGGAACGACGATTCGCCCGAAATCCGGCAGGTCATAGAGGCGCAGTTCGATGAGCCCAAGCTTGTAAGGGGCGTAGCCGACCGTGGCATTCATCCAGTGAACGAGGCGCTCGGCGCTCGAACGCATGCCGTCGGCGACAATCAGAAGGAGAATCTCACCGGCACGACGCAACTGGTCAAACCTATCCTCGAATTCATCATCCAGCCCCGGCAGTGACTCGGATGCGGCTAGATTGCCGAGGTATTGGGCAACGGTTTCGTCAGCGCCTAAATGCCGTGCTTTATGATCGCTCTGCCTAAGCTGCGTCTCAAATTCCAGAGATGACAGTTGACTGACTGCCATGGCGTATTGGAGCGTTTGAGCAAGTACCTCGCGAAGGGCCTCAGGGTTCCGCCAAAGCTTTGTTTCAACGAGCACTAAGCGTCCATCGTCGGTTACGAGCAGGTTGTCAATGTAGCCTTTGGCGCCGCCGATATCAACCGGTATCTCGCGGCCCAGAGAGAAAAGGCTGGTGATGCCCGGAAAAAAATCGCAAACCGGCAATATGCCTGGTTGTTTGTCGATCAGTTTTTGGAGGAGGCATTCCTGGTAGTTCGCGGTGTCGCCATGCTCCATCCCAACTCGGGAGAGCAGTATCGGCTGATCGCCCGAGAGGAGGATTGGCGTACCCAGATTCATGTTTGCGCTGTTAAAAGCCATAATTTCTTTGGTGGGCATTCTGCCGTACAGCAGAATGCCAATCGGCATCCAGCAATCCAACAACCGCTAGGTAAGCGATTCAAAAGGCTTTTGAATGGCACTCCCGGTGGAATGCTGTGTAAAGTTGCGGACACGAATTGCAAGGTCGCTGTCCTCAAACGTATACAGCCTTTCCGGGCCTTCGCCCAATGGGCCCCGTTGAAAACACCAGTGGGCGCCATGTACTCCAAGGGCGGAATACGTCGTGCATTGTGTCGTACAGTGTTGCAGTGGCGAGATAACAGCGTTTTCTCGTGAAACAGGGTCACCGGAAAAGTGGCCAGTGCGTTTGTCGGATTGGAGCACAACTGAAATGGTGACCAGCCGCTTTGAGTAGATGCCGAAAATCTGCCACTTGCCGGCAGGCGAAAGGCCGGGCATGCCTTGGCTTTGCCGGGCGGGAGCACCCTGCTGTCCCACACAGCTATCAGCTTTCAGCTTTCAGATCTCACGCGGCCTTGGATTCGTTAACGGATTCCCAGTACTCGGCGAAGAGATCGGGCTTGAGGTCGATGGCGCGGACCTCGATTTGGGCAAGTGTAAATTCGAACCCAAGTTTAGCCGGATCGTCGAAATCGTCCTGGCGATCTTCTTCAACTGCCTGGATATACTGGCGGGCCGCTTCGTCCAGCCGCACTTTGGTTTTGCGCTTGCGGATCTCTTGAAGCTCCCGGAGCGCAGCGGCATCTTTCTCGCGCTGGCGGCGCAGACGGCTTTCCTGAATGCTGAGGTTGTTCAACTGGCGCTGATAAGCGAGGAAGACTTTGGCTTCGATGAGGTGACGGCGCACGTCATCCGCTTCGGTGGGGAACAATTCGTTATTCCGGGTTCGTGATTATTCCGAGTTGAGGAGGAAGATAGCGGTCGCGAGCCCGTTGCCCAGGGTGTCGGCTAAATTTGCGGCCGGAATAATCATCCGAGCTGAACGGGCGACGATTGCATGAGTGGCAGGCAGTTGCGCCTCACATACTCGGAATAATCATCGCCTGCCGAAGCTGCGAACGGCTCTGAGGAAACTCAGGTTGGTGCACATCGGCATCGCCGGCCCTGGACAGCCAAACTGCCGTTTGGGCCGCAATCAGACCTTACGCTCTTAATCGCCTCTTGAGCTCTCGTGCAGATTCGAGCGCGCTCTCTGTCGAGAGACCCCGGAGGACCTTTGGCCTCGCACCGCCCCTGCTAATTACTGTCACGCCATGTTCACCGAGCTTGGGCGTGTCGGGCACTACATCGGTGATTTCGGTGAGTTTTAGTTGGCGCCGCCGCGACCAAAGCTTGGTACGACGTGACCAAGCCAGCACCTTCCCATCCACCTCTACCTCTTGCAACGCGAACGCCTTCTCAAGTAGTTCGCGGAGGACGAAGAAAAAGGGCAGCCCAAACAGAAGAGCT
>DATIMA010000185.1:0-31373 GCA_035475915.1 Bryobacteraceae bacterium
GCGCTCTGATGCGCACTCTGCCCTCGGATTCATGGACGGGGATAACCCGTATTCGGGCAAGCCGAGTATCGCTTCTGATCTGATCAAAACATTACCTCGCAAGTATGTTTTATCAATCGTAAGCCCGGCTTGCCCCATTAACGAGCTAGAGCCCGCGCGCACAGCAAGTTCGTTCCAAACCTCGGACAGATCCATTTTTGAGCCATTGCCGAGTTCGAGAATATGGATCCGTCTCGAGGATGCGGTGTCCTAGGACACTTTCTATCGCCGCTTTGTCAGGAGAAAGATCTTTAGCGTTGCCGATCACGATGCCTCAACAATAACTAGAGAGACAGTCATTCGAATTTCCCCTGATCCCAGCGTACTTTACGCCCAGAGCGACTTGAACCGAAAAGACCGCGCCGGCTCCCGTTGAAAGGGTCGCGCCACAAGAAGGTTCGCCCTCCAGTACTAGGTTCCGTACTTAGTACCCCAAAACCCTCCGAAACTTTTTGCATTTTCCGTAACAAACGCTTCGACCCTACAGTCAACGGAGTGCCGCACCAAAAGGAGGTAGTGCCTCATGGCGACGCAGTCACTCCAGCCGCGCGCCGTTCCCAAACCCGCGGTTTCCGATGTGCACATTATCTGGATCACCGCAGGCCTGAGCTGCGATGGCGACAGCGTGTCCGTCACGAACGCGGAACAGCCCAGCATTGAGGATGTCGTAATGGGCGCAATTCCCGGGCTGCCCAAGGTCCATCTCCACAACCCCGTTCTGGCCGTAGAAGTCGGCGATGAATTTATGAAGTATTTCTACCAGGCCGAACGAGGCGAACTCGATCCCTTCGTTCTGGTGGTCGAAGGCTCGATTCCGAACGAACGGATCAAAAGCGAAGGCTACTGGGCGGCGCAGGGGACGGATCCCAACACCGGCCAGCCGATCACTACCTGCGAATGGATCGATCGGCTGGCGCCGAAAGCCTGGGGTGTGATTGCGGCGGGCACGTGCGCTACCTATGGAGGCATTCACGCCATGGCGGGAAATCCCACCGGCTGTATGGGACTGGTCGATTATCTCGGCAAGTCCTGGCGGTCGGCGGCGGGTCTGCCGGTAGTGAACGTACCCGGTTGTCCGGTACAGCCTGACAACATGATGGAAGCTGTTCTCTACTTGCTTTATCAGGCGGCGGGCTTATCTCCAATGATTCCGCTCGATGAGCAGTTGCGGCCCACGTGGTTGTTCGGCAAGACAGTTCACGAGGGTTGTGACCGCGCCGGCTACTACGAGCAGGGCGATTTCGCGCACGAGTACGGATCGCCCAAATGCCTTGTAAAGATCGGCTGCTGGGGTCCTGTGGCGAACTGCAACGTCACAAAACGGGGCTGGATGCGCGGAATCGGCGGGTGTCCGAACGTCGGTGGTATTTGCATTGCATGCACGATGCCCGGTTTCCCCGATAAGTTCATGCCATTCATGGACCAGCCTCCCGGCGCCACGCTCTCTTCTCTGATTGTGGTCAGCTACGGATCGTTGATCCGGTCGCTGCGATCCATCACGAACGCGGCCGGAAACAAAGAACCGAAGTGGCGTCACCGCGGATCCCGATTAACGACCGGCTACCAACCGACAAGCTACTGAAGGAGTAACGAAAATGGCGACATTGACCGAGCCTTTGAGCGGCACAGAGCGAAAGAGCCGGAACCTGGTCGAGATGAACTGGGATCCGATTACCCGGATCGTCGGCAGCCTTGGCATCTTTACGAAGATCGATTTCGACAATCGGGAAGTGGCCGAATGCTACAGCACGTCATCCATTTTTCGCGGATACAGTATCTTCATGCAAGGCAAAGACCCGCGCGATGCTCCATTCATCACCAGCCGCATCTGCGGGATTTGCGGAGATAACCACGCCACCTGCGCTGTCTACGCCGCGAATATGGCATTCGGGTGCAAGACGCCGGAACTCGGCGAGTGGATCATCAATCTGGGCGAAGCCGCCGAATACATGTTCGATCACAACCTTTATCAGGACAACCTGGTTGGGGTCGATTTTTGTGAGCAGATGGTGAAACAGACCAATCCGGCAGTTCTGGCCAAGGCCGAGAACACACCTGCTCCGAATGCCGATAAACACGGATACAAGACCATCGCGGGCATCATGCGGGCGCTAAACCCATTCAGCGGCGAGTACTACCGCGAGGCCTTGCAGATGAGCCGCCTCACGCGCGAGATGTTTTGCCTTATGGAGGGCCGGCACGTCCATCCGTCCACGCTGTACCCGGGCGGCGTAGGCACGGTTCCGACGATTCAGGTATTCACTGATTATTTGGTCCGTCTGATGAAATATGTCGAATACCTGAAGAAGGCAGTCCCACTGCACGACGACCTGTTCAACTTCTTCTATGAGGCGCTTCCTGGTTATGAGAGGGTAGGGCAGCGGCGCGTGCTGCTCGGCTGCTGGGGCTCTTTCAACGACCCTGCGGTCTGTGATTACAGGTACGAAAACATGGCCGATTGGGGCCGTGCTATGTATGTGACTCCTAGCGTTGTTGTGGACGGCAAGGTGGTGACCAATAGCCTGGTTGATATCAATCTCGGCATGCGGATCCTGCTTGGCAGTTCTTATTACAACGACTGGGAGAGTACCGGCGAGACATTCGTCAAAACCGACCCGCTTGGCAACCCGCTCGATAAGCGCCATCCCTGGAATCAGACCACCACGCCGAAGCCCCAAAAGCGCGATTTCAAGGGAAAATATACGTGGGTGATGTCGCCGCGCTGGTTTGATAAGAACACAGCCGAACATCTCGCGCTCGACACCGGAGGCGGGCCAATCGCCCGGCTCTGGGCTACCGCGCTGAACAATTTGGTTGATATCGGCTACATTCAGGCCACTGGCCGCAGCGTCAAAATCAATCTGCCGAAGACCGCGCTGCTTCCCGAGGTTCAATTCGAATGGAACATCCCCAAATGGAGCAATGCGATTGAGCGCGATCGCGCACGCACCTACTTTCAAGCCTACGCTGCCGCGGCGGCCTTTTATTTTCTGGAGAAGGCGATGAATGCCGTGCGCGAGGGGAGGACCAGAACCTGGGCAGACTTCAAGGTGCCCGAAGAAGCTATGGGCTGCGGCTTCCATGAAGCCGTTCGAGGGGTTCTATCGCATCACGTGGTTATACGCGACAGGAAGATCGCGAATTATCATCCGTATCCGCCAACACCCTGGAACGCGAGCCCGCGGGATGTATACGGTACACCGGGGCCATATGAAGACGCGATTCAGAACACGCCTATATTCGAAGAGAACGGTCCGGAAAACTTTAAAGGCATCGATATTATGCGAGCAGTGCGAAGTTTCGATCCATGCCTGCCCTGCGGGGTTCACATGTATCTGGGCGGTGGCAAGGTGCTGCGGACCGAGCACTCATCTATGCTGGGCGCTCACTCTTAAAGGGCGCGGGAGGTCATCTTGGCACATACGAAAAAGTCGGAGATATCGTCTCACACGCCCGGCACAAACCGGGGCGAAGAGATGCGGCAGAGCAAAGGTCCGGAGCCGGGACGCGAACACGGCGGGCGCACGGCAAGAGATTCCACCAGCATCGGCCCCAAGTCCAAAGGACCTATCGATCCGCGGATGCCGAATATGCCGCCGGCCTAAATTTATGCCCGGAGGCAAGGATGGCAATTGAGGAGGTTCGCTCGCAGCAGTGGACCGACCGGATAGAAGAACTCGTTCACCGGGCGGAGTCCGTGGAAGATCAGAAGCTGCGGAGCATCGCGGTAGATCTGCTTCGAGCTGTTCTGGATTTCCATGCTGCCGGGTTGGAACGCGTTATGGAGATTGCCGCTGGATCCGGTCCTGCCGGAAAGGAAGTCATAGATCGCATGGCCGCTGATGACCTTGCAGGCAGCTTGCTCCTTCTGCACGGGCTCCACCCGGACGACCTGGAAACGCGCCTGAACCGGACGATTGAGAGGCTGCAGTCGAGTTTCAGTTCTCGCGGCGCGAGCGTTTCCCTTATTGCGATTGAAGAGGACAGTGTTCGATTGCGTTTCGATGCCGCTCGCCCCTGGTCCGGCGCACCGGTCAAGGCGACTATTGAGGCTGCCGTTTATCAGGCCGCGCCGGAGATCGCAAGCGTCATCGTGGAAGGGCTGCAGGAGCCTCCCGAACCCAACTTCGTGCCGTTATCGAATCTAATGGCTGGAGCGCGATTATGAGCACGCACCACGCGCCGGCGCGCGGTCTGGCTTCGCTCCGGCGATTCGTTGAGAAGTCACCCGCTATAGAGGTTTGCGAGCTTTGTGCTGCTCACCTCGCCGAACAACACCAGCATCTGGTCGATCCGCAAGGGCACCGTATCCTTTGCGCCTGCGATGCCTGCGCCATTCTATTCAGTGGCGAAGGCCAGACACAATACCGGCGTGTTCCCCGGGATATTTGGCGCTTGGACGATTTCCAAATGGACGACGCGCTGTGGAGCAGCTTGATGATTCCCATCAGGCTGGTCTTCTTCTACAATTCGAGCGCTTCCGGCCAGACCGTGGCGCTGTATCCCAGCCCCGCTGGAGCAACCGAATCCGCCATCGACGCGGAATTGTGGGAAGAAATTATCGAACTCAACCCGGCACTACGGAGCATGCGGCCCGATGTGGAGGGCTTGCTCGTCAATCGCGCTCAGCAGGAACGCGAATACTATTTGGCTCCGGTCGACGAATGCTACAGGCTCACTGGGTTGATCCGAAAGCATTGGTCCGGGTTCTCGGGTGGCAACGAGGCGTGGGAGGCAATAGCGGCTTACTTTGCCACTCTGCGACAGCGATCTCTTCCAATGCCGCTGGAGGCTCATGCCTGATCTCGATTTTCAGATTGTTAGCGTGGAGTCCCTGCGCGATCCGGGAACTCCGGGATTAGCTTTTCACCTGTGCGTGACGAATCGAGTGGAGAAAGAGCCGATCCATAGTATTCTCCTCCGCTGCCAGATTCAGATTGAGACGCCGAGACGCCGCTATAGCGCGCGAGAGCAGCAGCGGCTTTGGGATCTGTTCGGCGAACCGGAACGCTGGGGGCAGACGCTTCGGTCCATGTTGTGGGCGAATGTCAGCGTGAACATTCCATCCTTCACTGGCAGCGTCGCCCATCCCGTTCCCATACCCTGCGCGTTCGATCTCACCGACCGGACCGCGAAATATTTTCGTGCACTTGAAGGCGGCGACGTTCCCATTACATTCCTGTTCAGCGGGACGGTGTTCTACGATTCAGGGACAGCGGGACTTCAGGTCGCGCCAGTGCCGTGGAGTAAGGAAGCCCGGTTCCGCCTGCCGGTTGAAGTTTGGAAAGCGATGGAGTCCGTCGAAGTGTCATGAATTCAGATCTGGTGGACAAAATCGCGCGTGCCGTATTGTACGAAGGCTATATCCTTTATCCGTACCGGCCTTCTGCGTTGAAGAACCGCCAGCGCTGGAATTTCGGGGTGCTATATCCGGAGGCCTTCGCCGCTGTACAAACAGCCTCCGACCGTTCGTATTTTCAAATGGAGTGCTTGGTAATGGGCAACGCTCACTCGCGGTTGGATGTTACGCTGCGCTTTTTACATCTGACGTCGCGCGGCGCTGGCGAGCGACAGTGGGAAGAGGCGATCGAGCGTAGCGTGCAGGTCCGCGATCTCGATCTGGACGCAATCGTGTCGAGTTCGCACCGGCAGGCATGCTCATTCGGGCCACTCGAATGTTCAGGCGAAATTGCCGTATCGGCAACAGCCCTGCAAGGCTGCGTTTTTCGAGTAAGCGTCCGTGTCCGAAACACCACTGCGCTTGAGATTTCGAACCGCGAGGAAGCGTTGCTGCATTCACTCGTCTCGGCGCACGCGGTGCTCACGGTACGCAAGGGCGAGTTCGTTTCTCAGACTGACCCTCCGGAATCACTCCGCGAAGCCGCTGAAAAATGCGAAAACATCGGAGTGTGGCCCGTGCTCGCAGGCGAGGAGGGGACGCACGACACCCTGCTTGGGTCCCCTATTATCCTGCCTGATTATCCACGGGTTGCACCCGAAAGTGCCGGTGATTTGTTCGATGCAACGGAGATTGATGAAATCCTCAGCCTGCGCATTCTCACGATGACGGATACAGAGAAGAAGGAAATGCGGGAATCGGATGAGCGGGGCCGGCAGATTCTCGAGAGACTGGAAGCGAATCCCGGCGGGCACCTGATACCATTGCATGGCGCCGTGCGTCGAGTGGGGCCGCAAGTCGGAAGCCGCGTCCGGCTGCGGCCCCGGAAGCGTGCCGACATATTCGACACTCTGCTTGATGGAAAGGTAGCCGTGGTCGAAGCCGTTGAGCAAGACTACGAGGACAACATCCATCTGGCGGTCGTCCTCGAAGACGATCCAGGGCGTGATTTGGGCGAACTGCGGCAAATAGGCCATCGCTTTTTCTTCTCAGCCGCCGAAGTTGAGCCGCTGCCATGAGCAAATCCATCCTCATCGCAGGCATCGGGAACATTTTTCACGGAGATGATGCCTTTGGCGTTGCGGTTGCGCAAAGGCTTGCGGCTTATGCTTGGCCGGAAAACGTCCGGGTAGTCGACTTCGGTATACGCGCGATCGACCTCGCGTTCGCGCTGCTTGACGGATACGACCTCGCAATCCTGGTGGACGCAGCACCCCGAGGCGGTGCGCCAGGCACACTTTATGTGATTGAGCCCGACCTGGATAGTTTGCTTGAGAATGCCGGAGAGCCGTGCGTAAATTCACATGGCTTGCACCCGGCCCAGGTTCTGGTGCTAGCCAGGAACATGGGTGCGCATTTCAATCGAATCCTGGTGGTTGGCTGCGAACCGGGAGTACCTGCTAGCGAGGGAGATGAACATATCGGCCTCAGCAGAGATGTCGAGGCCGCGGTCGATCCGTCCATCGAGATAATCCGTGGGCTGGTTCAGGAAGCTAATGCAGAAGTTGCTGTCTGCGCGGAAGCCGGGGAGGGCTACTGAATGAGCGTACTTAAAGTCGCTGGATTTCTATTTGCCGCCGTCGTGGTCGCGGGCATCGCCATGAATTTCGGAGATCTTAGGCGTTATCTCAAAATCGAGGCTATGTAGGAGCAAACAATGTGCCTGGCTATTCCGGCCAAGGTTGTCGAACTCTTTCCTGACGAGCAGACTCGCGCTCTGGTGGAAGTTGTCGGAGTGCGGCGTCATATCGACGTGGGCCTTCTACTTGACGATCCTCCCCGAAGAGGCGATTGGGTTCTCGTTCACGTCGGCTTCGCGATGAGTAAGATCAGCGAAGCTCAAGCTCAGGAACAGATACAAACGCTTACCATGCTGGGTGAGAGTGCGGCGGCTTTGGAGGAAGTCAAAGGCTATGGGCTGGAAGGCTCGGATCTTTCGATCTCACAGAAGGACACGACATGAAATTTGTTGACGAGTTCCGCGATCCGGAGGTCATCTCGAAAGCCACCGGAGAGATTCGCCGCCTTGCTGATCCGTCGCGGCATTACCGGTTTATGGAGGTGTGCGGCGGTCATACGCACGCCATTTACCGCTTCGGTCTTAAGGATCTTCTTCCATCCAATATCGAACTTGTCCACGGTCCCGGCTGCCCGGTTTGTGTTCTTCCCATGGGGCGAATCGACGATGGCCTCTCCATCGCAAAACAGGAGAACGTGACGCTTACAGCTTTCGGGGACATGATGCGCGTGCCCGGACGGGACGGCAGCCCGCTGGAACACAAGGCCCGGGGAATGGACGTGCGCATTGTCTATTCGCCTTCCGACGCGCTCAAGCTGGCGCAAAGAAATCCCGAAAAGCACGTTATCTTCTTTGCTATCGGGTTCGAAACCACCGCGCCTTCGACGGCTCTCACGTTGATGCGCGCGAAGGCGCAAGGCATCCGCAACTTCTCTGTTTTTTGCAACCACGTCACCATTCTTCCGGCCATTCGCGCCATTCTGGATTCTCCCGACATGCGCATCGACGCGTTCATTGGGCCCGGGCACGTGTCTACGGTCATCGGCTGCCGCCCTTACGAATGGATTGCCAGGAATGAGCGCAAACCGATTGTGGTTTCCGGCTTTGAGCCTGTTGACGTGCTGCAATCCGTCGTGATGCTGCTGAGACAGCTCCGGGCGGGTGAAGCGAAAGTCGAGAATCAATACAAGCGAGTGGTGCCCTGGGAAGGAAATCACGCGGCGCTGAAGGCAATGGCCGAAGTATTTGAATTGCGCCCTTATTTCGAATGGCGCGGCATGGGCTTTATCTCTCAATCCGCGCTGCGCCTTCGGGAACCCTATGCGGAGTGGGATGCCGAGCGGCGCTTTTCCGTGCCGGGCGTGCGCGTGACAGATCCCAAGGCGGCGCAATGCGGCGAGGTCTTGAAGGGCGTATTGAAACCGGTGCAATGTAAGCTCTTCGGAAACGAGTGCACGCCGGAACGCCCGGTAGGCGCCCTGATGGTTTCTTCGGAGGGATCATGCGCCGCTTATTACAATTACGCCCACCGCAAAAGCGAAACTCTGACAAAAGTTGCCGTCTCCGCGTGAGGGAGGAGCACAAGTGAGCGCTCCGCTCCCCAAGGTACGGTTCCGCGATGCCCAGATTGAGATGGCTCACGGCGCGGGCGGAAAGGCGAGCCGCAGGTTAGTAGAAGGGCTCTTCGCTCCGCTTTTGTTTAGCTCTCCGGCAGAGCCTCTGGGCGATGCCGCGCATTTCAACATCGATGGAACTCGAATCGCGATGACGACGGACAGCTTCGTCGTCAAGCCGCTGCGCTTTCCAGGTGGATGCATCGGCGAACTGGCAGTGAATGGAACCGTGAACGATCTGGCTGTTTCCGGTGCGAGAGCAGAGGCTCTGGTGGTGACCTTTGTGTTGGAGGCAGGGTTGCCGGCGCAGATCCTTGAAGCGGAGGTTCGCGCGATGGCCAAAGCGGCCGCTGACGCCGGAGTATTCATTCGCGGCGGCGACACAAAGGTGGTTGAGCATGGCAAAGCCGATGGCATGTATCTCACCACGGCTGGAATTGGCCGGCCGATTCCGGAGCTGACGATCTCACCCGGTTCTGTTCGCCCGGGCGACAAGGTTCTTTTGAGCGGTCCTGTGGGAGATCACGGCATTACCATCCTGCTGGCGCGCGGCGAACTCGACATCGAAGCGGACCTCTGTTCGGATACACGATCGGTGTTGCCGCTGGTAGAAGCGCTCGCGCGGGCTGCCGGTCCCGCCATTCGGTGGATGCGGGATCCCACTCGCGGCGGCGTCGCAACCTCGCTCAATGAGCTTGCGCGGGATTGTGACCTCGGCGTGTTCCTTTTGGAAGAGCGGATACCGGTCCGCGACGCAGTTCGCGGCGCGTGTGAATTACTGGGACTCGATCCGCTTCATATCGCGAATGAGGGGCAGTTCATCGCGGTGATCGCGCCGGAAAAAGCGGAGATGGCTCTTGCGACCCTCCACGCGACACCGGGGGGCCACGAAGCCGCCATCATCGGCGAAATTCGCGAGCAGCCGGCGGCGACCGTCCTGGGAGAAACGGGTTATGGTGGAACACGAGTGATTGACATGCTGGTGGGCGATCCTCTCCCGCGCATCTGTTGATATGTTGACCGAACGGCATACTCTAACAACCCGGGTTGAAGAGGCCCTTTCCGAAAGGAACGAAGTTTTCGGCAGCTTCTTTGAGCGGGAGTCGCAGCGCCTCGCGTCAGCCTGCCGCGAAATGTCAGCGCGCTTTCTGGAAGGCGGCCGACTGCTCGCCTTCGGACGAGGCCCTTACACAACGGATGCGCAACATGTATCGGTGGAATTCGTTCATCCGGTTATTGTTGGCAAACGCGCGCTTCCGGCGCTTGATCTATCGGTTTCGTTCACCGCCTGGATCGACGCAATTGCGCGCCCTGAAGATATTGTGATGGGTTTCGGACCGCCTGAGGGCGACCCTGAGGTTCAGACCTGCCTCGATGCGGCACAACAGCGCGGAGCTATGGTGTTCGCGCTACCTGGGCAGGGATCTTACTCGTTCAACCCTGTCACTCCCGATCCTTTTCTGCACCAGGAAATGATGGAGATCCTGTATCACACGCTGTGGGAAACGGTACACGTCTTCTTTGAGCACCGCGAACTGGGTCACGATGCCGGTGAATCCGGCTTTCTCTATCCGTTCCTCGGTCAAGAGAAGCAGGAAACCACGGCCATTGTCGACGAGGTGGCCGCGTCCATTCGAATGAAAGCCGATGAAGACGCAAAACTGCGCAAGCAGGTAGCTGCCGAAGCATCCCAGCAGATCGTGAATGCGGCACTGGCGATGCAGGCAAGAATCAAACAAGGCGGCAAGCTCATACTTTTCGGCAATGGCGGCTCTGCTACAGACGCAAACGACTGGGCGCTCGATTGCATTGTTCCTCCAGCGGGCTACACGCCCGTTCCGGCAATTTCGCTATCGCTGGAACCGGCTAACCTCACTGCACTCGCCAACGATATTGGGACGGAGGTGATTTTCTCCAGGCAGCTCATCGCACAGGCCCGCGAGAACGATGTTGCCATCGGCATTTCCACCAGCGGCGGATCGAAAAACATTGTGATGGCGCTCGAAGAGGCTCGGAAGCGGGATCTCCTCACCGTCGCGCTCGCCGGTTATGATGGCGGCGAGATCGTTCGGCGCGGTCTGGCGGATCACGCTCTCATCGTCCGCTCCGATTACATTCCCCGCATTCAAGAAGTGCAGGCGTCCATTTATCACATCATTCGTGAACTGTTTGAGCTTGCCGGCCATGAAAACTCTTGAACTCTACGGAACCGCAAGCTGCCCGTACACCCGGGAGATCCGCGAATGGCTCGAATGGAGAGGCTGTGACTTCGTGGAATATGACGTGGAGGTTGACTCCGAAGCCTTGCAGCGAATGTGCGCCGCGACCGAGGGCCAGCGCACCGTCCCCGTCCTGCTGGAAGACGGGAAAGTTGCTCAGATCGGGTGGCAGGGACGCGGCTGTGTCGTGGCGAGAGGGCCGGGTGAATGACAGCCGCGGCGCGTTCGATTCGAATTCGCGGAGTCGTCCAGGGTGTCGGATTCCGCCCGTTTGTGTTTCGTCTGGCGCATGCAAACGACCTGACTGGCTGGGTGCTGAATGGGCCTGATGGAGTGGATATTCACGTCGAAGGGGCAGAACCGGATCTGGACGCGTTTATCTCGGAACTGAAGTTGCAATCGCCGCCCGCTGCGGAAATTACCCGCATCGATATCAGCCATTCCGAACCTGCCGGCGCGAACGAGTTCAGCATACGCGAGAGCCGCAACGGACATCCCTCCGTTCGCATTTCACCTGATCTGCCGGTCTGCGAGGCGTGCCGGGCTGAGCTTTTCGATCCGGCCGATCCGCGCTATCTGTACCCCTACATAAACTGCACCAATTGCGGCCCGCGCTACACCATTGTCGAGGGCCTTCCCTACGATCGCAGTAACAGCACGATGAAAGCGTGGCCGCTGGATGACTTTTGCGCCGCGCAATATCACGATCCTGTCGATCGCCGGTTTCACGCGCAGCCGGTAGCCTGTTCCACTTGCGGGCCGCATTATTTTCTTGTATCGGACGGCACGGTGTTGACGGGAGATGCCCCTGCGATTGAGCGGGCTGCCAGCTCGCTTTGTGATGGAAACATACTCGCCATAAAAGGCATCGGCGGATATCACCTGGCTTGTGATGCGCGGAATTCCGGCGCGGTACAGGCGCTACGCCAGCGCAAGTTCCGCAAAGAGAAAGCCTTCGCGGTCATGGTTCGGACGGTCGCGATCGCCCGCGAGCTGGCCGATATTTCAAACGACGCGGAGGCGCTGCTTAGGTCTATAGCGCGGCCGATCGTTCTGGTCCCCGCAAGGATTCAACTCCCCGAAGTCGCGCCCGAAAATCATGAGCTCGGACTGATGCTGCCGTATGCGCCATTGCATCATTTGATATTCGCCGCGGGCGCACCGGATGCGCTCATCATGACCAGCGCAAACCGCTCCAGCGAGCCCATCGCATTTGACGATGGAGATGCCAGAGAGCGTCTCTCTGGAATTGCAGACGCGTTTTTGATCGGCGAGCGGCCCATCGCGCGCCGTGTAGATGATTCGGTCGCTCGCGTGGGAGCTTTCGGTCCGATGATTCTTAGACGCTCTCGCGGATATGCGCCCGGGGCGGTGACAACTCTTCCGACGGCTCGGCCCATTCTGGCTCTTGGAGCCGACCTGAAGAACAGCATCACCCTGGTCGTAAATGGCCAGGCATTCGTGAGCCAGCACATTGGCGATCTCGATCAGTACGAATCGCTCAAATCCTTTCACGAGACCATACAAGATCTTGTTTCGATGTACCAAGTGGATTGGAAAGAGTTGCTGGTTGCGTATGATAGCCATCCTCAATACCTTTCGACCACGCATGCGCTTGAGCTTCCAGCCCGGAGCAAATCGGCGGTTCAACACCACCGTGCGCACATCGCCTCTGTACTTGCCGAGAAACAGGCGTGGGAAAAGCGTGTGGTTGGCATCAGCTTCGATGGCACTGGCTACGGAGACGACGGGACTATCTGGGGCGGTGAGCTCTTCACCGGCAGCGTAACCGAGGGCTTTCAGCGCGTCTTGCATTTGAAAAGCGCAGTGCTGCCGGGTGGAGATGCGGCAGCGCGCTATCCCGTCCAGTGCGCCGCCGGCTTTCTGGCCGAAATGGAGGGCATTCCCGATCTCACCGCTGCACCTTTTTACTTTCCATCACAGTATCGCCCTTGCGCCGACTTAGTTCGGAAGAGAGTACGGACATTTGAAACGACTTCTGCCGGACGCCTGTTTGATACTGCCGCCGCGCTGCTCGGCTTCACGCGGAAGATCAGTTTTGAAGGCCAGGCGGCGATGTGGCTGGAACACATAGCGCAGAGCGCCGGGCCGTGCGAGCCCCATCCTTTCCCGATCATCGAAGGAGAACTCGATTTCAGGCCCTTGCTTGAAGCGGTAATTCACGACCGGCTGCGCGGGCGTGCTTGCTGCGAAATTGCTCGGGCCTTTCATGCCGGAATCGCACATGGCCTGTGGACCGCGGCACGCCAATTAAGCGAACAGAATGCCACCGATACCGTGGTTCTCTCGGGCGGTGTTTTTCAGAATGAACTGCTGCTGACGGAAATACAATCACGCCTGGCCCGTGGACCCCTTCAGGTCTGGATGAACGCTGCCGTTCCACCGAACGACGGCGGCATCAGCCTCGGCCAGGCAGCCATCGCCGCATTTCACAAAGCCGATGAACCGCATGCATGAGCTTTCTATCGCAATGAGTGTTTTGGAACTCGCGGAAGAAGAAGCGGACCGCCGCGGCGGAGTTGGCGTGCGGACTATTTACCTCAAGCTGGGCGCTCTCTCGGGGGTTGATAAACAGGCGCTACTTTCCGCCTACGAACTGGCGGTCGAGCAAACTCAATTCGCCGATTGCCAACTGATTATCGAAGACATTCCCACCACTGTGTATTGTTCGAAATGCGAAGCAGAGCGCACAATCCCCTCCATTCAATTGTTCGAGTGTCCTGAATGCGGAACCCCGGCCTCTGACGTAGTGCGAGGCCGCGAGCTGCAAGTCTCTGCACTGGAGTTGAGCGAATGACGTTCGGGCCCCGTATTGTGGAGGTTAGGCAGAACGTCCTGAAGCACAACGATCAGGTTGCCCGCGAGCTGCGGCGGGAATTCCATGATGCTGGCGTCTTCGTCGTCAGCCTGGTTTCGAGTCCCGGCGCAGGGAAAACGGCATTGTTGGAAAAGACGCTCACCCGGTTGAATCAGGTCTACCGCCCCGCTGCACTGGTCGGCGATCTTGCAACTGAGAACGATGCGGTACGTCTGGCGCGAAGCTGTGCTCCGGTAAAGCAAATCAACACAGGCACGCTTTGCCATCTCGAAGCGGCTATGGTGCGAAGCGCCCTTGAAGAATGGAAGCTCGCCGGTCTGGACTTTCTGTTCGTCGAGAACGTGGGCAACCTGGTCTGCCCGTCTTCATACGACCTTGGCGAAAACATGCGCGTGGTCTTGCTCTCGGTAACGGAAGGAGAGGACAAACCGCTCAAGTATCCGACAATTTTCAACACAGCCGACGCGGCCGTCATCACGAAGGTTGATCTGGCGGAGGCTGTTGAGTTCAATCGTCAGGAGACGTACAAGAACATCCAGGCGGTTCGCCCGGGGATGCAGATCATCGAAGTCTCATCGAAAAGCGAGCAGGGGTTAGAAAGCTGGATCGAATTTCTTATGCAGCAACACTACTCGCCGAGATTGTAGGGGAAACCGAATCGTCCAATCAGGATCAGCGGCTTCTGGCTTGGCGGCTGGATCTGGAAAGATTCGATTCTGCCAACGCGGCTGTTCCGCAGGGCTTCCACGCGTCCGAGATATTTTCCTGTTTGCGCCTCATAGAAGCTCACCGCCAATGAATCCGAGTCCTTGCGCCAGCCGAACACGTATTCACCCGGCTTAAGAGAAAGATTCCTCAGTTTGATCGGAACCTGCGTAAGAAAGAAGTGTGAGTACTTGCCTTCGGCTGAGTAGCCGGCAGTGATCAGGACAACGCCGGCAACAAATTTACCCTTCCCGTCCGTTATTCCGGAGGCGGTTCGAAACTCCGTCTCGATACGTTCCTTCTCCACCGGGGCGCGGGCCGGAATGATAGCTTTCAGTTCGCTTTCGGTTGCCGGCCGCCACGCGTCCGTTTTGGAAGATGCCGCCAGCAATGAAGCAAGCAAGGTTATCAAGAGTGAGATTCGAATCATTGTACTTCCGGCAATTCGACGATCCCGCGCTGAAGCGCCGTAGTAGCGGCCTGAGTTCGATCGGAGACGCCCAGCTTGCTGAGAATGCTGTTGATGTGCGTCTTGACGGTCGCTTCGGAGATGGACAGGTCGTTTCCGATATCTTTATTGCTCTTGCCCGACACGATCAATTTCAGCACTTCGAGTTCGCGATTTGTGAGAGAAGGGCCGCCCATCCGCTCGGCCAATCGTTGTGCAATAGGAGCAGGAATGCGCGTCTTGCCCGCATGCACGCCGCGTATAGCCTCCATTAATTCATCGCCAAACATGTCCTTCAACAGATATCCCCGCGCCCCCGCCTGTAAGGCGCGGAAAATGTTTTCGTCGCCATCAAACGTTGTCAGCACAAGTATGCGCGCGGAAGGGAAATCGCGGCGTATATGCGTAATTGCCTCAACACCGCTCATGACAGGCAGCCTGAGATCCATAATGGTCACGTCAGGTTTGTACTTACGAAATAGTTCGACAGCCTGCGCGCCGTCAGCGGCCTCGGCGACAACGGTCATATCCGAAACGGTCTTGATGAGGGCGACCAAGCCCTGCCTTACAACGTTGTGATCGTCAGCGACCAGAATACGAATCGAATCGCTCAATTAACCATCGCCTCCACAGAAATTACCGTTCCCTTTCCAGCCGCCGTTTGCACTTTGAGCTCAGCATCTATTTCTTCGGCGCGCTCGCGCATGCCGCGCAATCCGAAATGTCCGTCCGGCCCGGAACTGTTCGGCACGCCCGCAAAGCCCTGCCCATTGTCCGCGATTGTCATCCGCAGCTTTCCTGCATCGAAGGCCAGTTCCAGGTTGATGCGTTCGGCGTTCGCGTGGCGAACGGCGTTCGTGAGAGCTTCTTGCGCAATCTTCAGTAGCTCATTCTCCACTTTAGGCGCAAGCGGCCGGTATGCGCCGCGGATCTGCAGCTCCAGTTTCGCTGGCCCCGATCCGGTTACTTGATTTGCCATTTTGGAAAGTCGCGCCGCCAGGTCTTCGCGTTCCGCCGACTGCAACCGAAGCTCCCAGATAGAGCTGCGCGCATCGGCCAGGCTCCTGCGAACCAAAACACGCGCTTGGTCCAGGTGCTCTCTGGCTGCATCCGCCGACGATGCGAGCAGGCGCGAGACAAGCTCCAACTGCACCGAGACGCCGGCAAATCCCTGCGCAAGGGTGTCGTGAATTTCGCGTGCAATCCGGTTCCGCTCCTGCAGTACAGCATCGAATTGAGCTTCCACCTGCCTCACTCGCCAGCGGTAACCTGACCACGCTACAAGCGCTAAACCAACAAGCATCAGAGCGTCGAACCAGTAGGTCTGATAAAAGTGCGGCTCCAGCCTAAACGCAAGCGCCGCGCCACTTTCGTTCCAGAACCCGTCATTATTGCAAGCGAGTACGCGGAACCGGTATTTGCCTGGAGGAAGATTGGTGTAATACGCGACTCTACGCGTCCCAGCATCCACCCAATTACGATCGAAGCCCTCCAACTTGTAACGGAAGCGCACCTTTTGCGGAGCGGCAAAACTCAACCCCGTGTATTGAAAGGCGACTCGTGAATGGCCGGGCCGTATTGAAGTTAGCTGTCCGGGGTCAACCGTTTGATCGTCGATAGAAACTGATTCGATCACGATACCCGGCGGGACGCGGTTTAGCCGGGGTTGCGGTCCGCGCATCTCCGCGACGCCCTTCAAGGTGGCGAACCACAGCGATCCATCGTGCGCTCTCCAGATCGCCGGGTGGCCGCCGCCGCTCGATTCGCTAATTCTGAGGCCGTCGCTGGTGCCATATGAAATTGCCGTGACCTGGTTCTTCTGGCCCGCGGCGAAGCGCAGCAGTTCTCTTCGGCTAACCCGATAAATTCCGACGTTAGACGAAATCCAGAGATCCTGATCCAGGTCCTCGGCGACGCCATCGATCGCGGTCGGTAGATTCAAGGCCGCCGGGAAGCGCACGAACTTACCTTCGATAAACCCGTTCAGGCCCCCATCCTGGGTTCCAATCCACAAAACGCCTTTGTCGTCGCGATATAGGGCCGTGATGGTATCGCTCGAGAGCCCATCCTTAGTTGTGTAGTTCCTCAGCTTTCCATTCTGAAAACGCGTGAGTCCATGCAGAGTTGCAATCCAAAGGCCGCCGTCACCATCAGCCAGAATGGCGCCGACCAGATCGCTGCCTAAGCCGTCGGCTTCTCCATAGATGGTAAACCGCCCGTCTTTGCGGCACGCCAGACCCCGCCGAGTGCCAATCCAGAGACGCCCCTCGCGATCGGCAAGAATCGATCGGACAAAGTCATCGGGAAGCCCGTCCGCTGAAGTAAGTAAAGTGACCGCGTTGCCGCGAATCAGGTTGAGCCCGTCCGGTGTCCCAACCAGGAGACTGCCGTCCTCGCCCTGTGCGAGAGCAAGAATCACATCGCTCGCGAGACCATCGCGCGTAGTGAAGCTTGAAAAATGGCCATTCTGATAACGCGTCAATCCGCCCGCGTTCGTACCAATCCAGATCACTCCCTCGCGATCCTGGAACACACACCTGACAAGGTCATCGGAAAGGCCGTTCCGTACGGTGTAAGTGGCGAAGCGCTGAGGACGCAGAACTCCCAAGCCGTTCGACGCCGTGCCGACCCAGATATCTCCCTCCCGATCCTGCGTGATGGAAAGTATCGTCTCCGAATGCCAGGCATCACTTGCGGAAAGCGGTACGACCGCCCCGTTCACGATTCTGGCCAATCCAGCATCTGTCCCGACCCAAATATTGTGATCCGTGTCTTCAAATAGAGCGGTGATTCTGTTTGCGGGAAGGCCGCTCTCCGCCGTATAAACTTTCACATCGCCATTCTTGAAAGCGTACAGTCCGTTGGAGGTTCCCATCCACCTGGTTTCACGACTATCGATGAGGATTTGTTCAATATCGTTGTTCGCCGGCCTGCTCTGATTCCGCTTTTCGGGAGGCGCGCTCGTCCCCAGCGTCCGCACGCCGTTGCGGGTTCCTACCCAGAGTGTGCCGCGATTGTCCGCGGCAATGGCTCCCGTGAGTGTTGCGGCTCCTGGAACGGCGGATGGCTGAAAGCGACTGCCTGAGAACCGAGCCAGGCCCTCGGCGGTTACAGCCCACAACGTACCCGCACGGTCTTCGGAAAGCGACCACACGTTGTTACTGGGCAGCCCGTCGTCCGTAGTGAAAGATGAAAAGCGATGCTCCTTGAAACGCGCGATGCCGTCAGCAGTGGCGATCCAGAGTGAACCATCGCGAGTCTCGGCGAGGGTCCGGATATTATTGCTCTTCAGCGAGGGAGTGTTCTGGGCATTAAACACTGCGAATTTCAGTCCGTCAAAACGCGCCAGGCCGCCTTCCGTTCCCACCCAGATGTATCCAACCTGCGACTGCAAGATGGAATGGACTGTGTTTTGAGGAAGTCCATTTTCGGTTTCCCAGATCTGCCGGCCGAATTCATCCGGGCCCGGGGGCGTGGCAGGAGCATGCGCCGGCGGACCCGCCGCGATGAGTCCGCGGGCGAGGACGAACAGGAAGGCCGCGGCCCCAAGCCGCCCCGGGTGACACATGAATTGGGCTTCCCACGACTTATAGCAGATTGCCGCAGAGGCGGTTTTGCCAGCGCAGCCCTCAGCAATCAGCCCTCAGCAGTGAGCCGCGAGCTTTCAGCTTTTTAGGGGGCTTCGGCCTCGGAATCGGGTTTCCAGCCGGCGAAAAGATTTGGCTGGATCTCGAGCGATTGAACCAGCTTGCGTTTGTTATCACCGGCAGGAAGGAGAGATATTATTTCGGCCTGTGATCGGCTAGACTGAAGCTCTATCGCCCAGATGCCGCTCTCTTCCGGCGAAAAACTCGGCCCTTACGAAATCCTTGCGCCCATCGGCGCGGGTGGCATGGGCGAGGTCTTCCGGGCGAAGGATACGCGGCTGCGCCGCACTGTGGCGATCAAGATCCTGCCACGCGACAAGATGGCCGCGTCTGAGTGTAAGGCGCGATTTTTGCGAGAAGCTCGTGCTGCTTCGGCGCTGAATCATCCAAACATCGTGATGCTGCACGATATCGCGAGCGACAGGGGCGTGGACTATCTGGTGATGGAGTTCGTGCCGGGCAAATCGCTTGATAAGATCATCACGTCCAAGGGACTGCCGGTGGCCGAGGCGGTCGGTTACGCCCGCCAGATTGCCAGCGCTTTAGCGGCCGCCCACGATGCGGGAATCGTGCACCGGGACATCAAACCCGCCAACGTGATTGTTACCTCCGAGTCCCAGCTTAAGGTTTTGGACTTCGGACTAGCAAAATTGGTGGAGCGCGCTTGCGGGCCAGATGGCGAAACGGAGGCGCGAGAGCCTGCACTGACTGAAAACGGGACGGTGATGGGTACCGTCGCCTACATGTCGCCCGAGCAAGCCAGGGGACAACCGCTCGATCACCGCAGCGACATATTCTCTCTCGGAGTGATGCTGTATGAAATGCTAGCCGGGAGCCTTCCTTTCGGGGGCAAATCGCAGGTTGAAACGATGCACGCGATCATCAACGCGCCCACCCCGTCTCTCCCCGGGCAACCAGCGGAGATCGAGGAGATTCTGTCTAAAGCTCTCGCGAAAGATCCCACCGAGCGCTATCAACACGCTGGTGATCTCGCGCTCGATCTCCGGAGATTCCAGCAAAAACCTGTGGGGGCACGGTACGCCGAGCCGGCCATTGGACATATCCGGCATTCACTATGGATAGCGATTGCTGTTCTCCTCGTGGCTATGCCGATAGCCTGGTGGGCTGGCCGCAGAACTGCGGCACCCATCGACAACCCGCTGGCCGGCGCTAAGTTCACCCGCCTTACCGATTTCCCAGGTGACGAAACGAGCGCATCGATCTCGCCCGACGGCAAGTTCGTGACCTTTGTGTCCGATCGCGACGGCAGTGCCGACCTTTGGCTCGGCCAGATCGGTACCGGAAGGTTCCAGAACCTTACGCGGGGTAGTTTTTTCCAGAGCAACCGCAACTTATTTCAAGCCGGCTTCACGGGCGACGCATCTGAAATATGGCTTCGCGGACCGCCTTTGAATCGCATGCGCCTGCTGCCTTTGATGGGCGGTCCAGCGCGTCCTTTCCTAGGCGAACACGCGGTGAACGTTGGCTGGTCGCACGACGGTACGCGCATCGCCTATCATACTGATCGTCCGGGCGATCCCCTCTTGGTCGCGGATAAAGATGGCGAAAATGCCCGGCAGATTTTCGTCGATCGCCCCGGCGTGCATAACCATTTCCCGACCTGGTCGCCGGATGGCCGATGGATTTATTTCGTCCACGGCAATCCTGGGACGTTGGAACTGGATCTGTGGCGCATCGACGCCACGGGCCGTCAGCGGGAACGCCTGACGGAGAATAACAAGTACATTGGTTTCCCAACGCCCTTGGACTCCCGAATCGTGCTCTATGTTGCGGAGGACCGGGATGGTTCCGGCCCCTGGTTATGGGCGTTGGACGTTGAGCGTAAGGTCACGCGGCGTATCAGTTTCGGCTTGGAGAGATACACCTCGGTCGCGGCGAATGGGGACGGACGCCGCCTGGTTGCGGCGGTGGCGAACCCGCTTGCTGACCTGTGGAGCGTTCCGATTCTTGAGCGCGTCGCTGAAGAGCACGACGCCAAGCCGTACGCGGTCCCGAACGTGCGGGCGCTCATGCCGCGCTTCGGCGGAAGGTCCTTGTTCTATCTGTCTTCCCACGGCGGCGGTGATGGTTTGTGGCGTCTGGAAGACGGTCAAGCGGCGGAGATATGGAACGGATCCGAAGGAGCTTTACTCGAACCCGCAGCCATTTCCGGAGATGGCGGCGAGGCAGCTATTGTTCTGAGACGCAACGGAAGACGGAGCCTTTGGGTGCTGCAAGCGGACGGCTCGCAGCCGCGTATCTTGACGGATGCGATTGATGTTCGGGGCGGGGCGTCGTGGTCCCCAGACAAAAATTGGCTTGTCATCGGCGGTAATGACGCAAAAGGCGCCGGATTGTTCAAGATTCCGGTGGAGCGTGGCGCTCCGGTTCGCCTGGCTGACACAGGTCTCAATCCGGTGTGGTCGCCCAATGGAGAGCTCATCGTTTATTCCGGGCCGGATGTCGGGGGCAAAGCACCGCTTTGCGGCATTACACCGGACGGGAAGGCCGTCGATCTGCCTGCGATCAAGACGAGTGAAAACGGCGAACGGTTCCGCTTTACGCCCGATGGGAAGGGGCTTGTCTACATGCAGGGAGGATTCGGGGCGCAGGATTTCAGATTGCTGAACATTAAGGCGAGGCAAACGCGTCAGTTGACCCATCTGACGAACCCTGCCGTTATGCGGACGTTTGATATTACGGCCGACGGCAAGCAGATTGTGTTCGACCGGTTAAGAAACAATTCGGATATTGTGCTGATCGATTTGCCGAACCAGCGTTGAGGTGCCCGGGAGGCCGGGGTGCAGCGGTGGCGGCTTGGACGTAAGGTGAGCGTTGTGCAAGTTCGTCATAACCGCTCCTTTGCAGTCGCGGCTCAGAAATACTTTTCATATTTCAATTCAGTCTGATGAACTTGTGGTAGCGCCTGCGCGAACGAAGGAAGGACAGAGCATCAATCCAAAGAATGAGTTCCGCATCAGTCTTCGGGTCCAAGACGCAATCGTAAGTTCCTGGTACTCTACCTCCAACCTATGCGCATGTTGCTTCATCGCCTCGCTCGCAGTCTGCCAATTTGCATTATTTTCTGCTCTTTCGCTGTTGCCCAGGACCCAACGGGAACTCTGCAAGGTCAGGTCAAGGATCCCTCCGGAGCACGAGTGCCGAAGGCGCAGATCACGGTCCGAAATACCGCTACCGGGTTTCATGCGGACCAGGAATCGGAGCAAAACGGAAATTTCCACTTTTCGTATCTGCCCGTCGGTGAATATGAGCTGCGCGTGACGGCGGCCGGATTTGCGCAGTTTCAAATCTCCGGCCTGCGTATTGACGTCGACCGAATCATCAGCTTTCCAGTGGAGTTAAAGATCTCGACAGAGTCCAGCCGTTTGGATGTGACTGCGAACGCAGCGACGGTGGACGTCAGTTCCACGCTAGGCAATGTCGTTTCCTCACGCGAGGCGACGGATCTGCCTCTGAATGGCCGGAATCTCACGCAGCTTGGACTGCTTCAACCAGGGGTTGCGCCCATGACGTTCGGCATTGCAAAAGCGGGGGGAATCCTGCGCGCAGGGCAAGCTTATTCTGTGAATGGTGAGCCGCCGGAATCTAACAACTACTTGTTGGACGGCGTCAGCAACGTGGATTCCGTTAACGGCGGCTTCGCACTTCGGACACCCGTTGATGCCGTCGCCGAGTTTCGTATTCTCACGTCTAACCCGCCCGCTGAATACGGCGAGACAAGCGGCGCGACAACGTCCGTGGTCACGAAATCGGGCGGGAACGAATTTCACGGCGCGCTGTATGAGTTCCTGCGGAACAACGCTTTCGATGCACGGAATTTCTTTGCCGCCGGTACCGAGCCCCTGCATCAAAATCAGTTCGGGGCAACGCTCGGCGGTCCCATTCGGCGGAACAAGGACTTTTTCTTCGCCTACTATGAAGGGCAAAGAGACCGCCAGGGGGAAACACAGGCGGCGATCGTGCCAACTCCAGCCCAACGACGCGGCGATTTCTCCGGTATCATCGATCCGAGTACGGGCAAGCCTAGGCCGCTGATTAATGAATTCACCGGCCAGCCGTTTCCCGGAAATCAGATCCCTCCATTTCTGATCAGCCCGATTGCGCGGAACGCTGAAGCACTCTATCCGCTCGGAAACATCGCTCCATCGCTTTTTTCTTCCACTGAAATCCTGACCAACGACTACGATCAAGGCGGCTTCCGGCTCGATCACTACTTCGGAAATGGCGATCAAGTCTTTGCGCGGTACGCTACTTCGAGCCTCAATATGCTCGATCCGCTTCCGATCAACGGCTCGAATGTCCCCGGCTTTCCAGTTGCCGATGCCATCACGACCAATTCCGCGACGGTCTCGCATGTGCATCTGTTCTCACCCCGAACAGTTCAAACCGTACGAGCTGCTTTCTTCCGCAATGTGTTCTTGTATGAGAGCGCCCAAAACCACACGCCCGCGAGCAGTCTGGGATTTCAATATCAACCCACCTTGCCTGCCGCGACCGGCATTCCCTATCTGATTGTCAGCGGCTATGCCAACGTGGGCAATCCAATTACAGGGCCGCAAAACACTCACCAAAATGACTATCAGCTCTACTATTCGCTGGCAACGACGCGCGGGCGGCACAACTTCAAGTTCGGCGCAGATCTGGACCGGCAGCAGATCAACGCACTGCTTGGCATCGCGACGAACGGCTTCTTCGTCTTCGCTCCATTTCCGGCGAGCGATTCCTTCGCCAGCTTCCTGCTGGGGCAGCCGGTGCAATTCTTTCAGGGCGGCGGCGACTTCAGCCGTGGACTGCGGAAGTGGATCGCTGCCGGATACGCTCAGGACGAATGGCGCGCCACGTCAAATCTCACCATCAGCTATGGGCTCCGATACGAGGTCAATACACCGTATACGGAGATTCGAAATCGTCTGAATGCCTGGGCGCCGGGCCAACAATCGAAGATCAGGGCAGACGCTCCCGCCGGTATCCTCTTCCCCGGCGACCCGGGAGTGCCGGCCGGCATCGCACCCGTCGATTATCACGAATTTATGCCTCGCATTGGCGTTGCGTGGGACCCGATCGGAAACGGCCGCACCACCATCCGCGCAGGCTACGGGATTTTCTATGACGGTTACACGAATGGTACCGGCGGCCCGCTCCAGGCCGCAGTCAGCGCGCTGCCGTGGACAGAAGCGTATCAGTTGCCGGGTCCCGGGTTGAATTTCGCGGATCCCTACAACGGGCAAATCCCGCCGTTTGCGAATCAGACGTTCGTTCGGCCCGCCACCATTTTGACCGTTCAATCCGGCATGCTGCCGCCCTATTCGCAGAACTGGGATTTCTCCATTGAACATGTGATTGGCGGCTCATACTTACTGGACGTGCGCTATGTCGGAAACAAGGGCACACATTTGCCTCGCTTCATCGAGGCGAACCCCGCAATCTACGGACCCGGAGCGACGCAACAAAACGCGGACCAGCGCCGGCAATACGCAGATTGTTCCACAGGACTCGGCTCGTGCGCGTTCGGTTCGGTCGGCTTGATCGCGGGCAATAACAGCTCCACGTACCACGCTCTGCAGGTTGCATTCTCTCGCCAGTTCACGAAGAGCCTGGGGTTTCTGGCATCCTACTGGTGGTCGAAGAGCCTGGACTACGTTTCCTCTCTTAACCTTGCAGGATCTGCCCCAACGTTAGTCGCCGGAGAAAACGATCTGGCTCAGAATCCGTTCGATTTGCGGGCGGAGCATGGGCCTTCGCTGTTCGACGCCAATCAGCGGTTCGTCTTCAGCGCGACTTATGTTCTGCCGAAATGGGGCAATGCCAATCGCTTTGCCCGCTTCATTGTCAACGGATGGCAGTTCAACACCATCGCGAGCGTTTCGTCCGGAACACCCTTCACCGTTTATGACAGCGCGAACGTCTCATTACAGGGAAGCGCTCCGGAGATCACCGGCTTCTATTCGAGCCGTCCCGACCTCATCGCGAATCCGAATGCCGGACCGCACACGCCTAACCAGTGGGTCAGCCGCTCCGCGTTTTTACAACTCAACCCGGCCACGCAGGCGGGCCAGTTTGGCACCGAGGGGCGGAACGCGGTACGGGGACCGGGAATAGAAAACATCGATGCCTCGCTATTCAAAAACTTCGCAGTGACCGAAACAAAGCGCCTTCAGTTTCGCGCGGAGGCTTTCAACGTGTTGAATCATCCAAATTTCGGATTACCCGAGAACGATATTCAATCGCCGGCGTTTGGGCAGATTTTGCAGGCCGGACCGCCGCGCCTCCTGCAGTTGGCTTTGAAGTTCCTGTTTTAGCCGTGTGCGGCTCGTGGGGCTGATCGTTTGCTCGCGGCCTTTTTTGCCGCGGTTGCTCCCACCTCGCTTGCAGCCGGCTTCTTCGGCAATTCGCCCAGGCTCTTTTGTAGCGCCTGCATCAGGTCGATAACGGGAGCACGCTTTTTCGGCGCGATGGTTTCAACGCGCTGCCCTTCGCGCTTAGCCTCTATCATCTGCATTAACTTGCCCTGATATTCATCGTGATATTTCGAGGGGTCGAAATCGGCGGCCAGTCCTTCCACCAGCTTCTCGGCCAGCGCCACTTCCTGCGGCTTCACGTTCACGTTTTCGTCGCGCCGAAACTCCGGAACCTCGCGAACCTCTTCCGGGTAGAACATCGTGTGCAGTAGTAACCCATCGGCGTGCGGCCGCACGATCACCGTGTATTCACGCTGGTGCATCGTGATCTTCGCGACGGCGCTATAGCCTGACTTCTGCATGGTTTCAAGCAGCAGGTGATACGCCTTCTTGCCCGCCTCTTCCGGAACCATGAAGTAGGAGGCATCGAAGTAAATCGGGTCGATGCCCTCCGCTTTCACAAATTCCATGATTTCCATGTTGTCGCTGGAAGCGGGAGCAATGCCTTTGATTTCCTCGTCATTGACGATGACGTAGCGGTCCTTCTCCACTTCGTAGCCCTTGACCAGTTCGCTGCGTTCCACCGTGCGATCGCAATGGGGGCAAAACGTCTGCTGCTTGATGCGGCTACCGCATACTTCGTGGATCTGGTTGAAACCTACTCGCTCTGTTCGCGCCGCCGCGTACAGGCGTACCGGTATTGTGATAAGGCCGAAGGTGATGTATCCCTTCCAGACTGTAGAAGCCAAGCGTTTCCTCCTAGCTTATAAAACAATATCGTTTCGGTATGTCTTTTGCAACCGGGCACTTAGCGGAGATTTGCAATCCCCTCCTTGACGGTCGGGGTCTATTACTCTCGGTGATACTGGTATTTTGAAGCTCTTCCTCTATTACATCGGCAAGGCCCGCGATGTGCACGCAAACGCGATCGCCTCTGAATTTCTGAAGCGGAGCGGCCGCTACGCCAATTGCGAAACCCGCGAGATTCTTCCAGCACGCTTCGATCTGTTCGCCAGGCATCCCAGCGCCCGCAAAATCTTCCTCGATCCTCTGGGCCGCAGCTTCGATTCAGCGGGTTTCATCACGCTCATTCGGGATTCCGAAGGCGGAGGTCAGGATCTGGTTTTCCTCGTCGGCGGCCATGACGGGCTTCCTCCGGAATGGAAGCCGCGCGCCGACCTGCTGCTGTCACTCTCACCAATGACCTTGCCTCACGAGCTTGCGCGCGCCATGCTTGCCGAACAGATCTATCGCGCGTTTACCACCCTTCGCGGACACCCATACCCTCGTTAACCATATGAAGCTACTGATCTTCTCCGATATACACGGCGACCGCACAGCCCTTGAAAACCTGCTCCGGATCGATGCGGATCTGTATTTTGCCGCCGGAGACCTGGTGAATTGGGGGCGGGGCCTGGAGAGCATGGGCCGGATCCTTGCGCGCCGTGCGGATCAAATGTATGTGCTGCCTGGAAACCACGAGTCGGAAGCCGATGTGAGCCAGATCTGCTCAGAGTTCAGGATGCACGATTTTCACGGGCACACGATCCAGGTCGAGGGCTACCAGATCGCCGGCCTAGGATACTCCAGTCCGACGCCGTTTGACACACCGGGCGAGTATAGCGAGACTGAGATAGCCGAGCGCCTCGCCGCGTTTGCCGGCCTGAATCCGCTGATTTTGATCTGCCATTGTCCTCCCAGGAATACGGCATTGGACTGCGTTCGGGATGGCATTCACGCCGGGAGCACAGCCGTCGGAGATTTCATCAGGATGTACCAGCCGGACTATTTTTTTTGCGGCCACATACACGAGGCCGCCGGAGTAGAAACCAAGTTGGGCAGGACACGCTGCCGGAATGTCGGAAAGAAGGGCTACCTTCTCGAAATCTGATATAGCCGGTTGTGGGGCCGGCGGGTCGGCCGTGCCCGACCCTACTTTTTAGCCGGTTTGGCGATGCTCTTCGTGTGCTCCGGTTGGGCGGCCGCGGCGGCCATGGCAGCATCGTGAAGCTGCAGGTTTCCACCCACCATACTTGCGATTGTATGGAGTTCCAGCCCTTCTGCTTCCTTAGTAAAGAGAAGGCAATTGCACGTCTCGTCAAAATCCGCCTGGATCCAATCGCCCGCACCCACCTGGCTAGTAGCCATGAGGTTGGACAGGGGGTGAACCAACAGACGTTCGATCGCGCGCTTCAGGTGCCGTGCGCCATACTTCACGTCTGTGCCCTCGTTCAAGAGGAACTCCTTGCCTGAATCGGAAACCGTGATGACGAACGACTTTTCGCTTGGCGACAGCATAATACGCTGCTGTACCTGGCCGAGTTCAAGGTCCAGGATGCGGCGCAGTTCCGGTTCTCCCAGCGGCTTGAACACCACAACTTTATCTATCCGGTTCATGAACTCCGGCGTAAATTTCCGCCGGGCGGCTTCGACACCGCTCTTCGACATCTTTTCGTTGAGCTTGTCAACGTCGGCGGTCGTGTGAGTGGGCGCGATTGTCTGGAACCCGAGCTTCGGGCTCACCAGAGCGCTCATTTCCGCAGCGCCCAGGTTACTGGTCATGAAGATCAGCGCTCTTGAGAAATCAACCTTGCGATTGTCTCCCAAAGTGAGCGTTGCTTTATCAAGAATGCCAAGCAGCAGGTTCCACAGTGCATCGCTGGCCTTCTCGATCTCGTCAAACAGGATAAAGCTGAGCTTCATCGAGTCGGTGTGATGCTGGTTGATTACTTCCTGACTGAGCAGCGGATGCGTTTCGCGATGGCCCAGATAGCCGGGAGGCGAACCGATCAACTTGGCGATCTCATGGCTGTGCTGAAATTCAGCGCAGTCAATCTTAATCACCGCCCGTGGATTGCCGAGCAGCGCTTCGGCTGTCGCCTCCACGGTCCGCGTCTTGCCGGATCCCGTCGGACCCAGGAACAGGAAGTTGCCTACCGGGCGTCCCGGCGCCGATAGACCCGTGACATGCATCTGATAGATGTTCACGATCTGTTCGATGGCTTCGTCCTGACCGACGATTAGCTTCAGTAACGTCTTCTCTAAGCTTTCGGCGTCTTTGCCCGTCCTGCTAGGATCGAGCACTTTGCGGAGCCGGCTCATATATTCTGATCCTTCTTTCTACTCATGACCGAGTGCTGCTGTTCCTTCCGATCGCATCCAGCCCCGGCCTCAAATCCTGTTGACGTACACTCAACAGGGAGCAAACCAGGGGCCAAACACCACCACGCTGCTTCCTACTTGCTTTCATCGTCAGAGGCACCTTTTTCATGAATAGGCGTTAAGCTGTTTTCCTCATCGGGCTTTTCTGATTAGTTCTTCTGCGGCCGAGAAGGTCTCACCTCAACACGACTGATTAATGTTCTTTCCGGCATTTTTAGAATTCCCAACACGATCTCTGCGATATCCTCCGGCGCGATCTTCCAATCGGACCTTTTTGACGCCTGCTCACCGGCGAATTCGGTGTCCACGCTGCCCGGCATGATGTAGCTCACCCGCACGTTGTCATAGCGATGGTCCATCATCATCGCCTCGGTAAATCCATTCAATCCAAACTTCGAGGCGTTGTAACCGGCGCCGCCGGCGAATGGATTTTTCCCTGCCAGGCTGCTGATATTGATGATCCAGCCACCTCTCGATTGCTTGAAACGCTCGAGCGCCTCGCGGCTGCAATAGAAAGCCCCGGAAAGATTGGTTCCGATAAGGCGGTCCCATTCCTGGATGCTCAGTTCCGCTGCCGCGCGAAAAATCCCGAAACCGGCGTTGTTGATCAGAATGTCCAACCCGCCAAACTGCTCATCAACGAATCGAAACAGCCCGGCCACTTGCTCGCTACTGCTCACATCGGTTGCGTGGCCCGCCACTTTCCGGTCAGGCGCCGTTTTGCTGAGCCGGCTCACAGCCGCCTTCACCTGCTTCGGGTCGCGCCCGCAGATAATCACATCCGCACCTGCGGTTAGCAGGGCCTGTGCGATTGCAAACCCGATGCCTTTGGATGCACCGGTTACCACCGCTCTTCGATTGCTAAGAGCTTCGCTCATGAAATTTACTTAAGCTGCAGTCCCCTGTTTACCGGCGTCGCGGCTCTCTAGCACCACCGCTCTCTGTTAAGAATGATTCCGTACGTCCACAGCCGGTTCCCGTTTCGCAAAACTTTTACGACCTCTATACTGACTTCGGCTCCCATATCGACTACGACCCCTATACTGATAGAGAGTCCCCGCCATGAGTGTTGTCTGGCTGCGGACGGCCGCCGCCTTGTACTCTTGCGGACTGCTGTACGCGCTGATTTATCTGTTTCGAAAGAACACACGCCTGTTCCTTCCGGCACTGGTTGCCTTCGGTACGGGCGCAGTCTTTCATCTCGTGTCCATCGTTGAGCTTTGGGCCGAAGCCGGCCGCTTGCCGCTGAACAATTTTTACGAGACCAGTTCGGTCTGCGCGTTCCTCATTGCTGTACTTTTCCTGTTAGGGTACACCTATTACCGGATCTCTATCTTCAGTGTTTGCATTTTTCCACTGGTTTTTTTTATGACCTTGATTGGGGCTACTGAATTTCCGATAGCTCCATGGAGCAGCCCGTATGTCAGGAACGCATGGCTCGTTATCCACATATCAACGGTGTTAATCGGATATGCGGCGTTGATCTTCTCCGCGGTCGCTTCCGTCTACTATCTCCTGCAGGAGCGGCAGCTCAAACGCAAGCGAGTCACGCCCTCGTCGAATCGCCTGCCCCCGCTCGCGACACTCGATCGCATCATCACGCAATCCATGAACGCCGGATTCGTCTTCATCACCATCGGGACCGCCACGGGGGTTATTTGGGCTTTCGTCGATAGCGGCACCAACTGGATCGGCGATCCGAAGATTGCGTTTTTCCTGTTTACCTGGGCGTTCTATCTGGCCATGATCTTCTTGCGCGTTTCCGCCGGCTGGCGCGGGCGCCGCATCGCATGGCTCACGGTCAGCGTGCTAGGCTGCTCCATTATTACCTGGGCCACCCATGCTGGGTTGAGGAGCCTGTTCCACTAATGAGACTGGCGCTTGCGGGCATTAATCATCGTACGGCCCCGCTGCAGGTCCGCGAACAGCTTGCCTTCCGGGCCGAAGAGATTCCGGCTGCGCTGTTTCAAATGCAGGCGGGCGGCGCAAAGGAAGCGCTTATTCTTTCCACCTGCAACCGGGTTGAACTTACCGCGGCTCTCGACGATGGTGTTTCAGCCGAGTCTCTGTTCGACTGCCTGGTAAATGGCCGCGATGGTGTAACGCTCGACTCGATACGGCCACATCTCTATTTATTCGAAGAAGCGGAGGCGATCCGTCACCTTTTCCGGGTGGCATCCAGTCTGGATTCCATGATTGTGGGCGAACCGCAGATCCTGGGCCAGCTCAAAGAAGCGTATCGTCAGGCTCGCGACCAGGGCACGCTCGGCACCGTCCTTGATACCGTGCTGACGCGCGCTTTCAATGTTGCGAAACGCATTCGCTCCGAAACCGAGATCGGCCAGAATGCCGTCTCGGTCAGCTATGCCGCGGTGGAACTGGCGCGGGAGATCTTCGGCTCGCTCCACAAGAAGCGGGTCCTCATAATCGGCGCCGGGAAAATGTCGGAAGGCGCTGCCAAGCACCTGCTGAGCGCCGGCGCTCACGAGATCCTTATTTCGAATCGCACCCGTGAACGCGCCGAGGACCTCGCCAGGATGTTCCGCGGAGAAGTCGTTCTCTACGACCTTTTCCCGGCTCGTTTGGCCGAGATGGACATCGTGATTACCTCCTCAGCGGCGCCCGGCTACATCTTGAGTCCTGAGATGATCCGGCGCGCGATTGAAAGCCGCCGGAACCAGCCCATGTTTTTGATCGATATCGCCGTTCCGCGCAATATCGATCCGGCGGTAAACGGCTTGGATCACGCTTTTCTGTACGACATTGACGATTTGCAGCGCCTGGCAGATCGGAACTTGCGCGCGCGCCGCGAAGTCGCTCAACACGCCGAGAGTATTGTCGCCGAAGAGGTGACGCGGCTCGAAGCAAAACTGCGCGAGCGCAACGTCACCCCGACCATCGTTAGCCTGCAGGAGCAATTGGAGGCGATTCGGAGCGATGTGCTCGGCCGCTACCGGGCCCGGCTGGGCCCGCTGACCGCAGAACAGGAAGACGCGTTGCAGGCGCTTACCCGCGGCATCGTAAATAAGATTGCCCATGGACCCATTTCCGAAATGCGCCGCCAGGCCGCGGCCCAGGACCGGGGCGAGGAGAACCGCGAGACCGAGTTGATCACGGCCGTCCGCCGCATTTTCCGGCTGCGAAGCTGATGGCGATTGCGGCAGCGAAAACTCTGACGATCGGCTCGCGCGGCTCCCAACTGGCCCTCTGGCAGGCGCACTACATCGGCTCGCGATTGAAGGATCTGGGCGTGGCAACCCGGATCGAAGTGATTAAGACTACCGGAGATCATCTGCAAACGGCTTCGCTGGTGCAGGCGGGCGGAAAGGGCCTGTTCACGAAGGAGATTGAAGAAGCGCTGCTGG
>DATIMA010000186.1:0-4019 GCA_035475915.1 Bryobacteraceae bacterium
GCGCCCTGTGAGCTGCTCACGACACCGAGATTCGAACCGATGGAACGGTTCGGAGCATTCAAAATGGGCGTGTTGGACACATTGATGAACTCGCCCCTGACCTCCAGGTTTTGGTGTTCGGTTACGGCGAAGTGTTTGACCACGCTTAAATCGACGGTATGCAAGCCCGGACCGCGAACGGTGCCAACGCCGCAACTGCCAAACGTACCCTTTTTAGGCTTCGCATAGGGAGCGGGACTGAACCATTGATATCCGCCACCCAGAGTTGCCGTAACGTCCTGCTCGCCAAAAACTACCGCCGGGCTCAGGCAATCGGCACGGGCGCTGCGGGCCTTGGTGCCGGATTGGTCGCTGGAGCTAATGGTCAACGGGAAGCCGCCATGGAAGCTGGCAATCGCGTTAACCTCCCAGCCGCCTACAAAGCCGTCCAGAATGCGATTCATATTCTTGCCGAACATGCGATTGCGGCCGAAGGGAAGATCGTAGGTGACGTAGCCGGAGAAGATCTGGCTGGCATCAAAGAAGCACGGTCCCCACTCAGACTTCTTGTTGTAGAGATTCTGCCAATAGGCCGATGCAGGGGCGGATTGGCCGCCTGCGCCGTAGTAGCCGATAGAATCTTCCATGCACTTCGACCAGGTGTAGTTAGCCTGGAACGAAAGGCCCTGGGCCAGCCGCCGCTGGAAAACGGCTTGCAGCGCATTGTAGCTCTGATTGCCATCTGAAGCTGTTCCGGAGATCTGGCCGATTTCTTTTTGCAGCACCGGATTGCCAGAGAGATAGGGGCTATTCACAACCGTTCCGTTGGCGAGCAGTTGTTTCTGCAGGTAGGGTGTCGCGACCATTAAATGGGTCGCTCTCTGGCCCACGTATCCGAGTTGAACAGTAGTCGAATTACCGACCTGTCGTTGCACGGTGAAATTCCACTGGTTCGATAAAGCAGGCATAACGTTGGGGTCCCAAACACGCAGTGTGACACCAGCGAAACAAGCAGGCGACGCCGCCAGAAGCCCAGCCTGGGTGCAAGGATTCGTTCCGATCAACGTGGAAAAGCCCTGGTCCAAAGTGGACGCAGGATAAGCGAGGTTCGTATACAGGCCATCATGCTCGGAGGAGAACGGCGGATTAATCGTGAGCCGCAGATTCGTCCCGGTCCCTTCCAGATAGGAAGACAACGTGTATGCCGCACGAATGACGGTGTTGCCGCCTCCGGGAGTCCAGGCAAAACCAATGCGCGGCTGCCAGTTGCCGATTCCGTTGTACGTGTTGTAGAGAGCCCGGCTATTCCCGTTCTGACCCGGTTGTTCGATGGCGCCCGAAATAAGCCCGAAGTTGGTTTGGCGGTCATGCACTTCTACCCATGGCGTATGAATTTCATAACGCAGGCCTAAGTTGATGGTCAGATGATTGCTCGCCCGCCAGTCGTCCTGGAGGTAAGCGCCAAAGATGTTCGCCCGCTGCCCCCAGGTACCGCCTGAAGTACCGCTGCCGACCTCATCCGGAAGCCCGAGAAGAAAATCCGATTCGGCGCGGCCGCTGTACTGCCCGTTATAGGAGAACGTCCCGCCAAGACCATTGTTTCCCGAGTAGAAGGTATTGATGCGCTGCCGGTAACCCTGAAATCCGAAGTGCATGGTATGCGAGCCCTTCGTAAGAATGGCCGTGTCTTCGTACTCGATGGTGGTATCGGCAAACAACTGATAAATGTTACTGTTCCCGATGTTGCTGATGAAGTTGTTGGTCGAGAACGCCTGGCCGGTCAGAATGCTCGACGGGATATCCGGAATTCCGAACTGCTTATTCAAATCCGGCAATCCGTTGCTGGCCGCACCGTTGTTGATGACGACATAGTTCACACCGATTCGGGCATCGTTGACCAGGGATGGACCCATGGTCCGGGTCCAATCGAGAACACCATTGTGAATCGGATAATTCGCGAAACCGCTATAGATGAGCGGCTGGCTGTTCGTTGAGGGGATAGTCATAAAGGCCTGCGAATAGCGGCCAAACACGCGATCCCGATCGGATACATTCCAGTCCACTCTCGCGTCGCCCTGATCGACGTTAGTTGCATTGTGTACTGTATTCGTTTGGTTGTTCACCAGATTGCTGTTGATGGGCAGCGGATAATACTGGGAATTCACGATCTTCATGGCCGCCGGGCTCAAGAGATTCGCGGGAATCACGTTGTTGATGAACGCCGGGCCGTTCGGGTTCGGGTTTTGGATGTGAATCCCCTGTGAAAGAAGCTCCGAGAAGTCGCCCGAGCGCTCTTTGGCGGTAAGCACGGTAAAGGCGTTGTTACTGGCCGGAGTATCGAATCGCTCGCCCTGATAATCCACAAAGAAGAACAATTTGTCCTTCTTGATCGGACCGCCGAGCGTAGCGCCGAACTCGTTCCAGCGCAATAACGCCCTGGGACGGACCGGCTGCCCGGTTACTGGATTACGTCCCGCGAAATTGTTCGACCACTGATTAGCGTTCAGCTTGTCGTTGCGGAAAAATTCAAACACATCGCCATGAAAGCCATTGCTGCCGGCTTTGATAGACGTACTGATGATGCCGCCCATAAAGTTGCCGAACTCTGCCGACGCATTTTGCGAGATCAGGTTGAACTCCTGAATCGCGTCCGGGCTGGGAGCGTAGCCGACCAGATTATCCGAGGCCTGATTATTATCTACGCCGTCGAGAATGAAATTGTTGGCCTGCTCGCGGTTCCCGTTAATGTAAGGCCGCGCGCCGTTGCCGGTAGTCTGGCCGTTCTCAAAATTTTGAGGATTGGGGTGGACGCTGCCCGGCGCCAGCAAAGTAAGCTGAACGTAGTTGCGCGTAGCCAGGGGCAACTGCGTATTGGTGCGGGCATCAATCACGGTACTGAGCTGGGTCGATTGAGTTTGGAGCACCGGCGCGGCCGCGCTAACCTCTACCGTTTGGTTTACGTTTCCTACCTGCATCTGGAAGTCAATTCGGGCGTTCTGATTGAGCTGCAAGACCACATCTGGCTGCACCGAGGCCTGAAAGCCCGGATTCTCCGCCCGGACTTCGTAGCGGCCGACCGGCAAGCGGGGAAAATTATAGAATCCGTTTCCGGCGGTGGTATTGGACGACACCGTGCCGCGATCCAAATCCTTTGCTGTGACTTTCGCGCCGGCAATCGCCGCGCCGGACGGGTCTGTCACGATGCCGCTAATGGCGCCTGTTACTTCCTGGCCCAGAAGCGGGATGGAAGCCACCAGCAGCGCGCCGGCTGCAAGCAAAACGGTAGACGAAACCCGGCGCAATGCGCCCCCGGAGCACTTCAAGATATTCCTCATAATTTTCAACCCTTTCGCCGGACCGTTAACAACTGAAGGCCGGACAACTGAAACCTGAGCTTTGAAAGCAATTGTAAAGAGTTCGAAACACGCCTGTCAACGATAAGCAAGAAAAAGAAACCGAAGAAAAACTCGAGAGGAGCAGTCCGGCGCGCGCTAAAAGACCAATTTGAGCGCCAGTTGGATCTGGCGGGCGGGCAGCGTCTGCGTGAACACTCCAAAAGAGCTGTTTCCGTACGTGGTACTAAACCCGGAATTCACATTGAAGTTCGTATTGTTCAGCAGATTAAATGCCTCCGCGCGGAACTCCAGGCGGCTCGATTCAGACCACAATGCGAAATTCTTGTGCAGGCCGAAGTCCAGCTCCTCAAAAGACGGCCCCCTGGCTATATTCCTTCCGGCGCTGCCAAACGGCTGGGTGTAGCTGGGAACGCTGAAAGCTCCCGGATTGAGATAGTGTGTCGGATTCCCTCCGGACAAGTACAGCGACGCGCCCGTAAGGTTCGGCCTGGGCGTTAGCAGCGGACTTGTCTGGGCTTGCGTAGTGAGGCTGTAGCCGATGTTAATTGGTAATCCCGACGTGATGGTGTTGATGAGATCGACGGACCAACCGCCCACGAGCAGATCCAAAGCCCGATTCTGAATGTTGAAATGGCGTCCGCGGCCAAAGGGAAGATCGTAAAGGACTGAGGTCGTGTTGTTAAA
>DATIMA010000187.1:0-46375 GCA_035475915.1 Bryobacteraceae bacterium
GACGAGAATGTGCTCAACCAGATCAACAACGGCGGCAACGGCATGCCGGCGTATTCTGACATGCTATCGGCTGACGACAAGGCGAATATCCTGGCATATTTGCACACACTTTAGCTTGCCAATCACGTTCGCTGACGCTCACGGCTCCGTTGTGGCGGAGTGTAAGAGCGACGGCTCTGCTAAATTGAGAGAGATCGTACCTGCCGCGTCCCCATCGTCTAGCCCGGCCTAGGACACCGCCCTTTCACGGCGATAACAGGGGTTCGAATCCCCTTGGGGACGCCAAAATTGCTACCGATTCGAAAGAGCGGGCACTGAACTGCCCGCCGGGGCGATAAGTCGTGCGCCACCAGACGGCAAGGCCGATCAGCAATCGGCCTGCAGGCATTGCAGCCTGCCCCACGACTTCGCTATTAGCAAAGTAGAAACTGGCGCTAGAACCGGATCTCTAAGTGTCCCTGGCCTTGCCTCTGCGTATTCGCTTGGCTATTGATTACCTGTCCGAAATTCGAATCATTGAAGTTCAAATTGGGTCCGCCGAATACGACTCGATTCAGCACATTGAAATACTCAATCTCCAACTTCAGCTTCACACGCTCACCTAGATCGAAGTACTTCGCAAGAGCAATATTTTCGTTGTAGCCGAACGGATTGCGCAACTGCTTGAGAACGCGCGGGGCATTGCCTAAAACCCATGGTCCGGGATCGCTGAAATCCGCCTTGTTAATGACCGGCAATCCCTTGTAGACGTTGTTGTAAGAAAACTGCATATTCGAGGTCGAAACTACATCGGCCCGGTTGCAAGGGGCGCAACCGTTGCCCAGCGGATCTCCGCCAACGTATACCGAACCGCCAGTACCACTGAAAAGTGGCGTGCCGGTTGCATAGGTGAGGATCGGGCTGATCTGCCACCCGCCCAGGACTGCGTTGACGACGCCACCCCGGTTCAAGTACGGCCTGCCCTTACCAAACGGAAGCTCGTAAGTGGCTGCAATATTGATCATGTGAGTCTGATCGTTATTATCGATCGCCCACTCCGCCTTCTGGTTGTCCTTGTTCAGGGACGCATTCGCGAATGAGGTGAAACCGGAGTTCGTGTTCGCCATCATGCGCGACAGATTATAAGAAACCAGGAAGCTCAGGCCGTTGGTGTATCGTTTCTCGAGCTGGATCTGCATCGCGTTGTAAAGCGAAGAACCGGTGTTATCGAAATTATTAAAGATGCCTGCGAACTGCGGGTACGGCCGCAGGGCTTGCAGTAAGTTCGCTGTCGGAAAGTCGGTCAGAAACGTGGAGTAGGGAAGTGAAACCCCATTGCTTGGGCCGACCTTTGTGAAGTCATCTCCCAAAAGGCTGCCAAACCGGTTCAAATACACGGGAGAGAGCTGGTTTGGCGGATTGAGGGCCGACGGCAGGAAATTGCCGCGGTTTCCTGTATACGATGCCGACAGGAACATCTGGTACGGCAACTCCCTCTGAATGCCAATATTCCAGACAATGTCGTACGGGGCCTTGCCGTCGTTGATGGGATCGAATCCATTTATCTGAGTGCCAACGCCCAGCCCTGGGCCGAACGGAGTCAAGGATGGATAGGGAAGGGCGTTCGTATTCCAGGAGCCGAAGCCTGCCGTGGTCGATCCTGTGGAATTACGAGTGAACGATCCTAGGAGCAGATTGCCATAATTCACAGCTACTTTGCTAGTGCCGTACTCGTAGGCTCCGCCGTCAAGGAAGTTCATGGAGAACCCGCCCTGAAGCACGGTCTTACTATTTAGCTCATAAGAAAAACCGGTTCGCGGGCTGAAATGAGCCCGATGCAAAGTGGCGCGAGTGATTCCGGCGCAGCCATCGCAGTTTCCGAACTTCGTGGCCGCGCCAAGCAGTCCTCCCGCGGCCGGGTTCGGAATGTGGGAATCGAAATACACGATGTTGTCGTCCACTTCAGTAAAGGGAAACATCAGGTCCCAGCGCAGACCCATGTTGATGGTCAGCCGCGGGGTCCACTTGAAATCATCCTGAATATAGGTGGAGAAGTCTTTATTTCGCAGACGCAACTCCTGCGATCCAATGCGCCTTGCGTTGTCCACCGTTCCGAGAAGAAAGCTAGCGAATGAATTGCCCGTTGTGCTGAGATTATTCGGATCAGCCGTTTGATTATTGCTGAATACAAAATGGCCGGCGCACTGTTGGCACTCATTGTCGTCCTGGTATGTTCGGCGGAACTCTCCTCCGATATTGAAGGTGTGCCTGCCGTGTACCCACAGCCAATTGTTTGAAACCACCCAGCCGAGTTTGCGATTGATGGACTCAATCCATGGCGAGCCAAGCTGTGAAGGAGAATTTGGTCCCGTGAACTCCAGCTCCGGTATTTGGGGAGTCCCCGGGGCTGGGGCGAAGCTTGGAACTGATGTCCGCTGGCTAATCTGATCGTTCAATTCTCCCAGCCAGCTTGCTCCCGCTGTCATGACCAAGTGAGGATTGACCGTTAAGGCGTAGTTGAGTATGAATACCGTGCCAAGATCCGGTTGAAAGATATTACTTGTAAGTGGATTGCTGGTCGGTAGCCGAGCATCCGTCTCCGTACCGTACGAAGTCCACTTGTTGCGCCATTCGGTCCAGTGAATGGACTGCCGGTCGCTGATGCTGTGATCGATCGTGAAGCCCCAGGGGTTTTGTCTCGTAGGAATAACACCCAACAAAGATGGTTGGTTATTCGCAAAGCCCGGCAGAGGAGGATTGGGCATGTATTGCAGCAGGCTGGCTGAAACAGGACTGAAGCAAACTTGAGGAATGACATTCCCTTTGAACGGCATCCCGGGCGTATTACCATTGGCGTTGCAACCGCTGTTTGCTGGATTCCATATGGTCGCCACCCCATTGAAATCACCGGCCTTTTCGGCTACTGTCGGTAGCGATCTGAAGTCGGTATTCGTTACATCCTGGCGATACCATTCGAAACTCAGATGGAAAAAGGTTCTATTCTTCCCGTTGTAAATCTTGGGAATAATGATCGGGCCGCCTAAACTAAATCCGTAGTTGTGTTCCCTGTCGATGGGCGTCGTGTCGTTGTATGCTCCGCGTGCATCGAAGTAGTTGTTCCGAACGATCTCGAAGGCATCGCCATGAAGTGTGTTCGTTCCTGACGCTGTGTTATACGTGACGACACCCTGCGCCAACCCGTACTGCGCAGAGAAGGAAGACCGCAGAACATTGAACTGATTGACCAGTTCGTACGGAGGATTCCAGATGGTTTGAAAACCCTGGGTCTCCGATTGGGCCATCGGAATGCCATTGAACACGACTTCGCTCTCAAAATCGACCCCACCGTTAATGCGTTTACTGAAGGTGCCTCCCGTAACGCCCGGCGCCAGGAAAACGAATTGGTCAATTTGACGGCCGCGCCCTCCGGTGACTTCATTGGGCAGTTCTTGAACGACCTTGTTTTCAATGGTCGTGCCCAGCGCAGGCTGCGTGGTGTCGAGAGCGATTGCGCTTTCCGTTACGTTGACGGTCTGTTCTGTTCTGCCCGGCTGCAGTACTGCATCGACATTGGAAACTCTGGCGACGCTAACTCCGACGCCGCTATGAACCGAGGCCTGAAACCCGGCAGATTCCACTTTTACCGTATAAGTGCCAGGAATCAAGTCCGTAAACTGGTAAGTTCCGGCGGAGCTGGTGACGGCCGTCTTCGCCACATTCGTAGCGGTATTCGTAGCGGTGACATTTGCATTCGGAATGACAGCGCCAGTTGCGTCAGTTACAGTTCCGGCAATACCTTGCAGCGCTTGTCCGCTCGCGCTGTAAATACCGCCGCCGATCGTTATCAGAAAAACTACGAGCCAGTAAGAGAACTTACAGGCAAAGCCCTGGCGTCGGCCTACAGACTTACTATTCATGTTATTGACCCCACACACCAATCGCTCAAAATGGCAGCTTTTTATAACTACCTGCTGTTTAGGAGTATATACGTATACGTATAAGAAAACAAGGATAATCTGTCAGTTGGGGTTCCTTCGCAATGCTGTCGCCACCCTTCTGCTTGGCGCTGCTCGGTGTTGGCAAACATGGCGGGGTGCGCTGCGAAAGTTGTCACGGACCGGCGGCCGACCACATTGCGTCCGTCAGTGCCGCGGAGACGAGGCGGGCGGCAAACGAGCGCTTGCGTTAGCAAAGGCGAGCGATTCTGGAATTAGCCGGTGAATACCCGCTGCAATTCAATGCGGCAGGAGCTGCGATTGGGAAACCTGGCTCAACTGTGAAGTGATGGAAGGGCTCACATAAGTGCTGCCTTGAGCAACCGTGCGAACCGCTGAGGCGAGATCGGCCTGGGCTGTGTCGGCGCGCACATAGCCGCGCGCACCTGCCTTGAAAGCTTCCACTACGTACTCTTCGTCGGCGAGTTCGGTGACCATGATGATGCCGGGGCTGGGGTTCCTGGCGGAGATTTCAATTGCGGCCGAGATGCCGTTGACGATGGGCAGGTGGATGTCGAGCAAGACAACATCGGGCCGTCGATAATCGATGAGAACAACGGCCTCGCGCCCGTTCGCCGCCTCGCCGACAATTTCAAACGCGGGCTCCTTTTCAAGCAGACTGCGGAGCGTGGTCCGGACTATCGGATGATGATTGGCAAGAACAATGCGGATCTGGCCCATGCCGGTCGATAATCCGAAGCGTACCCGGTTCTGGGGAGCGGCGGTATCGCTTGCGGGCAGTATTCCTGGGTCGATTGTCGAGTATTCTCACTTCTACTCTTCCAACACTCGTAGAATCCCCTTGGCAGGGTATGGATCGAGGGCCAGCGATTGTTTACAGTGGGGCTGCAGATATGCAGGCGATGAGAACGACGCAGCCGCACGTGCTTGCAGAACTCGAGAAGTTCGATAGCTGCACCGTCTCGAACGCAATCGAGCATTTTCAGGTAAGGACCCGGAATGAAGGGTTCATTCGCGGCTCCGTGCGGTGCCTGTTTCCGGGGATGAAGCCGCGGGCCGGGCACGCCATTACCGCGCGGATTCGTACTTCCGCAACACCCATTGCGGGCCGCTGCTACTACGACCGGCATGATTGGTGGACCTATGTGCAGTCGGTCCCCACTCCGAAATTCGTGGCGGTTCAGGATGTGGATGAGACGCCCGGGCTGGGAGCGCTATTAGGTGAGATACACGCGAACCTTTTCACTGCGCTTGGCTGTACCGCGTATGTAACCAATGGCGCGGTCCGGGATCTGCTGGGAGTGGAAAAGACCGGTCTCCAATCGTTTGCGGGCAGCATTTCGGTATCGCATTCCTACGCGCACGTGGTCGATTTCGGAATTCCAATCGAGATTGGCGGCCTGAAGATCAACCCGGGAGATTTGCTGCACGGCGATTGCCACGGGGTTGTGTCGGTGCCGGTTGAAATTGCCGCAGATGTGCCGCGCGAAGCAGCCAGAATTATCGAGACCGAACGGGAACTGATTGAGCTTTGCCAGTCCCCGAATCGATCGCTCGCTCAGCTTTTAGAAAAGATTCAGTATGTATCGGGAAAACTAAACGACGATGCACCGGAACAGTAGAGCGCACCGATTGAAGCTGGCCGCCCTGTCGATTGCAGTGGGCGGGGCGGCCGCGGCGCTTGCGTCGTGCGGAAGGAATGACGTTGCGCGAGCAAGCGGAAACACGGAGAGCGCGCTTCCAACGGTTGCGGTGACCAGCGTGTCACGCAGACCCATGGCGCGGTATCTGACGACGTCGTCCGAATTGGTTCCCTTTCAGGAGATTGACGTATTTGCGAAAGAGGCGGGCTTCGTTTCGAAGCTGTACGTGGATTATGGGAGCCACGTCAGGCAGGGACAGTTGATCGCGACGCTCGAGATTCCTGAGCTGCAGGCTCTGTTAGAGGAGGATCGGGCGTCGATTGCGAGCATGGCGGACCAGGTGACCGATGCCGGCCATGAGCTGAACAGGATTGAGGCACAGCACAACGTGCTGCATCTTCAATTTGAACGGTTGAATAATGTTGCAGCCAGTAAGCCGGGGTTAGTGGCGCAGCAGGAAGTGGATGATGCGCAAGGAAAAGATCTGGCTGCGGAAGCTCAGATAGAAGCGGCGAAGTCCCGTCTGCAAGTGGCCAAGAGCCAACTGTCTCTTTCAAAGTCAAAACTGGCGCATGATCAGGCATTGTACGACTATTCGAGAATTACTGCTCCGTTTTCGGGTGTTGTAACTCAGAGATACGCAAATCTGGGCACGCTGGTACAGGCCGGAACCAGTTCGAGCACGCAGGCGACGCCGCTTGTGAGGCTATCGCAAGAAGATCTCTTCCGGCTGGTTATCCCGGTGCCGGAATCGTATGTCCGATATGTCAAGATCGGCGATCCCGTCAATGTGCGTGTACCGGCGCTGAACCGCGATTTTCCGGGCAGGATCGCACGCTTTTCCGTTGATGTGGGAGACGCGACGCGCACAATGCACACGGAAGTGGACGTGCCGAATCCCAAGGGCATATTGATTCCTGGGGTATACGCGGAGGCTACGCTGGCGCTGGACCGGCGAGGCGACGCTCTCTGTGTTCCGCTGCAGGCAGTGAACCAGGGTGGCGATCACGCGAGCGTTCTGGTGGTGGATCGGAGCGATAAGATCCAGGACCGGCAAATCTCTCTGGGCATTCAGACCGAGAACTACGCGGAGGTGCTATCGGGGCTTGCCGATGGCGACCGGGTTGTGATCAGCGATCGAAGCGGCTTGCGAGCTGGGGAGGCGGTTTATCCGAAGGTTACGGAAGCTGCGACGTATCAGGGGCAGAGCTGACCAGCAGTATGCCGGAAGACGAGTGGCGCACCTCCCTAACCCCTGGGATTCTGTGTGAGATCCGGAACCGCGCGCAGAGAGAAGCCGTGAAAAAATCAACGGGACAGACAGCCGCGCCGGGTCGAGCGATTGCGTTTTCGGGCATTTGGCGGACGGCGCTTGAGTCAGTCCCGGATTTTTTCACGGCTTCTGAGCAAGCGGAACTGCGAACAGAGAGTTCTTAGCTGAATGTCAAAGTTTTCGATTCGCAATCCTTACTTCATCGTCGTCATCTGCCTTGCCCTGACCATCATCGGCGTGGTCAGCGTCGTGCGCATGCCGGTTGATTTATTTCCCGTGATCAACCTGCCGGAAGTGGCGATCGCTACGTTCTACTCGGGGATGCCGCCGGGCGATATTGAGACCGACATAACAAACCGGCTGGAGCGCTTCTTCACCCTGGCGGCGGGTATCGATCACATGGAATCGCGATCGATGCCGGGCGTCAGCCTGATCAAAATCTTTTTTCAGCCCGGCACCAGCGCCGACACCGATATCAATCAGATCTCAAACCTTGCGCTGGCGGATTTGCGGCGGCTGCCTCCGGGCACACTGCCCCCGGTGGTGTTGAAGTTCGACGCGTCCAGCCAGCCCGTGTGCATGGTTGCGGTGAAAGGCGCGGGCCTTTCAGAAACGCAGCTTCATGACCTGGCGCAGTTCAGTATTCGGAACCAGATTGCCGTGGTTAAGGGCGCGACAATCCCGCCGCCGTTTGGGGGCAAGTACCGGCAGATCATGGTCTATGTCGATCCTTACAAACTGCTGTCGCGGCAACTGAGTCCGATGGACGTAGTGCATGCGGTGAACCAGGCGAATTTGATTTTGCCCGCGGGTGACGTAAAGCTTGGGCCATTCGATTATTACGTATATTCCAACAGCCTGGTGTCGAATATGCGCGAGCTGAATGACGTTCCCATCAAGACCGATGGTAATTCGTGGGTATCGGTTAAAGATGTTGGCCACGCCGAGGATGGAAACGCGATTCAATACAACATTGTCCGGGTAGACGGCCAGAGGTCCACTTACATCCCGATCATGAAGCAGGGTGGGGATACGAATACGATTGCCGTCGTGAACGGTGTTCGTAAGCTGCTCAGCACTTTGTACGATGTTCCCAAACAGCTCACGACCAGCGTTCTTTTCGATCAATCGGTGTTCGTGAAGGAGGCGATTCAGACCGTCCTGCATGAAGGGTTGATTGGCCTGGCCCTGACCACGCTGATGATTCTGCTGTTTCTGGGAAGCGTTCGGGCTACTTCGGCTGTTCTGCTTTCGATTCCCATCTCCGCGCTGGCAACTTTCGTAATTCTGTACATGATGGGCAGCACCGTAAACACCATGATTTTGGGCGGCATGGCGCTGGCCTTTTCGCGGGTGATCGATAACTCGGTAATCTCGCTCGAAAACATCTACCGCCACCTTGAACTTGGGGAGCCCCCGGTGCTGGCGGCGGAAAGCGGCGGTTCGGAAGTGACTCTGGCCGTGCTGGCGGCCACTCTGGTGGGCGTGGTTGCGTTCTTTCCGGTCACGTTCCTGTATGGTGTCAGTAAATTTTTGTTTTCCGGTTTGGCGCTTTCATTCTGCCTATCTCTGCTGATCTCCTTTGCCGTAGCGATGACGGTTATTCCGCTGTTCTGCTCGCGATTCTTGAGGCACGTGCCGCACATAGGCATGCATGCGCATGAGGGCGCGGCGGCTCGCCCGAAACCATCGCTTTGGAACAGATTCAATGTGGCTTTCAATCGAGGATTTAACGCTCTGCTCAACTTCTATGAGGCTTGGGTGAGGCAGGCGTTGCGGCGACCTGGTCTGACCGTGGTTGCACTTTCCGCTCTGTTTCTATTGAGCTTTGCCATTTACCCCTTCCTGGGTATCGCTTTTTTCCCGCAAACCGATGCAGGGCAGTTCACGATAAATCTGAAAGCGCCGACAGGGTCGCGCTTGGGAGTGACCGATCAGTATGTGGCCAAGGTGGAAGATTTGATTCGCCAAACGCTGGGGCACGATTTCAAAATGGTGGTCTCGAACGTCGGGATGGTAGCGGGATTTTCGGCGCTATACACGAGCAATTCAGGCCCCTACACCGCGACCGTCCAGGCTGAACTTGCGGATGGACACCAGGTCAGCAGTTTCGAATATATGGAGCGGGTTCGAAAAGCAATCGCTTCTAAATTTCCGGAACTGCGGACGTTCGTGCAGAGCGGCTCGATGGTGGACGCGACGCTGAATTCCGGAATGCCCGCTCCCATCGATGTGCAGGTGACCGGACGAAATCTTCAGCAGGATTATGACACCGCCCAGGAACTTGCAGCCAGCATCCGGCGGTTGCAGGGCGTTGATCAAATCTATATACCACAAGATCTCGATTACCCAGCCGTGCAGTTGAATATTAACCGCGTGCATGCGGCCGAACTCGGGCTTTCCCAGAAGGACATTGTGGATAACGTCATCACAGCTCTCAATTCGAACGTGATGATCGCTCCGAATTACTGGCTGGACGAAAAAACCGGGAACGATTATTTTCTATCGGTTCAATACCGGGAGCACGGGCGATCCGCGATCCACAGCTTCATCGATCTGAAAGGCATTCCGCTAAAAGCGCCGAATGCAAAGGAGCCGACAACGCTGGATACGGTGGTTAGCCTGCGACACACACAAACTCCGACGGAGGTAGATCATTACCAGATCCAGAGGGAGGCCGACGTGTATGTAACGCCGCAGGGTGAAGACCTGGGCAGGTTATCGAGCGCCATTGACAAGATTGTTGCCGCCGCAAAAATTCCGGGTAACGTGCGGGTTAACTTGCGCGGGATGGTGCTGGGCATGCGCGAGTCCTTCAAGAGCTTCGGGTTCGGCTTCATTCTTGCGGCGGCGCTTCTATACCTCATCTTGGTTGCGCAATTTCGATCGTTCATCGATCCCTTGCTGATCATGCTGGCGATTCCGATGGGCTTCATCGGTGTATTTGTGATCCTTCTGCTTACCGGGACAACGCTGAATGTGATGTCGCTGGTGGGCGTACTGATGCTGATTGGGGTCGCCGGATCGAACAGTATCCTGATTGTTGATTTCGCACACAAGCTGGAGCAGCAAAATCTGCCGGTAAGCGATGCGGTGATTACCGCCTGCCGCGTGCGCCTACGCCCGATTTTGATGACATCGCTGGCGACGATCATCGGTATGCTTCCGATGGCGCTAAAGTTTGGAACGGGTTCCGAGCAGTATGCTCCGATGGCGCGAGCCATTATCGGGGGCCTGACATCATCCGTCATTCTGACTGTGTTCATCGTGCCGGCTGCCTACTTGCTGGTTTATGGCCGAAGGCAGCATGCGTAGAGCGATAGCCCCAATTGCTCTGACTGCGGTGCTTCTGAGCCCAGCGTTTGCGCAATCGCCTGGGCCCCCGCTGAGTTTACAGCAGGCTCGAGCGATGGCTCTGAAGAATCATCCGCAGGTGCTGGCTGCGCAAGCAGGCTATCTCAGAGCGGATCAATTTATTACTGAAGCGCGATCGGCGTACTACCCGACCATCAATGGCGAAGTTACGGGCGCGCAAGCGAACCTAAGTGCACGGCTTGGCGCCGGCGCGTTGAACGATCCCCGGCTTTTCAATCATTTCGGAACCGGCCTCGCGCTCTCGCAGTTAATTACGGATTCCGGCCGCACCTCTAACTTAGCGGCCAATGCCCGACTTCGATCTCAGGCTAGCCGGATAGACTACCAGGCCACTCGCTACGACGTGATTCTGGGAGTGGATCAAGCCTATTACGAAGTGCTGCTTTCTCGGCAGTTGGTCAGAGTAGCGCAGCAAACCGTCACAACTCGCGGGACCGTAGCGAACCAGGTTACTGAATTGGCGAAGAACAAACTGCGGTCTCAGGTAGACGTGAGCTTCGCGGAAGTCAATTTTGCCGATGCCAAGCTGATGCTGCTGCGCGCGAAGAACCGCTTGCAGAGCGCCTATGCCGCTCTGGCCCAAGCGCTGGGCAGTGAACAGCTCACAGCTTATCAACTCGCCGACCAGCCGATGCCGGCAAATGTTCCGGACGATCCGAAGCCGTTGATTAGCCGTGCCTTTCAAGACCGGCCCGAGTTAGCGAGTTTGCGTCTGGAAACGGAAGCCGATCGGAAGTTTGTCTATGCAGAGCGCGATTTGAAGCGGCCCACCGTGAGCCTGCTTGCCGTAGGAGGCGCTTTGCCCTATATCAAGCCGGGGAATGCGAACGCAAACATACCCAGCGGCTATGAATCGGCAGCGATCAATGTGCAGATTCCTGTTTTTAACGGGCATTTGTTTTCAGCGCGGCGGCAGGCAGCCGAGTATCAGCTTCAGGCGACAGAACAGCGTGTCCGAGACCTGCAGAACCGGATTGCCCGCGACGTGCAAACTTCATGGGAAAATGCACGGACGGCATACGAAGCCATCGGTACGACGCAACAACTCTTACAGCAGGCCAACCTGGCGCTCGATCTGGCCCAAGGCCGATATAAACTGGGACTCGCATCGGTCGTGGAACTCACCCAGGCTCAACTGGCTCAAACGCAGGCCGAAGTAGAGAACGTCAGCGCAAAATATGAGTATCAGGAGGCCTACTCTGCGCTCCAATACACAATCGGCCAGTTGCACTGAGAACGGAACCGCGCGCGTCAGCAAGCGGCAGCATGAGCCATAGAGGAACGCAGACCCGCCGCTTGCTATTAGTGGGCTTCGGCGGGATTCTGCTGCTGCTCGCTATTACCGGGCTGAACGCGGTTTCCGTGCTAAAGGCGATTCAGAGCAGGAACGAACAGATTCGCCAGGACTATGTAAATCGAGAGCGGATTCTTGAACAGCTCAGGTCCGATGTCTATTTGTCGGGAACGTATGTTCGCGATCTGTTGTTGGAGCCAGATCCTGCGCGGGCGGATACGCATCGCAATGAACTGGAGGAGACGCGATCACGTATTAAAGCGATGATCGCGGAATATGCGGGAATTCTGCGCGGAGAAGAGCGCGCGCCATTTCAACAGTTCGAGAGAGAAGTAAGCGCGTATTTTGATTCTTTACGGCCCGCTTTGCAATGGAATGCGGACCAACGGCGCGAGTTGGGTTATGCGTTTATGCAAAACTCGCTTTTGCCCCGCCGAATGGTTATCGTTCATCTGGCTGACCAGATTAGCCGGATTAATCAGAAGCAGTTGGAATCGGGCAATAGACAGGTGGCCGCACTCTTCGCAAGCTTCCGGCGATCTCTGCTTGTACTCTTCCTGGTGACGCTGGCCTGCGGGTTGGTTCTTGCGGCGGGAAGCATGTACCGCATTCTGCGGCTGGAACGGCTCTCCGCCGAGCGTTTTGAAGAAATGGTGCGGACCCGCGCCGCTTTACGTGATCTCTCCGCTCGCCTGGTCGAAGTTCAGGAGACCGAACGCCGGGCGCTATCGCGCGAGCTACACGACGAGGTTGGGCAATCTCTTTCCGCCCTGCTGCTGGCGATCGATAATGTCTCGGCAACGCTGCCGTCCAGCGGTAATCCGGAATCGCGCGTCCAGTTGCATGAGATACGGAGGCTTGCGGAACGAACTGTTACGGTGGTGCGCGATATGTCATTGCTGCTGAGGCCCTCCATGCTCGACGATTTGGGCCTGGTGCCAGCGCTGCAATGGCAGGCTCGCGAGATTTCACGGAACAACAACGTTCGCATCGACGTGCAGGCGGACCTCTCCTCCGAACATCTCCCCGACGAGCACAAGACGTGCATCTACCGGGTGGTTCAGGAGGCTCTGCGAAACGTGACCCGCCACGCGCGAGCAAAATCGGTGCAGATACGGTTGACTCGTCCCGACGGTACGCTGCACCTGACAATACAGGACGACGGGCAGGGCTTCATTCCGGAGAGGGACAAGGGAATGGGTCTGTTGGGAATGCAGGAACGGGTATCGCACCTGCGGGGCGCATTTGAGCTGGTATCGCGCCCAGGCAAAGGCACGGTAATTAATGTCGAACTTCCGCTGGCAGACGGTCAAGGATAGAGAAAGTGCTGCGTATCATTCTCGCGGACGACCACACGATTCTTCGCAACGGGCTGAGGCTGCTGCTGGAGCGGCAGCCGGATCTGGCAGTGATTGGAGAGGCGGGCAACGGCCGCGAAGCGATTGATCTTGCGGAGCGCGAGCAGCCGGATGTAGTGATCATGGACATCGCCATGCCGGTCTTGAATGGCATTGAGGCGGCTCAGAGAATCAGTTCAGCCCATCCTCGCACGGCCATTATCATATTGAGCGTTCATTCTGACGAAGCCTATATTCTTAGGGCGCTGAAGGCGGGCGCGCGTGGATACCTGCTGAAAGACTCGCCCGAAGGGGATTTGATTCAAGCGGTGCACGCGGTTGCATCCGGTAAGGCGTTCTTTAGCCCGGCTGTCAGCAAAGTCTTGGCCGAGGACTATGTGCGACAAGTCAGACAACATGGCCTGGAAGATCCTTATGACCTGCTTACAGCCAGAGAGCGCGAACTGCTGCAGTTAATTGTCGAGCTGAAGCCGACCAAAGAGATTGCCGATCTTCTAAATCTCAGTCCACACACGGTCGACACACACCGCGGGAATTTGATGCAGAAGCTGAATGTACACAGCATTCCGGAATTGATCCTGTATGCGGTCCGTAAGGGGATTGTCCAGTAGGCGGGATCAAATATTACGCTCGATCGGCGTAGAATCGAGCATCTACGGTAATATGCGCCGCATAATCCTGATTGTTGCCGCCCTTGTCGCCCTGGTGATCATCGTGTTTGTTGTTGCGGTCAGCTTGTTGAACGTGAATAAGTTCCGGCCGCGGATCCAGGCTGAGCTGGAAAGTAGGCTGGGCCGCCCGGTCACGCTGGGCGAACTCCACTTGCGCATTTTCCCGCTATCGCTTCGGGTTGACGGATTGACCATCGGACAGGCGCCGGGCTGGACACCTCAGCCACCGTTCGCGACAGCGAAGGAAGTCTACGCGAGCGCGGGGCTGTTCTCTTTGCTTCGGGGCCAGCCAAATATTAAGGATCTGACGCTGGATCAGCCGCAGATCGAGCTGATTCGAAACGCGCAAGGCATTTGGAACTTTTCCAGCATAGGAACAGGCGGGAATACGGCGGGGGCAGGTGGAAATGCACCGACGCCGAAGCAGGCAGGGAACAAGGAACAAGAAGGGCAGGGGCCGGCGGTGAGCTTTAACCAGCTCACGATTAACGACGGGCAGGTGGCGGTGACGGACGAGCGCACCAAATCACCGCGAACCGTTTATAACCATATCGATCTAAAAGTGAACGGCTTTGCTCCCGGCAAGCAGTTCGACTTCGATCTGGCCGCGCATTTTCCCGGCCGCGGCAAGGAGTTGTTGGCCTTCAGCGGAAAGGCCGGGCCGCTTGGCGCGGCGGATGGCGGATTATTTCCGGTAAGCGGTCACATCTTAATCCAGGAGGTTTCGCTGGCGGGGCTCAACAGCTTCGCCGCGGGCGCGATTCCGGCCAATACGGACGGAGTCCTTTCGGGCGATGCGATGTTGAATTCTCAGGGTGAGGATCTTGCCTGCAAGGGGACTCTCAAGCTGGAAAACGCCGTGATCCGCGGCGCGAAGGTCAACTATCCGGTTGATGCGCAGTACGATCTGAGCATGAACCGGAAGCAGGACCAGGTCCAGATCCGGTCTGGTTCCGTTAAACTTGGGCCTACAGCGGTTTCGATCGCCGGAACAATGAACTCCGGGGTGACTCCTGCGGCGCTCAACCTCCGGCTCAACACGGCCAATGCCTCTATTACGGAACTTTCGCGATTAGCGAGTGCGTTCGGGGCGGACTTTAATGCAGATAACCAGGTGAAAGGATCCGTGAGCGCGGATCTGGGAATTACGGGTACGACCAAGGTTCCACAGGTGCAAGGAAAGCTTTCCGCCAGCAGCATTCAGGCGCAGGGACTGGTTCTGAACAACGCCCAGGCAACGGCCAGCATGAATAATGGAGTCGTGGTGCTGTCTCCCATGACCGCGGGCCTGTTTGGTGGTCAAGGGAATGGCGCGATCAGCGTCGATACCAGGCCGGCCCATCCGCTGTGCTCGGTGAAGACGAACCTATCCGGAGTTGATACGAACGCTTTACTGTCGGCGCTTACCTCTTTGAAAGATACTCTTTACGGAAGCCTGGTAGGTAATGCTGACCTGAGTTTTGCGGTAGGTCCAAGCACGGATATCGCCCGAACCATGAACGGCACGTTGAATTTCAACGTGACAAACGGTCAGCTCAAGAACATCAATATACTGAGTGAACTGTCAAAGGTGGGCCGCTTCTTGAATGGCGCTCCTGCAGCCGGCGGCTCAGGAACGGCGCTGCAGAAGTTTTCCGGAACTTTGGATGTCAGGAACGGAATTGCCACTACGAACAACCTGATTGCAACTCTAAAAGAAGGCTCTCTCTCGGCTATCGGTTCGCTCAACCTTGTGAACCAGGGAATCAACTTGCATATGACCGCAGTGTTAGCGAAATCCACAAGTTCAGCCGTCGGCGGTACTGGAATCGGCGGCTTCCTGAACACTGCGCTGGCCAATAACCAGGGTGAACTGGTGGTGCCGGTGTTGGTTACCGGAACCACAGCGCATCCAGTCTTTGCACCTGACGTAGAGGCAATTGCGAAGATGAAAGTAAATCACCTCTTACCTACTACTAGCGATCCATCTAAGTTGAATAGCGGGATAGTCGGCTCTGTGCTCGGTGGAATACTCGGGCAATCGTCCACGCAGCAGAAGAATAAGAAACAACCGAGCCCGCTTGATTCGTTATTCAAGCAATTGGGAAAGAAGAAACAACCGCAGTAAGTACTATAAGTATTGGTTTCTGGTTGCCGATATGTCCGTTGAATGTTCAACGGACGTCTCCGCAACCCAGCTACTTACCCTTCAACTGCTGACTGCCAATCTAACCGGAAAACCCCTAAGCTCTCAACTGTTCTCGTGTGGAGTACGGTGCTCTCACTGGCGGGCGGAATGTGTTCGGCCGAGGTGTCCAGATCCTCACAAGATTTCGGATCTGTTGCCGTTGGAGGAGTTTCGACGCCGGCCTCCATGGTGTATCAGTTTGCCGGACTCGCGACGGCACCGAATGCGTCGATAACTGGCAGCGCCGATTTCGCTATCGCCGGAAAGCTCAGTTGCGGCGATCCCAATAACTGCACTGTTGCTGTCACCTTTTCTCCTCATATGCCAGGGTTGCGCAAAGGCAGCATCGTCTTGAAGGACAGCGTATCCAGCGCAGTGCTGGCTGTTACGCCGCTTGTGGGTACTGGTGTGGCTCCGCAGGCGAGCATTACACCGGGGATGATTTCCTCAGTGATCGGTCCAGGCAATGGGCAGGCGAATGGGGTTTCGGTGAAAGGTCCCGCATCGGTTGCCGTCGATCCGGCCGGTAACATCTTCGTTGCAGATGCTTCGGCAAATGCGGTTTTCAAATACACCGCGACAACTGGTCAGCTAACCATCTTTGCCGGAACGGGCACACCTGGGTATAGCGGAGATTTTAAACGTGCAAGCACGGCCATGCTGAACGCCCCCAGCGGTATTGCACTCGACAATGCCGGCGATGTGTATATCGCGGATACGGGCAACAATGTGGTGCGCATGGTGGACGCGAACACGCAAGTGATCACGTCCGTTGCCGGAGGCGGCAGCAATTACGGCAATGACGGCCTAGGTGATGGAGGACTAGCAACGGGCGCCGCGTTAGTGGGACCGACTGCGGTCGCCGTAGACCGCGCCGGTAACATATACATCTCCGATACAGGCAACAACCTGGTTCGAAAGATCGATACAACGGGAGTTATAACGGTCGTGGCCGGCTCAACCCCGGGCATGGCATCAACGCCGGGAATCGACGGACTTGGTGATGGCGGTAGCGCCACGACGGCGGTATTGATGAAACCCTCCGGTCTGGCTGTGGATGTTGCAGGAGTGCACCTCTACATCGCAGATACAAATGACAACGAGGTTCGTGTAGTTGATCTGACAAAGAAGCAGATCACTTTACTGGCAGGAACCCCGGGTGCGCCAGGAGGCTTTCAGGGGGACGGCTCCTTAGCCGCATCGGCGGAATTGAATGCGCCGAAGGCGGTTGCGCTAGACGCAGCCGGCAATCTGTACATTGCCGATTCGAATAATCACGCGATCCGCAGGGTTGACGCAATCTCTGGGACGATTACAACCGTCGCGGGCATGAAGAACGAGGTTGGCTACACTGCCACTGGATTTGCAAACACGGCTCCGTTGAACCTTCCAATTGGTCTGGTGCTGGATCCAGCAGGCTCGCTGTATATCGCGGATTCCGGAAATTCGGCCGTCCAACGAATAACAATGAGCGGCGAATCCTATCACCTGGCCGATACTCCCGTGGGCCGCGTCAGTCCCACTCAGACAATTACTGTTGTAAACACTGGTAACGCGGACCTTTCGATTTCTGGCGTTGGCATTCCAGCAAGTTTCATCCAGCTACCATCGGGAACAGGAAACGATTGTTCGGCTTTGATGGCTTTGCATTCTGGAGCGAGTTGCCAGATTGCGTTCGCATTTGCGCCCGCCGCTGTCGGAAGCGTGTCTGGAAATCTTGTCTTGCGTGACAACGCGCCGGATAGTCCATCGCAAACTGTGGGGCTTTCCGGCTCCGCTATTTTATCCTCTTCCGGGAGTGTTCAAACTGCGAACAGCGGATTTGCGACGAACGCCGCTACAGCCGCTATTCCGGTGGGGCCGCTGAGCACGACGACCCTCAGTTTTGGCAACCAGGCGCAATGGACGTCGGGTCTGCCACAGGCAATTACGTTCTCAAATTCCGGGTTGGTTTCTGATGTCATCCGTTCCATCGCCATTACGGGTGCAAACGCGAGCGATTTCAACCAAGTCAATACGTGTGCCCCCTCGGTGCCGTCCGGCGCAGGCTGCACGATTACCGTGACATTTACGCCGTCTACTACGGGTGCTGAGAGCGCATCGCTGGTAGTCACTTCGTCCGATTCCGGCTCGCCTTACACGGTGGCACTGAGCGGAAGCGGTGCGAGTGGAGGCGTTTGGCCGTTCGGCGCTCTACGCGCGCTCACGGTTCTTCACGCTCAAGTTCCAAATTCGGATCAAACGAACTTTCCGGTACTGGTGAGCGGCATATTTCCATGGCTGGCATCGGCGGCAAACGGCGGTAGTGTTCAGAGCGGCGGGGGATATGACATTGTGTTTACGGGCGACGCGAGCGGAAATCAGAAGCTGAACTGGGAGGTAGAAAAATATGATCCAGTGTCCGGGCAATTCATCGCCTGGGTGCTGCTTCCGGTTGTTTCCCATACATCGGATACGACCTTCTATCTCTGGTATGGGAACGCTGCGATTCGAGCAGACCAGTCCAACCCGCAGGGGACTTGGGATAGCAATTTCAGCGGAGTATGGCACCTGGGCGACGGCACAATGCTCGCGGGCTCGGAATCCACTTCAAACGCAAGTACCGCCACAAACAGCGGTGTGGGGGGAATCGCGGGAAGAATTTATGGCGGGGGGAGCTTCGACGGGAAGAGCGGATACATGCAGGTAGCGGATGTTCCTACTCTTGACCTGGACCGAACGGACAGCTTCACGTTTGAATTCTGGATGAATACCAGTCAAACCGCGAACGCTGTATTGCTTGAAAAGTTAGATGCTACAGAAACCGGCTACCAGGTCGCCTTAGTGGGCGGAAATCTCGATTATTATCTGGCGCATGATGCTGTAAACCTCAATAATCTTTCGGTTCACTCCAGCTTTCCGATAAACGACGGAACGTGGCACCACGTTGCGCTGACCTATAGCGGAACATCCAACACAAGCGGTGTTGGCATGTATATAGATGGGAATCGGAATCCGTTCATTATCAACCGGGATAACTTGACCGCAAGTTTCGCAAACAGCGACCCTCTCGATTTTGGACGACGCCGGTTTAGCGATAGCATTTACTTCAACGGATTGCTGGATGAGATCCGCATCTCTAAAGGGGTCGCCCGGTCCGCAGACTGGATCAAAGCGGAGTACAACAACCAGAACAACCCGGCGGCCTTCTTGAGCTTCGGGGCTGAAATGACGCCGGCGCAGGTCTCGCTCAACCCTGCAAGCGTGAGTTTTGGAAACCAGGCAATTGCAACCCCATCGCCATCTCAGGCTGTGACGTTGTCGAACCCGGGCAGCGTGCCCCTCGTACTCGGGGGTATCTCGATTACCGGCGTCAATGCACTGGATTTTGCCCAGACAAATAACTGCGGTTCCGTTCTGATGGCGGGAGCGAGCTGCACCATCTCCATCGTTTTCACTCCGTCGGCGGCCGCAGTTGAGACGGCAACCCTGAATGTCGCCAATGCAGCATCAACTGTTCCGCAAACGACGTCTCTCTCAGGTACCGGCTGTATTCCAACTCCGGGCGGATCGGTCAGCGCCACGAGCGTCGATTTCGGAAATCAGCCCCAATGGACATCTGCAAGCCAGACCGTCATCTTCTCGAATCCAGGGACCGCTCCGAACCCGATCGCGTCAATCCATCTGTCAGGCGTCAACGCGAGCGACTTCAAGCAGACGAGCACGTGCTCAATGCCTGTTCCCGCCGGGGGCAATTGTACGATTTCAATCGCCTTCACGCCATCTACCAGCGGAACTGAAACTGCTTCGATGACGATCAATACCGCGGATTCCGCTTCTCCTTACACGGTTACCGTAACCGGGAGAGGCATCGGCGGCGGATGGCCATTTGGCTTTCAACGGACATTCAGCGTGGTTCACACACAGGTTTCAAATTCCGACCAGACAAACTTTCCGGTACTGGTGAGTGGCACATTTCCCTGGCTGGCATCTGTAGCGAATGGCGGCAGGGTGCGAAGCAGCGCCGGTTACGATATTGTCTTCACGGCCGATGCGGCGGGAGACCAGAAGCTGAATTGGGACATAGAGAAGTACGACCCGGCTACCGGTCAGTTCATCGCCTGGGTGCTGCTTCCGGCGGTCTCGCACAGCGTCGATACGCCGTTCTACATGTGGTACGGGAATGCCGCAATAACCTCCGATCAGTCGAACCAGCAAGGCACCTGGGATAGTTTCTTCAGTGGCGTGTGGCACCTGGCCAGCCTGCAATCCGCTAACGATTCCAGTTCGTATGCCGAGAGCGGAACCAATAATGGAACCGCGGCAATCGCCGGAAAGATTGGCGATGGCGGAAACTTCAATGGAAGCAAAGCCTACCTCGAAGTGGGGGACTCTCCGGCTCTCGATCTCGACAGGACCGACAGCTTCACGTTCGAGTTCTGGATGAATTCCTCGCAAAAGACGAACGGCGTCATGCTGGAAAAGCTCAGCGTTACCCAGAGCGGCTATCAAGTCGCCTTAGTTAATTCATATCTCGATTACTATCTGTGCCATGACTATGCGACGCACAATAATCTCTCCGTGCACTCAAGCTTTTCTGTGAATGACGGGAGATGGCACCATGTGGTTGTGACGTATAACGGAACCTCCAGCACGAGCGGCATGAATATGTACATAGATGGATCCCGCAACACTTTCGTGGTCAACCGGAATAACCTGAGTGCTGGATTTGGTAACTCAAACTCGCTGGATTTCGGGAGACGCCGGTTTAGCAATGATATATATTACAGCGGTTTACTGGATGAAATCCGCATTTCGAAAGGCATCGTGCGCTCGGCGGATTGGGTTAAGACCGAGTACAACAACGAAAGCGATCCGTCCAGCTTCATAAGTGTTGGATCTGAAATGAGCATGCCGCAGGCGGTATTGAGCACCCAGAGCTTGGATTTTGGGATTCAAACCGTTGCCACCAGCTCGCCCGCACAGACGGTGACGCTCTCTAATGCAGGTGGTCTGCCCCTTGCTATCAGCAGCATTTCCGTAACCGGCACGAATCCTGACGATTTTGCGCAGAGCAGCGACTGCCCTTCTGTTCTGGGAGGAGGCGTCAGTTGTACCGTTACCGTCACTTTCACGCCGTCTGTCGCTGTGGCTGAAAATTCAACAATTTCCATTGTGGATGCCGCGAACGGCTCGCCTCACTTGATTGCGTTGAGCGGTACAGGCAAGAACCCCACAGCGGCCGGTCTGAAAGTCAATAGCGGCTCAATGGTGGTGAACACGTCCGCGAGTTATGCACAAATTAACGGTACGGTGACATTCACCTCAAACCGACCCGTAAACTGGTCACTCGCGCCAGGCAGTTCCGGGACTCTGAGCGTCGTCAATAACACACATGCGGTTTATACAGCTCCAGCCTCGATTCAGAATCAGAACATCCTGGCCGGATGCCCGGTGCTGCCCAACGACTCCGTATTCAATACCCGGATCGATAATCTCCCGGTCAATCCGAACAATGCTAACTGGACCAACCCGGTAAATAGCGGGACAAACGGAGTCGGCTTTGACATAGCGTGGGGAATCAGTATTGCCGATAATAGCGTCCCTTTGACGAATGAGTCGTTCTATTACACGACAGGCTACAACGGGCCTTGGCTGATTCCCTCGACGCCGAACCTCAAGCGTGAAAACGGCACCTGGGTCAGCGATCAGAACGGCTCAGATCACCACATATTGGCCGTGAACAAGGATACCTGCCAGTTCTGGGAAGTGTACAACAATTACTTTACGCCCCGGGTCGCGAATGGAAGTACATACACGGCTACCAGCGGTTACTCCTACAATGGTCTGAGCTACGGCCTGCCTAACGGTGGATCTACTGATGCTGCCGGCCTGCCGCTGGGCCCACTTACGCTCCATTTAGACGAACTGGAAGCGGGGGCGATTCATCATGCAGTGCGCTTCACGCTGGCCGGCGGCTACATCTTTGCGGATTCCAAGACGGCATTCTGGCCGGCGACAGCTCCCCACTTTGGGAGTTGCTGCACGAACAGCCCACCCTATGGCGCGCGGTTCCGGCTGAAGGCGAGCTTCGACATCTCTAGCTTCAATGCAAAAGCGCAGGTGATTCTGACCGCTCTGAAGCAGTACGGCATGATTCTGGCTGACGCTGGAACAGGGCCGGCCATCACGGTGAGTATGGACTTGAGCCGTGATCCGGCTGCGCTGGGGGCGCTTGGACAGATCAGCAAAGCGCATATAACGCTGGCGAGTTTTGAAGCTGTGGATGAATCGAGTCTGAAACTGAGTGCCCACTCGAGCGAAGTGAATCCGAATAACGGCTACGTTCAGCCGGCGACTTTCGCGGTAGTGAATGCGACAGACCAGAGTAACTCCAGTGCCCAGATCAATTATCCGATTGCGCTGCAGGGCGTTAATATCGCGCTCCCCGAGCCGGTCTTGTATGTCGCGGCGGGAAGTTACACGGCTCAGCTACCGTGGTGGGTCAACGGCTCCGCAAATCAGAATGTGACGTGGTCTTTGGTGTCGGGCCTCGGTTCCGTTACGCCGGGCGGCCTGTATACGCCGCCATCGTCGGTAGCGAATGCAACGGGGGTGAAGCTACAGGCAACCAGCGCTGCCGATCCGAATGCAACCGTGTTTCAATCCGTTGTCGTTGTGCCGGCCGGTCCGGATGGAGTTATTCGCATCAACTCGGGAGGCGGGCGGGCGACTGATCGCAACGGTAACGTGTGGCTCTCGGACCAAGGCTTTGAGGCGGGCGACTACGTCGAATTGGGCGGAGACTATCCGGGATGGCCGGCGCAGTCAAACCCGGAGATCGGGATTTATCAGAGCGCTGCGTACACCTATGGCTCCGATATTGAATACCGGTTCGTTGTGCCCAACGGCAACTATAAGATCCGTTTCCTGATGGGACAGCCCTATAACGGCGCTGCTTCGTCAGGATGCACCTTCGGTACCAAGCAGCACGCTCCCATCATGATCGATGTACAGGGGCAAATCGCCGCGCATAATTACGATTTTGGCAAATCAATCAACTATGCCTGTGCAGTGCCCGTGGACATCTATGTTCCGGCGAAAGTTACGGATAACACTTTAAGGGCGGCACTCCGGCTGGTCACGACGGACAGCCAGCGCGGCACTTCTTCCCCTGAGATCAACGGATTTGAAATTATCCCTGATACCACGACGCCCTTTATCGCGATCGATACCCAGCAGCAAACGGCGGTAAACCCCGGGAGTGTGCTCCAGTTGTACGCTATCGGCTGGTATATGGGGAACGCCGTGACCTGGTCCATCGATGGCCCGGGCACGATCAGCCAGACCGGTCTTTATACTGCCCCGAGTGTTGCGCCATCATCACCGCAGACGGTGACAGTGACAGCTACGAGCACGGTAGATGCGACCATCACGGCGACAGCGACTCTGACGATTCCGTAAAGCGCGCGGGAGAGCGGGCTAAGGCTGCTTCGGTTTTTCTTCGGCAGCCTTACCCGGCAGATCGAAGGGATTATCGTGGACCTTCTCGCGAAGTCCCGAGTGCAAGGTCTTGGCAAGAGAGATGCTCGCTTCGCCAAAGCGGCCGCGGATATGATCAACTGACCGAAACGCATCGCGCAGCCTCGCCCGGCTGGGTTCTTCGAGCAGGCTCATCTGTCCCTCTGCGTGCTGCAGGGAACCGGCATGCACACCCAGCAGACGCACGGGAGTTTTCGCGTCCCAGGCATGGCGGAACAAGCCGATCGCCGCGCCTGCTATTTCTTTGTCGAGCTGGGTTGCATGATCGAGCGAGTAGGCCCTGGTGATTGTGGTGAAGTCTTTCCATCGCAGCTTCAGTTGAATGGTGCGCGCGTATAAACGATGCTCACGCAGGCGCTTGGCCACCATCTCGCATAGCTTCAGGATCACCGTTTCCAGGCGTTCGCCATCGGCGGTATCTTCCGTGAACGTGTACTCATGGCTGATCGACTTGGGATCATCGTCAGCGCCGATATCGGAGTCGAACCATCCTCCGGCGTCGGCGCCTGCGGCTTTTCCCGCCAATGCGAGACCCCATTTGCCGAAACGCGACGCAAGAAACCCCGCATCGAGGGCCGCTAGATCACCTACTTTTTGAATTCCGAGTTTGTGCAGTTCCGCTTCCGTCTTTTTACCGACTCCAGGAATCCTGCGTACTTCGAGCGGCGCGAGAAATCGTGCCTCTTGTCCGTTGAGGATGTACAAGATCCCGTTCGGCTTGGCCTGATCGGACGATACCTTCGCTACCAGGCGCGATGTAGCGAGTCCGAGGGAGCACTTCAAACCCGTGCCGAGGCAGATCTCCTGATGCAAAGCATGAGCGGCGCGCATGGCCGGACCGTGCAGCCGCTGAGTTCCAGAGAGATCGAGATAGGCTTCGTCAATGGAGGCCATCTCTACCACAGGGGAGAAGCGGTTCAGAATGCTGAAGACTTTTTGTGAGTATTCGCGGTAGCGCTCCGGGCGCCCCTCAACGAAAATCGCATGAGGGCAGAGCTGGCCCGCGGTACGCAACGGCATGGCGGAATGGACACCGTACTTCCGGGCCGCGTAGGAAGCCGCTGCGACGACGCCGCGCTGGTTTGGCTTGCCACCCACCACGACGGGTTTGCCCTTTAGCGACGGATCAAATAGTTCTTCCACCGATACGAAGAATGCGTCCATGTCGACATGGCAAATCAGGCGTTGCATTTCTCCCTAGGCGCGCAGCGTCGCCCCAATTACCCGGGGCAAGCCTGCCAGATCTGAGATTACTTCAATGGCGCTCCATTGTGGCGCAAGCATCTCCCGCACCGCGCTCAGAGATTGAAAGCCGAGCTCCATGATTAACCGGCCTCCGGGCGCGAGAGAAACCGCTGCGCCGCGGATCAGGCGTTCATAGATCTCAAGCCCACTTTCGCCGGCGAATAGCGCGACGTGCGGCTCCCAATCGCGAACCTCCGTCTGCATATTGCCGGTGTCCCTGCCGGGTACATAGGGCGGATTCGAAACCAGAAGGTCGAGACTCGCCGGCCGCACCGGATCCAACAGGTCCGCCGCAAACAGGATAACTCTCGCTCCGTGCTTCCGGCAGTTGCGCTGTGCCACAGCCAGAGCAGGCAGAGAAATGTCGGAAGCAAGCACTGGCAGCGCGGTTTCTAACGACACGGTTGCCGCGATTGCGCCGGAACCGGTTCCGACGTCCAGTACGCGCGGGTTTGCGCGGCCGCGCAGCCATGCCAACGCCGCTTCCACCAGGTGCTCGGTCTCGGGGCGGGGAATCAGTACGTCTGAATTCACGTAGAAATCGCGCCCGAAAAACTCCTGCCGGTGCGTGATGTACTGGGTGGGCTTCCCCTTCAGTCGCTCGTCCAAATAGCGGCCAAAGTGGATCCAGGCAATTTCGGTCAATTCGTCATCGCCGTGGGCGTAGAGATAGACTCGCTCACAGTGCATAGCATGGCAGAGCAGTACTTCGGCAGTCAGCCGCGGAACGGGAATCTTGGCTTTATTTAGAAGGTCCGCGCCCTGAAGCAGGGCCGTCTGCAAGGTCACGAATCCGGTCAGTTACGCCGCGCGGCCCTCACCACCCAATCGCTCCGCCTGGTAGTAGTTTGTCAATGCATCCACTACCGGCTGCAGCCGCCCTTCGATTATGAGATCAAGCTGGTGCAGCGTTAAGCCAATGCGGTGGTCGGTTAGCCGGTTCTGCGGGAAATTGTAAGTTCGGATCTTTTCGCTGCGATCGCCGGTTCCAACCATGCTCTTGCGTTCCGCGCCGATCTGAGCCATCTGCTTTTCCAGTTCCATCTGGTAAAGCCGGGATCGGAGCACCTGCATTGCTTTGGATCGATTCTTTATCTGCGATTTTTCGTCCTGGCAGGATACGACTGTGTTGGTTGGCAAGTGGGTGATCCGCACGGCCGAATAAGTTGTGTTCACCGATTGGCCGCCCGGACCTGAGGAACAGAAGGTATCGATGCGGATGTCTTTCTGATCAATCTGCACGTCCACTTCGTCCGCTTCCGGCATAACCACAACGGTGATCGTGGAGGTATGAACGCGGCCTTGCGTCTCGGTTTCCGGCACGCGCTGGACGCGATGCACGCCGCTCTCATATTTCAACCGGCTATAGACCTTTTTTCCGCTAACCAGCGCGATTACCTCATTCAGCCCGCCCACGGATGATTCGCTGAGTGAAGTGACTTCTACTTTCCAGCCCTGTTCTTCGGCGTAGCGCGTGTACATGCGGAACACTTCACCGGCAAATAAAGAGGCTTCGTCCCCGCCCGCACCCTTGCGGATCTCAAGCACTACGTCCTTTTCGTCGTTCGGGTCCTTGGGCAGCAGCATTATACGCAGTTCCTGCTCTAGCGCCGCAAGCCGAGGCTCCAGCCGAACTACTTCCAGCTCTGCCATCTGGCGAAGATCTGCATCTGCTTCCGTCAGCATCGCACGCGCGTCCAGCAGTTCGCGCTCCGCCTTTTTCCACTCGCGATAGGTGCTTACCAGGTCCGTGAGCTCGCTCTGCGCCTTGGTAATCTTCCGGTATTCGTCCGGATCTCCGATCACGTCGGGGTTCGCCATTTTTGCCGTCAGCTCATTGAAGCGCGCTTCGGCCTCATTCAATCGTTCCTTGTATTGCATACTGTGGGTGCGTCAGTCTTGGAAATTCCGCGAAGCGGTCCTGCTAAGCAATAACGAGGACGCCGCCCTGCGCCTGCTCCATGTCCATGGCGCGCTCCAGGGCGTAAATCGCTACCTCTGTCTGGGCATTAGATGGCGGTTGGGTAGTCACACGTTGCAGCCATAACCCCGGCCGGGTCAATATCGACAACAATCCGCTCCGGCGCTTTGCCGCAAAACGAATCACTTCATAGCTGATGCCGACGATCAAAGGGAGTAGTGCGATCCGGGCCACAAACTTCGCCCAGAAGCTATCCAGAGGTAAAAACGCATAGCAGATCATTGCGATGATCAGCACGACGACCAGAAAGCTGGTGCCGCATCGCGGGTGCCAGGTGACGAACCGCTGTGCATTCTCCACATTGACCGGCTGGCCCGATTCGAAATTAAATACCACCTTGTGCTCGGCTCCGTGGTATTCGAATACCCGGTGCATCTCTTTCATCCGCGAAAGGAGAAACATGAAGGCGAGGAAAATTGCTATGCGCAAAGTGCCGTCCACCATATTGATGGCGAACCGGCTGCTGACGGTGTGGAAGTGGCTGGCCATCACGGTCGCCAGATACAGCGGGACGAACTTGTAGAGCCCGATCATGAAGGCGAGTGAGAACACAATCTGAAGGATCATGGCGCCCGATCCAGTCCCCTCTTTCTTAGCGCTCGTCTTGCCGGAGACAGCCTCAATCGCGCAATCGGCGGAAAACTTTAGCGCCTTCATTCCCAACCACATGGCATGAGCGAGCGTTCCGAGACCGCGGAAAACCGGTAATTTGAAAATCGGATAACGATCCGACAGTCGCGGCAAGGGACTTTCCTGAGTGATGATCTCGCCGTCCGGCTTGCGCACCGCCACGCAATAACTGTGAGGGGAACGCATCATCACCCCCTCCATGACGGCCTGACCACCCACAAGGGTGGTTTCTTCCCCATTCTCAAGGACAGGAAGCAGCTGAATATGTGCGAAAAGACGCCAAAATCCTCCGGAATTCAAGCGGGAACGCTCCTTTTATCCAGTATAAACCGCAGGGAGGGCCTCTGTCGCCGGGAAGATTGCGATTTTTACCCGCAGCGCGGCCGCGGGCTGCGCGGCCGCAACGTGCAAGCTTTTGAACCTCAGCTCAACCTGGGATCAGGAGTTCCTGGCCGGGCTGAATCTTATCCGGACTCTGCAGCTTATCCCGATTCGCCTCAAAGATGCGGTTGTAGTCATTGGCATTGCCGTATACGCTTTTTGCAATCTTCGAAAGGGTATCTCCGGGCTGGACTTTGTAAGTCCGCTGCGTGCTCCCGCCTCCTGCTGTGGCGGCTGCGGCTTGCGCTTGCGGACGCGCGAGGCTCGGATCGATGGTCAAATCACAGGTAAGGTCATTGTAAGTAGGATCCGCAGCCTTGATCTGATTCCATACGTCGTTCTTCACTTCTTGCGATGGAGCTGCTCCCTGGATGAACAGCTTGTTGTCCTGCACATGTAAATGCGTTAGCTTCACGCCTTCGCGTTGAACCGTGTCAAGGGCGGCGCGGTATTTGGTCTTCAGTTCTTCTAGACGATCCATGATTGTCCCTCCGGTATTTAACGACTCGCGGCCGGAGCCAATTGTTGCGCGAGAAAACGCCGGCCTTTCGATGTATCAAATGCGACACGGCTTCGGTCCAGAGAGTGAGCCCGATATAGATTCGATGCTCACAGGAGTACCTATGGAATCCAGAACGCAAACTACTCTCGTTGCGGTGTTCCGCAACAACTCAGATGCTCAGGCCGCCGCTGACGACCTGAGGGCAAATGGATTCGCCGACGATGATATGTACATTTCTTCCGTCGACGAAAGCAAAACCTCCACTCAATATCACGAAGGAAAGAAGAAGAACTGGTTCATGTCCCTCTTCTCACATGATGATTCTAAAGACCAGTCTTCTTACGATACTGCTATCCGGGCCGGGCACACGGTAGTCAGCGTACAGGCGAATGAAAAGAACTTGGACGCCGCAGTAGATATTTTAAACAGCCACTCGCCGGTCAACGTTCATAGCGATACTGCTGGAACCACGACAACAGCCAGAACTGCAACGGCCGGGGCAACGACGAGTACAGCCTCGAGTGCAGCCGCTCCGGCCAGCGGCCAAACAGGCTCACGATCCATTCCTGTCGTGCGGGAAGAATTACGAGTAGGAAAACGGCCGGTCGTGCGTGGTGGCGTGCGCGTATACACTCGAGTCGTTGAACAACCGGTAGAGGAGAATATACGTCTCCGCGAAGAGAAGGTCAACGTCGAGCGCCAGCCGGTCAACCGGCCTGTCAATCAGGGCGATCTGAATCAGGCTAACCTGAAGGGCCGCGATGAGGTGATTGAGGTACAGGAGTTCGCGGAAGAGCCAGTGGTTGCAAAAGATGCCCGGATAGTGGAGGAAGTCCGGGTAAACAAGCAGGCCTCCGAGCGTAATGAAACGGTTCGCGATACCGTACGCCATACCGAGGTGAATGTTGAGAATTTAAAGCCGGGCGAGATGCGCACTGGGCAGGCGGCCGTTCCGGAAGACGAATTTCGCCAGGAATTCAAGCGGACTCATGGCGACAGCGGTTTGCTATATGAAGACTACGCGCCAGCCTACCGGTACGGCTATGAGATGGCCAGCAGTCCGAAATACCGGGGCAGGGATTTCAGCCAGATTGAATCCGATCTTCGTGCCGACTACGGCCGCCGGTATCCAAACAATACTTGGGACAACGTGAAAGACTCGGTACGCTATGGCTGGAACAAAGTCACGGGACGCGCACACTCCGCAAGTGCCGCGCGCTGACATAGACCCAACCGCCGCTCAAGACGCCGGGCTTGTCATTCCCGTTATCGCGGAGGAACTGCATCCGGACGTTGCGCCTGTTCAAACGGGCGGCGTCCGGATCACCAAACGCGTCGATGGCCACGAGGAAGTTCTTGAACAGGAGCTTCGGAAGGGCCGCGTGGAGGTCAAGCGGGTTAGGACGGATCGCGTTGTCGATGGGCCGCAAGAACCGCGGCGCGCCGGGAATACGCTCATCGTTCCAGTAGTTTCTGAAGTGCTTCACGTCGAAAAACAGTGGGTCGTGACCGAGGAAATCCACGTTACGCAATTGGAGGAACGGAAAACGGTCCAGCAGAAGGTGCATGTGAACCAGGAACACGCGCGGGTGGAAAGGCTCGATGCGAGCGGTAACGCGGTATCGTCCATTGAACCTGAACCCGAGCACGCTGCGGCTGGGCGCCACAAACTCGCGACTGTTCTCAAGAGTGAAGAACCGGCCCGCAGCCGTGCTAAGAAGAGAATCCTGTCCTCAGCTCGAAGCTTGCTTAAAAACAAGGACATAGAAAAATAGACTCGAAGTACTTTTGCACCCTACGGATTTCCAGCAGCATCACAAACTGTGGTTTCTTTCCGAGCGCTGCTCCTGCGGCACGGCTACTCATTTCTGTTCTTGTACGTATTGGGCGTCCAAGTCGGGGTTCCCGTGCCCGCCGATCCACTCCTGCTCTTTATGGGAGCGATGGTTGGAGATCGCCATTTTGGGCTAGGTGCTGCTTTCTTGGCAGCCGCGTCGGGCGCTCTGCTGGGCGATTTGTTCTGGTACGAATTGGGCCGGCATCGCGGGCGTTCGGTTTTGCGCCTGCTCTGCAAGCTTTCCCTGGAGCCCGATACCTGCATCAGAAAGACTGAATCCGCATTCACGAAGCGCGGCGCGGGTGTGCTATTGCTGGCCAAATTCGTGCCCGGGATGAGTCTTGTTTCGATGCCGCTCGCGGGCGTTATCCGGATGCCGCGGCGTCGCTTCTTGCTCGCGGACGCAGCGGGCTGCTCCATCTGGGCCGTCGCTTATCTGGTTGCAGGCGATCTATTGCACCGCCAAGTCGATTCCCTTATTCATTCCATGGGGCTGGTCGGCCGCCGCGCAGGTTTGGGTACGCTGCTGCTGATCGGGCTGTACGTTGCGTATCGCCTGTTTCAACGCTGGCGACTGCGGCGAGAACTGCGGATCAACCGCATTACTCCAGAAGCAGTTCTCAAGCTGATGCAAGGCCCACACCCGTTCACAATTGTCGACTTGCGGCATTCATCCGATATCGAACAGGAGGGATTGAAGATCGCTGGCGCAATCATCCTCAGGCCGGGCGACCTTCGGTCACGGTCGCGTGAGATTCCGCCGGGTCAAGAGATCATCCTATACTGCACCTGACCGAACGAAGCCACCAGCGCCCGTGCGGCGCTGCAGTTGAGGAAGGCCGGCATGCGGCATGTTCGTCCCCTGGCGGGCGGCTTCGAACGCTGGCACAGTCTGCAATACCCTGTTGAACCCGCTGGGGAACTGCTGTCGCTCAGTTTGGAAAGCTAAATCATTGTATATTCCAGCTAATAATCATCATTGTTTGTAATGCTTACAAGCTAATTGACTTTTAACGTAAAAGTATTTTGTTCAGCTAGGTGCAAGCAGAGATATAATCGGGACCGAAAGGAGCTATTACTCGTGTCCGACGAAAACAAAACAATCGTTCGGAAACTGTTGGAAGATGCCTGGAATACAGGACGTATGGAATCCCTGGGCAGTCTTGTGTCAGGTGATTGCCGCTTTCACGATCCGGTGTTCCCGTCGATGGCGCCCGGTGTGGACAGCCTGCGCCAGCATATCCGCATGTGCCGAAATGCCTTTCCTGACCTGAAGTACACGATCGACGATATGATCGCGGAACGCAACGAAGTAGTTGTTCACTGGACAGCGCACGGCACTCACGGCAATTCCTTTCTCGGTATGGCCCCCACTCACAGGAGCGCATCGATCTCCGGAACCACCATCAACCGGATCGAGAACGGAAAAATTGTCGAGCAATGGTCCGATTGGAACTTGCTGAGCTTGATGGAACAACTTGGTCTGGCGACAGCGCCTAAGCAGGAAGTCTCTGCTTCCATGAACCGGCGCTGAGGCCATGATAATCGGTTTGTTCTACGCATCCACGTAGAACAGCGGAGGGCGATGGGTCCGGGAATGTTGCCCGGATTCAGGACGGCTTGCAGACGGTTTACCGTTGTAGAGGCGCGCCCTCCGCTAGCTTTACCCGGCAGCGATTGGGCTGAACGAGCAGCCTGTCTGATACAACCACTGTAGTGGCGTTTAATAACCAAGAGCTGCCTGCCGACCGCGTGAGCGCTCCTGAAAAAAGCCGCATCCTTGTCATTGACGACGAAGCGGATATTCGTGAAAGCCTGGAGCTGCTCCTTCAAGGAGAGAATTACTCGGTCGATCTGGCCGAAAACGCGGTCTCCGGCTTTCAAAAATTCGAATCAGGCAATTACGATTTGATCTTGCTCGATTTGATGATGCCGGACCGCTCGGGCATGGATGTGCTCGCCGACATCCGGCAGCGCGATACAGAAACTCCGGTCTTCATGCTCACCGCATACGGTTCCGTGGAAGTGGCCGTGCGCGCTCTCAAGTCGGGTGCGAATGATTACTTCGCCAAGCCTTGGGACAACGAAAAGCTATTGATCGAGATCGACCGGATGATCTCGAAGGGGCACCTGGAGCGTGAAAACACTCAGTTAAAGCGTGCTCTAAAGCAGCGCTATGCGTTCCCGAATATCATCGGGAAGAGTGAGCGCATGGTGCGCCTGCTGGACCAGGTGGCGCAGGTGGCGCCCAGCCGCGCAACGATTCTGGTTACGGGTGAAACAGGAACTGGAAAAGAACTCATCGCAAAGGCGATCCATGCGCACTCGGCGCGCGCCGACCAGATGTTCGTGCCGGTGAACAGCGGCTCGCTGCCGACCGAATTGCTGGAGTCCATTTTGTTTGGGCACGTGAAGGGTTCCTTTACCGGCGCGGTTGCCAATCGGAAGGGCCTGTTTGAAACCGCCAACCGCGGCACTATTTTTTTCGACGAAATCGGAACGATTACCCCGGAAATTCAGGTAAAACTTCTGCGAGTCTTGCAAGATCGCGAATTCATGCCGCTCGGTTCAAACGAAACAGTCCGGGTGGATGTGCGGATCATTGCAGCAACGAATTCGGATTTGCGCAAGCAGGTGGAAGAAGGCAAATTCCGGGAGGATCTCTATTACCGGCTGAACGTCATAAACCTGAATCTTGCACCTTTGCGGGAGCGCAAGGACGACATTCCGATGCTGGTGGATTTTTTCTTCGCACGGTACTGCCGTGAGAACGAGAAGTTTCTGAACAGCGATGGCCGATCTCTGCTGAGTTTTGAACCTGAAGCTATGCAGATCCTGATGGAACATAACTGGCCGGGAAATGTGCGCGAGCTCGAAAATGCAGTCGAGCGCGCGGTCGTGTTGACCACTTCTGTTTCTGTTCCAGCACACGTCCTTCCGGAGCACCTGCAGCAGGCGAGCGGTATGCGGATCAGTCGAGATCGCAACGGCGTCATCTCGGCCGATGCTTCGCTATTTGAGGTTGTCGCGGAGTTTGAACGGCGCAAGATTATCGAAGCGCTGGAAAAAGTTAATTACAGCCAGACCGAAGCGGCGGAGGCGCTTCGCATTCCACTTTCGACTTTGAACCAGAAGATCAAGCGATTGAACATCGAGATAAGACGCCGTGGCGGTGCATAGAGGATTCCAAAGAATGAAACGCTTTGCCTCGGCCAATGTGGAGGAAACCATTGCGAGCTGGAATCTTTACGCGCGAGTATCCGCCGAACGTATATGGCGGAGCGGGAGTTCACGTTGAATATTTGAGCCGTGAACTGGCGAAGAAGATTGAAGTTGAAGTGCACTGCTGGGGCGAGCAGCATTCAGACCAGGCCGGCATGCACGTTCGCGGCGCGCTGCCGTGGAATGAAATCACTAATGGCACAGACGGAAAGTTCAAAACCGCGCTGGAAGCCTTTAGCCTGAACCTGCTCCAGGTCAAGGCTCTCGCCGGTGTAGATGTCGCACACACCCACACCTGGTACGCGGCAATGGCTGGTTTCCTCGCGAAGAAATTGTACGGTATCCCGTTCGTGCTGACAACGCACAGCCTGGAACCACTGCGAGCCTGGAAAGCGGAGCAGCTTGGCAGCGGCTACGCGATGAGCGCGTGGATGGAGCGCACCGCGATCCTGAATGCCGATGCTGTCATCGCGGTTTCAAACGGCACAAGAGATGACATTCTGCGAGTGTATCCTGTCGTGCCGGAACGCATTCATGTCATCTACAACGGGATTGATCTGGACGAATATCGAAGAACGAGCGATACGTCTGCATTGAAGACCTACGGAGTCGAGCCCGCAATTCCCTACATTTTGTTCGTCGGCCGCATTACGCGTCAGAAGGGGGTGACGCACCTCGTTGATGCGCTGCGCTATTTGCCGTCCGGCGTCCAGGTTGTGCTTTGCGCAGGCGCGCCAGACACTCCGGAAATCGCCTCTGAAATGCGCCAGAAAGTGGATGAGGTCCGAAAGACGCACCCACACGTTATCTGGATCGAAAAAATGATCTCGAAGCCTGAGGTCATCCAACTTTACAGCCACGCTCGCGTGTTCTGCTGCCCCTCCGTTTACGAACCGTTCGGGATTATCAATCTGGAAGCGATGAGTTGCGGAGCGCCCGTTGTAGCGAGCGCGACCGGGGGCATAAAGGAAGTTGTTGTGGATGGAGAAACCGGATACCTGGTGCCTTTCAAACCGGATGCGACCACCGGATTTCCCAGTGAACCCGACCAGTTCGCCCGCGATCTGGCAGCAAAGCTGTCGCAACTTATGAACAATCCTGAACAATGCAAACGTTTCGGCGAAGCCGGCCGCAAGCGAGTGGAAGAACAGTTCAGTTGGTCTGCGATTGCGGACCAGACCATTGAGCTGTATCGGACGCTTATTAATCAGTCCGGATTAAAGTCGCAACATGGATAAACCGCAGCAGGACGGAAGGCGCAGGGTCGTGATTGAAGGCGTGTCGCCTGAAATCGATGGCGGCCGGTTTCCGGCAAAACGCAGTGTCGGTGAAAGGGTGCGCGTCGAGGCAGACATCTTCACGGACGGACATGATCTGATCGCGGCCGTGCTGCGGTCCCGGCCCGAAGCTTCACACACCTGGACGGAGCAGCCCATGCGCGCGCTCGTCAACGACCGCTGGGCGGGCGAGTTCGAGGTTACGCAACTTGGCCGCTACCAGTACACCATCCAGGCGTGGGTGGATCATTGGGAGACTTGGCATCACGATCTGGCGAAGCGCATCGGAGCAAACGCAGACACGGAAATCGATTATCTGATTGGCGCGAATCTCATCGACCAAGCAGCCGAACGTTCCGAAGCGCCCCATGCGCAGTATCTTCGCGATCAGGCTGGCTTTCTCCGTACGGAATCTGGTATGGATGCCCGCCGCACACGTGCAACCGATCCCGCCCTGAGCGAGCTTATGCTGCGCTATCCCGACCGGCGGTTTGCAACCGAACTGGATCGCGAACTGGTGATTGTTGTGGATCCTGTACGCGCCCGATTCAGCTCCTGGTATGAGCTGTTTCCGCGATCGACTTCGCCTGAGGCCGGTCGTCCCGGTACGCTCGCGGACTGCGAAGCCCGGCTGCCGTACATCGCCGAAATGGGATTTAATGTCGTGTACCTGCCCCCGGTTCACCCGGTCGGCTCAGCTTTCCGCAAGGGGAAAAACAATTCCGTCGCGGCAGAGCCAGGCGACGTAGGCAGTCCCTGGGCGATCGGCAGCGCGGAAGGCGGCCACAAAGCGGTACATCCGGATCTGGGGACGATCGAGGATTTTCGACGCTTTGTCCGGCGCGCGGCGGATTTGGGTCTGACGACCGCGCTAGATATAGCGTTTCAGGTTGCGCCCGATCATCCGTACGTGGACGAAGATGAAGAATGGTTTCGCAAACGGCCGGACGGGACGATTCAATACGCGGAAAACCCTCCCAAAAAATACCAGGATATTTACCCGTTCGACTTCGAAACTCCAAAATGGTTTGAACTTTGGCAGGAGCTGAAATCGGTTTTTACGTTTTGGATTGACCAGGGCGTGCGCATCTTCCGAGTGGATAATCCGCATACCAAGGCCTTTCCTTTTTGGGAGTGGTGTATAGGCGAAATCAAGCGAGAATGGCCCGAAACCCTGTTTCTATCGGAAGCATTCACGCGTCCTAAGATCATGTACCGGCTGGCGAAGCTCGGATTCAGCCAATCCTATACGTATTTCCCGTGGCGCAACACGAAGCACGAGCTTACGGCATATTTGAGGGAGCTGACACAGCCGCCGGTTCGCGAATTCTTTCGCGCAAACCAATGGCCGAACACACCCGATATCCTGACTGAATTTCTGCAGATCGGAAGCCGGGCGGCGTTCATGATTCGCTTGCTGCTGGCCGCCACTTTGGGCGCCAACTACGGGATCTATGGACCCGCTTTCGAACTGATGGAGGGCCGGCCCGTTCGCCCCGGTAGCGAAGAGTACCTGGATTCGGAAAAGTACCAGATTCGGTATTGGGATTTGGAGCGTCCAGATAGCTTGCGCGATTTCATTGGGCTGGTAAACCGCATTCGAAATGAAAATGCCGCCCTGCAAAGCGACTGGTCGTTGGAATTTCACCCGGTAGACAATGACCAGTTGATCTGCTACAGCAAGCGTTCCGAAGATCCCGCGAACCTGATCGTGGTTGTCATCAATCTGGACCCGCACCACACGCAATCGGGCTTCGTCGAATTGCCGCTTGATCGGTGGCAGATTGAGGAGGACAGGCCTTACCAGGCCAATGATCTCTTGACCGGCTCGCATTACGTTTGGAACGGACGCCGCAACTGGGTGCAGTTGAATCCCGAGAGCGTACCCGGTCATATCTTCCGGATCCGGCGCAGGCTGCGTGTTGAGACGGATTTCGAATACTTCCTTTAATGGCATGAACGAACCGCTTGCCATCGGGGTTGCTTCCTGGGATCATCCATTCGACGATGAGCAGGCGCTGCTGAACCTCTCCGCTATTCTTCCGGCCTATATTTCCGCGCGCAGATGGTATCGCGGGAAGGCCCGAACCATGCAGCGGCTCACGATTCAGGATCTGCTGCCAGCAGATTCGGAGGCATTCATCCTGGTGCTTGGCATTGAATATGAGGATGGAGCGCACGACGAATACGTCCTGCCGGCAATCGTGGCGCGGCCCGGAGCCGCCGCATCGTCCGATGACCTCATCTGCAGCCTTCGGGCAGCGGACGGCAGCGAAGGGTCGCTTTACAGCGCGCTTTCAAATGCAGCGTTCCGGCAAGCTTTGCTCGATACTGTCGTGCGCGATGGTGCGTTTGAGGGCCAGCACGGGAATCTGGTTGGGCATCACACGAAAGCGCTGGAAGCGATCGGCGGGCCCGCGGCCGGGTTCGAGAGCTTTGTTTCCCGAGCCGAGCAGAGCAACACCTCCATCATTTACGGCGATCGCTACATTCTGAAACTATTTCGCAAGCTGGAGGAGGGTGTGAATCCGGATGTCGAAGTAGGAAATTTTCTGACACGGCGGGGATTCAAACACACACCAGCGGTACTGGGAAGCCTCGAATACAACACCGAAAACGGCGAGTCGCACCCTGCCGGCATTCTTCAGCAATTCGTCCCGAATCAAGGCGACGCATGGAGCTACACTCTGCGTTCGCTAGGCGGCTTCTTCGAGCGCGCGCGGGCCGGGAAGGTAAAGTTGCAGACCCGCCATCCGCTTGAACTGGCGGCGAAAGAAATGCCCGCGCACACGCGCGAGTTGTTGGGCGATTACGTCGATTCAGCGGCTCTGCTGGGCAAGAGGACGGCGCAGATGCATGCCGCGTTCGAAGATGAAAACGCCGGGCAGGATTTCATTCCCGAGCCGTTTACGCCCCAGGATGGTGAGGCGCTTTATTGGGAGCTGCTGAGCCAGGCGGATATTGCCTTCGAACTACTGCGCCGGAAACAACCGATGCTGACCGGTGTTGCAGCGGAGGCCGGGCGCGAGGTCCTGCGCCTGGAGCCGGAAGTGATGAACCGCTTCGGGGCCTTGCATGAATCCCGCGTTACCGCAGTCCGCATCCGCCATCACGGCGATTATCATCTCGGGCAGGTGCTCTACACCGGTACCGATTTCATGATTATAGATTTTGAGGGCGAGCCCACCCGGACCCTGCCCGAGCGGCGGAAAAAGGCGCTTGCCATGCGCGATGTCGCCGGAATGCTGCGCTCTTTTCAATACGCTGCCTTTTCGGCACTGTTCGCGACGGGGCCAGATGTTCCAGCGGAACCCGGGAGAAGGTCGGCGGTGGAACTCGCGGCGTTCTGGACCGCCTGGACCGGAGCAACGTACGTAAGAGCCTATTTCGCGGAAGCGGGAGGTCTTCGCTGCGTCCCCTCGGAAACCGGTGAGAGGAGATTGTTGCTGGATGTCTTCTTGCTGCAAAAGGCCTTGTACGAGATGGTCTACGAATTGAACAATCGCCCCGACTGGGTCCGCATCCCGCTTCGCGGCATTCTCAGCCTGGTGTCTGAACCCTGAACTGACATGCAAATGAACTGACATGCAAAATTTCAGCAGGCTGCTCACTGAAAACGACCTCTATCTATTTCTGGAGGGAACGCACGTCAAGCTCGCGGAGATTCTTGGCGCGCATCCCGCGCCCAAAGGTGAAGGAACGCACTTCGCTGTTTGGGCGCCGAACGCGCAGTCGGTCTCGGTTGTGGGTACTTTCAACGGGTGGCAGGAGGATGCGTCCCGTTTATCGCCCGCGGGCGCAGGCATCTGGACCGGAGTAGTTGCTGAAGCCGCTCCGGGAGCGCACTATAAGTATCACGTCGAAGCTCAGCAGCAATTTCGTGCCGATAAAGCCGATCCATTTGCGTTCTTCAACGAGACAGCGCCTGAAACGGGCTCCATCATCTGGGATCTGGACTATCAATGGGCAGACCAGGAGTGGATGTCGACGCGCCGCCATCCAAACAGCATGGAAGCGCCGATCTCGATCTATGAGGTCCACCTGGGCTCCTGGCGTCGCATCGCGGACCAGGGGAACCGGTCGCTGACCTATCGAGAGCTTGCGACCCTACTGATTCCGTACGTGAAAGAGATGGGCTTCACCCATGTTGAGTTGCTGCCCGTCATGGAGCATCCGTTCTTTGGGTCGTGGGGCTACCAGGTTACCGGATTCTTTGCTCCCTCAAGCCGCTATGGCACGCCGCAGGATTTCATGTGGCTGGTCGACCAGTTTCACCAGAACGGAATGGGAGTGATTCTGGATTGGGTGCCGTCCCATTTCCCGCAGGACGAATACGGGCTCGCCTATTTTGACGGTCTGCACGAGTTTGAGCCGGCGGACCCGCGCCGGGGGCTTCATCCCGACTGGAACAGTTTCATTTTCAATTACAACCGCGGCGAAGTACGCAGCTTTCTGTTGAGCAGCGCCATGTTTTGGCTGGAACAGTATCACGCCGATGGTCTGCGCGTCGACGCCGTCGCCTCCATGTTGTATCTGGATTTCTCGCGCAAAGAAGGTGAGTGGATTCCGAACCAGTATGGAGGGCACGAAAACCTGGAAGCCATCGCTTTTCTCAGGCGCATGAATGAGGATGTTTACCGCGCGCATCCCGATGTTCAGACGATTGCCGAAGAGTCTACGGCATGGCCGATGGTTTCAAAACCGACGTATCTTGGCGGGCTGGGCTTTGGGTTCAAGTGGGACATGGGATGGATGCACGACACCTTGAAATACATGTCGCAGGATCCGCTCTTCCGGAAGTATCACCATCATGAGCTGACATTCCGGATGATCTATGCGTTCAATGAAAATTTCATTCTGCCGCTTTCGCACGATGAAGTTGTATACGGTAAAGGCTCGTTGATCCGCAAGATGCCGGGAGATGACTGGCGGAAATTTGCCAACTTGCGTCTGCTGTTTGCATACATGTACGCGCAGCCGGGAAAAAAGCTGCTCTTCATGGGCGGCGAGTTCGGCCAGTGGAATGAGTGGACACACGACAAGAGCCTTGATTGGGATCTGCTCGATTCCCCACTACACGCCGGGATGCGTTTACTGGTTGGCGATCTGAACAACGTATACCGAAGCGAGCCGTCCCTGCACTGGTGTGAGAATACGCCCGCGAGCTTTGAGTGGATCGACGTTCACGACGCCGAAAAGAACGTTCTTAGCTTCGTTCGCAAGGGTGGGGTCACAGCCGAAATAATTGCTGTTGTGTGCAATTTCAGCCCGGTTCCCCGCGAAAATTATCGGATTGGTATCCCGCAGAAGGGATTTTGGAAGGAGATCGTGAACACCGATGCGAAGCAGTATGGTGGAACCGGGAGAGGAAATTGGGGCGGAGTGAGAACCGTTCCGATTCCTCTGCACGGTCGAAGCCACTCGTTGACTGTGAATCTGCCGCCACTCGCGGCGGTTTACTTCCGGTATGACGGATCTTAGAATACAACGGACCATGGCCCCCCTTTGAAGCGCCAGGCGTCATGATATACTCCGGCGCTAGGTAGACTCATGCGAAGAGCAAGGTGGTTGATAATTTCGGCCGCGGTCCCGGCCGCTTTCCTTTTTATGACCGGTTGTGCCGGTTCACCACACGAACCGACAGAGAAGTACATTCTGGTCGCGGACAACACGAAGATTCCATACTGGCAGACAGCGCTGCAGGGACTGACCCATGCTGCTAGCGAGATGAGAGTGAAATCGGAGATTCAGGGCCCCGATGGTCACGATCCGCAAGGGGAGCATGATGCATTCAAGCGCGCAGTGGCGGAAAAGCCCTCGGGTATTCTGGTTTCGGCCGCGGATCCGACCGTTTTAACTCCCGACATCAACTCGGCTCTCGATCAGGGTATCCCGGTCATCACAATCGACTCAGACGCGCCAGATAGCAAGCGCTTGTTTTTTGTCGGAACTGACAACTACAACGCTGGCCTGATTGGCGGGCAGATGGCATCCAAGCTGTTGAACGGCCGCGGCAACATAGTCGTTTTCACCATCCAGGGCCAGAACAATTTGAAAGACCGTCTCCAGGGCTACCAGGCCGGATTTGCCGAGCACCCGGAAATCAAAATAACGCAAGTTATCGACATGAACGGGAATTCGGATATCGCGTTTGATTCTGCGAAGAAGTTGCTGGACAGCAAGGCCAAAGTAGACGCTTTTGTGTGTCTGGAAGCATTATCGTGTCCTGCGGTTGCGGACGTGGTGAATCGATCCAATATGACCGACAAAGTGAAGATCATCGCTATGGACACCGATCCGGGAACAATCGACTGGATCAAGAAGGGAGTCATCTCCGCGACGATTGCGCAGAAGCCATGGACTATGGCGTATTACGGGACCAAGCTGTTGGACGACCTTCACCATCATCCGCCGACCCCGCTGACCGGGAACTGGGCTCAGAACGTTTATTCCCCCATTCCGAGGTTTGTCGACACAGGCACATTTGTGGTTAACAAAGAGAACGTCGGAACGCTTTCACAGCAGCCGCCCAGCGGACGCTAGGCGATTGAGCTGCTGGCCATCACTCGAGCCCGCGCGGAAACCAAACCCATACGCCACGGGTCCAACTAGCGGGCTGGCTCCGAAGCGCCAGCCCTCGATTGGGGAGACAATGAAAAAACTGGCGGCTCTGACCATGACGCTTGCGCTAGGTTTCGGAACGGATATGCTGCTGGCACAGCAGACGAGCACCACGCAAACGAATCCGACGCAGAATAAAGATATACCGCGCCAGGAGCCTGGATCAAATAATCCGGATCTCGGGCAGCAGCGCCATGATGTTCCTGAACCGGGCAGCACCGAACGCAATACTGCGTCGAAGAAATCGCATCATCGAAGGCATCACCGCTCATCCAATACCAAGGGAAATACGAAATCGACTAAGTAGGCGATTTTTCTTCGGAACTGAACTACCATGAACGCACTGAAAACAGTTCTGCTTTTGGGCGTCCTGAGCGGGTTGCTTCTGTTTCTGGGCGAGTTCTTTGGCGGCCGGAACGGGCTCTATATCGGTCTGGCGATTGCGGTCGCCATGAACTTCTTCAGCTATTTCTTTTCCGACAAGATGGCGCTGGCGACGTATTCGGCGCAGCCGGTAACGCCAGAGCAGAACGCCTCCGTTTACGGACGTGTTTACCCGATTGTCGCTGGCCTTGCGCAGCGCATGGGCATTCCGATGCCGAAGCTCTGGCTGATTCCGGACAATTCGCCAAACGCCTTCGCGACTGGCCGGAATCCGCAGCACGCTTCGGTAGCTTTTACTGCGGGAATCCTGAGTGCCATGTCGGACGATGAGATTGAGGGTGTTGTCGCGCACGAACTGGGTCACGTTCTTCACCGGGACATTCTAATCAGCTCAATTGCCGCAACCATTGCAACCGCCATTACGTTTCTGGCGCGCATGGGATTCTTTTTTGGCGGCAGCAGCCGCGATGATGATCGGGAAGGGGGCGCCTGGGGAGGGCTGCTGATGCTGATTCTTGCGCCCATTGCCGCGATGCTGATCCAGATGGCCATCTCGCGCAGCCGTGAGTATGATGCCGATGCGGCTTCGGCGAAATATACCGGAAATCCGCACAAGCTGATCTCCGCGCTGCAAAAGCTGGACGCTTATTCAAAACGCCTGCCGATGGACGCCACGCCTTCCACGGCACACATGTTTATCATTCAGCCGTTCACTGGAGAATCCCTGATGCGGCTCTTCTCCACGCATCCATCGACCGCCGACCGCATCGCGCGGCTTCAGACGATGTGAAAGGAAAGCAAGCCATTAGTGTCGAAGCCGGCGTATTTTGTGTGGATGCTGCGACAGGAAGATCAGCGATGCAGCGCTTTGATATCGCACCGCGTCCGTTGAGTCGTGCAGCATCGGAGTCAAGGCGTGCAAAAGAGTCAGGTCGCCCCGTTTCGCAATAGCTTCCGCGGCTGCGGCACGAATCTGCCAGTTGTCGTCATCGCAGGCATCGACTAAAGCCTGTCCGCTCTTCGGGTCGGGGTCGTCGGCAAGCTTAAGCGCCGCGGCGGCTTTCACAACAGAGGAATCGTTGCGTGTGAGAAGCTTCCAGGCCTCGTAACCCATGCTTCCGAACGGCACAAAGCCAATTCCGGTCTCGAAAGCCAGCTTTTCCACGGCTTTCGGATCTCTGAGAACCGCCATCTGCGATTGGAGTAGGCTTTGCGTGCTCTTCCGCTCCCCAGTCAACATCGCGTAAAACACGTCAAATGCCGGTGGATCCTTGAATTCATACAGTGCGTCGGCTGCGCTCACGACCACTTTGATCTGCTGATCGTCGAGAGCCCGTCTAAGCTTTGGGATGGCCGAGGCGACGTGGAGTCTGCCAAGGGTGATTGCCGCTTCAGCGCGCACGTCTGTATTGCTGTCCCCGAGCGCCTTCTCGGCCAGTTCCGCAGCATGGCGGTTTCCTTTCAACAGACCCAGCGCGCGAACGGCCTGTGCGCGCCTGCCTGAGTTGGTATCGGCAACGCCATAGTTCAACACCGACCAGGCTGTGTCGATAGCCGGCGCATTCGCTTTTTGCGCAGCGGGAGTCATAAGCATCAGCAGCAGGGCGAGCATAGGCGCTTTCATTCTCGCAACTGCGCTAACCAAACCATTGGATCCCGCCGATCCGTACGTCGAGGCTTTCCGAGAAATGCGCGATAGGCTGATCAGCGGGGCGGGGCACTCCGGAGTGTTCGACCAGAGTTTGATTGAGGCGGATCACCAGTGCGTGCCGTAGATTCCAGGGCGCGTGCTCGATTTGTGCAAATCCAATCCCGCTTTTGAATTTCGTGTAGAGCCGGTAACGAGCGGTTAAGAAATTATCGAGATCGCCGGCCTTGAGTTCATCCCCGGGTGCAATGGCGATATCGGCAGACCCCTGGCCGAACGAGTGATGCCGGACGCTCAGGTACTCAACCGTTGAATCACCCCGGCAGACGCTCATTTTTGCCCACCTGTAGGGAAGCCTGTATGTCAATCGCGCACCGGCGACTGCTAACAAGCGATCCGCCTCCAATGTGAAAAACCAGACGCCGCGTTCACCGTCCGGCCCACGCACGTAGGTTCGGACGTTGGTTTCGGGAAATTGCGATATCCATGGGAGCGCCGGTGTGAATGGCGGACGCAAATTCGCCAGCAGAAACGGCGTTAGTCCCACCCACGCGCTCCCGTCGAACGTATCCAGCGTGAGCGCCTTGGGCAGCAGCGGCCCGATCACGCTTGGCTGGTAGCGCCAGTGCAGGAACGTCAGCCATCGCCAGTTCTGAAGCATTACCGGCCGGGTTACAGGGCGAGGAGGATAGGGGCTGATCGGCTCCATGGCAGGCAAACTTATGAAGGTCGGGCGTGCCCGGCCACTACGGAACACTCTTTTACGTAGGGGCGAGGCATGCCTCGCCTTCCTTCTACGGTAACCTTTTGGAAGTATGACGATCATTTCCTCGCGCGAGGTATTCAAGAACAAACTCTTTACGGTTGTCGATGAAGTGGCACACGATCCCGATGGCTTCGAGATCCATCGCGCCATCGTCCGGCATCCCGGGTCGGCCGTGATGATGGCGGTTGACGAGGATGATCGCATTCTGCTGGTGCGGCAATTTCGGCTTCCCGCGGAGCAGTATCTTTGGGAATTGCCGGCCGGCCGCCTCGATCCGGGCGAATCGCCGCTTCAGGCTGCTAAGCGTGAGCTGCGCGAAGAGACTGGGTTCCAGGCGGCGAATTGGACCGATTTAGCTTCATTCTGGGCGAGTCCGGGCTACGTGGCTGAAAAGATGAATCTGTTCCTGGCAACCGGAATGAGCGGAGGGAAGCAGGAGCCGATGGAAGACGAGCGCATTGAGGTCCACTGGTTCGCGGAAGCTGAGGTTCGCAAGATGATTCGCGACGGGGAAATCGATGACGCAAAGACCATGATTGGATATTTCATGTACCTGGAGCGCCGGCTTACTCATTCGTGAGCGGGCGGTCCATTAAATCGCGAATTGCCAGCCGCGGATTTTTTTTCTGATACAGAACCGCGTACATCTGCGTAATGATTGGCAGATCGACCTTCTGCTCCAATCCGAGCTGATACGCGGCGCGGCAGGTGGAAACGCCTTCGGCAATCATCGTCATGCCGGCCAGGATCTGCGTCAGCTCATGCCCTTCGCCGAGACGGACGCCGACATAGCGGTTGCGTGAAAGATCTCCGGTGGCGGTAAGCACTAAATCCCCGAGTCCCGCCAGCCCGCTCAGCGTGCGGGGATCACCGCCCATTTTCACTGCCAGGCGGGTAATCTCGACCAGACCGCGAGTGATGAGCGCGGCGACGCTGTTACTCCCCAAGCCCAGCCCCCGGCAGATTCCAGCGCCAATGGCAATGACATTCTTGAGGGCCGCACCCAGTTCTACACCGACGATATCGCCGCTGGCGTAAAGCCGGAGTGCCGGTGTTGCGAAAGCATGCTGCACGCATTCGGCAACCGCAATCTCCTGTGCGGCAACCACGACCGCAGCCGGTTCGCCCGCCGCGATCTCTTTGGCAAACGCAGGTCCGGACAAAACTGCGATGCGGTGCTTTGCGGAACTGTCCAGGGTTTCCGTAATCACTTGCGACATACGGAGCAGAGTGTGCTCTTCAATGCCTTTGGTCGCGCTGACCATCACGGCTTCCGGAGAAACATAGTCTCTGGCGGCCAGCAGTACGGTTCGCAAATGAGAAGAGGGAACAGCGCTGAGCACCATTCCCGCGCCCGTCAGGGTAGTAGGCAAATCAGGAGAGATAGATACGGTTGCGGGGAATTGGAAGCCGGGCAGATAACGATTGTTTTGGCGCGATTGCGACATCTCCGCAGCCCTTTGCGCTTCGCGCGTCCAAAGCCGGATATCCGGAAACCTTGTACCCAGCGCGATGGCTAGCGCAGTGCCCCAACTGCCCGCGCCCAGTACCGCCAGCGTCACGCCGTTTTGCCCTTGAGCGAGAAGGAATGTTCAGTGCCGGACCGGAGCCGTTCGATATTTCTGCGATGGCGATAAATGATCAAGGCTGCTGCGAAGAAGGCGGAAATAAGCAGCGAGAGCGGCGGATCATCCATCCCCCAATAGATGAACGGAAAGAGAAATGCCCCCATCAGGGAGCCGAGCGAGATGTACTTGCTCATAAAAACCACGATCACGAACGCAGCGGCGGTAACCAGTAGGGCGAGCGGAGCAATATAACCGAAAGCCCCGACGAAGCAGGCAACTGCCTTGCCTCCTCTGAACTTCAGGAACACCGGATAGCAATGGCCCAGCATGACCGCCGCGGCAGCCAAAGCGACAGCGTCCGGACTTCGATGAGTCAGCGTTGCGGCCGCCCAAACCGCCAGGAATCCCTTGAAAATATCAAGCAGCAGAACAATGATGCCGGCCCTCTTACCGGCGGTACGGTGAACGTTGGTGGCGCCGATATTTCCGCTCCCCATTGTGCGGATATCCCGGCCCAGCGAGAGGCGAACGAACCAATATCCGAATGGCAATCCGCCAATCAGATATGCGAGCAGCGTCGGGACAGCGAAGGTGAGAAAAGACGGGCCGGTCACCTTTCGATGTTACGAAGCCGCCATTGCCGATTCGAAACGGTAATCGCGCAGCGGGCGATAGATACTGGCATTCGACCCCGGGTCGCTGCGGAATAAGCAGAAGTGCGAGACAGGAAAGGTGCCCAACGCAGCGGGTTGCAGCTCCTCTACTTTCTGCCGCAGCCGGCGTAGTGGAACCGGATTTTTGATGCGCGCCAGCGTCAGATGCGGTGAGAAACGGCGTTCCTCTCGCGCGACGCCGAGCAATTCCAGCCGCTGTTCGGTTTCATGAGCCAGGTTCGTGAGCGCTTCTCCCCCATGCACTCCCAGCCAAAGTACGCGCGGCGAACGTTCGTTCGGGAACCAGCCCAGATCTTTCAACTCCACTTGAAATGGCTCACGGGGCGCTAATGCCCCAAGAGCTTCATGCAGCTCATCCAATCTGGCCTCCGGCCACTCTCCGATGAACTTTGTCGTGATGTG
>DATIMA010000188.1:0-21136 GCA_035475915.1 Bryobacteraceae bacterium
GCTGAGGACGGAAGAGTGTAAGCGTCGGAATGTCCAGATCGCCTGTCCCGAGCGCGCCAGGAGCGCCGCCCTCCCACAACGGAAATGTCGCGATACCCAGAAAACTGTTGTCGGTTCGGGGTGTTGGCGCGTTCGGCGCAGATTGCTGGCCCCAGGCGGTGCTCACCAGTGTCGCCGTTATCAAAAGCGTACCTATTCTTCTGAAATACATCTCTTTGTTGTATCGCCGTCCGTTGATGCTCGCCAACAAAAGTCATGTTCTCGCGATCTGACTCGGGCAGTTTGGAGCCTCCAACATGGTTCTGTTCCAGTGTGAATCAAGGTCACCTGCTCTGCTTCGGCAGCATTTGATTCTCAAGATATCTGACGTGGGCTTTCGTGAGGCTCTCATCTTCGCTAACAAAGATGATCGCTGAGACCCAGAACTCCTTGACTTTGTTGTTACTTCAACCAATCACAAATAACATAGCGCATCGGATCTGGCAGCGGATGCAGCAGGCGAAGCGTGCCATAAGTCGGATGGCGCGGGAGGCAAGCGGCTGGAAACGCCTGAGCTGCCGATGAAATATCGGCCGCCGAAATCGTCGCAGTATTGCCGCGCATAAAGCAGGGTTTCGTAAGCGCCTGGTGGCATACAATCCCCATCATGGCAAAACTACTGCCGTTGCTCCTGCCGGGCCTTGCCGCATTTCTGTTCGCGAATGCGAACAAATCTGGCGATTCAATTGTTCATCAGATTCGCTCGCATCACAAAGGCATTGGGATCTGGTGGACAGGCAACGATGGCTGGCTTATGAAGTGGCGGACCGAGGCGGACTTGTCGGTTAGCTGTTACACTGATGCCGCGGCGAATGACACAGGGTAAACGCGTCTGATCCGTCCTCCATTCATTCCGCCGTGGATCTGATAAACACTAGCGAATGTCCGTCAGCGGAGAGCGATGGCTGGCCGCAATTGACACCGGCGCACCGGCTGATATTCGCGGCCGGCTGATTGCCCGCCTGTAGAAAGACATCGCTCCACTCCACTGTGCCCGAAAGCGCCGGTTTGCTTTGCCGCTTCACATAGATGCGCTTATCCGCGTAAGTGCGCGACCAGCCCGCGAGATCTTCGATCATCTGAAGATCGTGGCTTGAGTTGGCGTCGTAAGGCACCGGCGTGATCGCTCCGGTGCTGATTGTTAAGAGCCCCACGCCTGGGCGGCCTTCGGCTTCCGCCCGCAGCAGGACAAGCACGGTGCCGGAATCTGCAGAATTCGCGGCCACCAGCTTCAGGATGGCGTTCCTGGAGTACAGTCTCCTGCCTTCGCCGCCGGTCGCGGGGATCCGCACCACGTCGCCGCGGCGCAAGGAAAGGACCTCGTTCGCGCCCGTCAGAAAAATGGGAGATTGATACCCGTCGCCGGAGGTCACTGCATGCGTGGTTTGGGAATTCAGATCGGCCAGCCAAAGCTCTCCGCTGACGACTTCATCGCTTGGACTTTTCAGGGTGCCGGGACTATCAGAGATGCCGAGGAACTTCAGCAGTCTTTCGGTGAAGGAGCTTTGCTTCTGTTGCCTGGGTGGCGCATTTTTCTGCGATTGTCCGATGGAGATGCTCAGGAACAAAGTCAGCCAAAGCACGCAAGCGATCAGCCGGTTCATCATGTTGTTCTACCTGGGGCACGGGCGGAACTGGGCGCCATTCCCGCCAAACAGTATGCAAAAGATATCATCGTTGGCGACAATCCTGAGCGGCGCGTCCTTTTTCGGTACAGTGACAAGCATGCGCAGCTCAGCAGCATCGCGAACGAAATAGACGGCCGCTTCCTTGCTGTCCCACAGCATCCACGTGGTTTTTCCTGGTGTCACCGGCTCACCGCTGATTCCTGCCACACGCGGGAGTTGCTGCGTCGAGATTAGCACCCCATAGTTGACCGGCAGCAGCAGAAACTCTACTGCAAACAGAAACCCCAATACGCCTAGCCAGAAGCGAGAAGCAGCGGTGCTTGGAGTTTCGTGGCGTAGCACATAGACAAGAATGCAGCCGCTGAGTAGCGTGCCCGCCACCAGTCCTGTGAAGTAGAGCGAAACGTTACCGTCGCTAGCCAGCAGTATCGCGCTGAGCCATTCGTCCGGCAATTCCTTGCGGAGTAGTAAATTGCCAAAGGCAAAGGCCCTGCGCAGCACGAACTGGATCATGGCCACCGCAAGTACCACGCCCAGTAGTGGAAGGTGCGGCGGCGCGGCGCACCACTGCGATACGCGGCGCTTTACACCATCCTTAAGCGAGGCCGGCGCCAGCTTGTACGGCAGGTACCCGATTGCCGCCAGGATCAAAAGGATGATCAGGATGTTTGGCGCCGCCGACACCAGATACACCAGAAAGCGGCATCCGGCGAAGAGATATTTCTCATCGAAGAGATCCAGGTTGGTGGCCACGCCGTAAGTGGCGAGCTGAAAGCGCAGAGTCAGGTAGCCAAACAGATAGAGCAGGAAGGAACCGAACGCAGCGTAAACCGTCCATTTCCCGGCCACACTGCCCAACTTCTCCGTAAAGTTATTCCAGGATTCGGGCATTCTATTGTCCGGTCATGACAAACGGGGCCCAGAAGAAAGGATGACTATACTCCGGATGCGCTTTAACGGCAACCAGCGCCCGCCGGGCTGCTTCCGCCGGAGAGCTGCTCCGGGCTTCTTGATAGAAAGTCTCCATCCATGATCGAGTGGAACCCGCATTCACCTCCCAGGAGGAAAGCACCAGCCGGCCAGCACCGGCGTAGAGCAGCGAGCGGACCATCCCCAGTACTTCGTTCGAGTGCGTGGCCTCTACGCGTCCGGTCTCGCAAGCGCTCAGGACCACCAGAGCGTTTTTCTGCAGACGCAGGCCGAACATCTCCGCGGCAGTAAGTCTTCCGCGATCGGGGGGAGCATCCTTGAATTGCAGGTAAGACAGCAAAGGATCAGCGCTGTCGAACTTGCCATGCACCGAAAGATGCACTACGTTGTAGTCGCCAACCCAGCTCTTGATCTCGGCAGTGCTCGCTACCTCCTCAGCAACTACTTTGCTGCGCCCCGGATACAGCTTGCCGATAGCGTTCACTTCGCCACCGGCCTCATGGATGTTCCGATCGGCTACCGCCAGCAACAGGCCATTCTTGAGGGTGGACTGTTTGCCTAGAGTTAACAGTACGGTAGCACTGGGCGCATACGAGATAGCGAAGGTCTCACCCAGGTATTTGCCTGTTGCCGGGTCCTGCAGGGCCTGGAACGGAATTGAGTTCAACTCTTCGTGCGGCACGAGTACCAGGTGATGGCCCTTGAGAGAAGCGCGCATCGGCTGGATGAGAAAAAGAAAGAACTGGCGCGACGTGTCTTCGTCGAAGCGAGCGTCCGGCGTGTCACGTCGCGCGACCAGACTCGTTCGCAGGGCAGCCGCCTTCTTGATGAGCTCGACATGCGGCAGGAAAACGTCCTTCACTTCTACCGCGTCGCCACTGATGCGCCAGAGAATCAGGGCGTGCTCCATCACAACGTAGTAGAGGACCTCGTAGTTTCCTTCCGCGGCGGCTCGCTGAACGCCGGCCAGAGTGACCGGCCGCGCGGATGTTAGCTCGTTGAGCTTGGGAGCCTCTCTGGCGATGCGGGCTTCCAGTTCCCCATACTGCTGCTGCAACGCCGTAATGCTGCGTTGCAGCTCGACAATTCTTTTTGCGCTCTGGTCACGGCCCTGGCTGCCGGTGAGATTGAAGAGCTTTTCCTGTTGCGCGGCGATGTTCGCCGCCAAGCTCCTTAACTGCGAGTACAATGCGCGCTCCTGCTGGCTGCCCAAGCTCAAGGGACGGCTGGCCAATAAGTCAGCCATGGCGCGTGAGCGAGCGCGCTCAAACAGGGCAAAGGCCTCCGGGTAGCGTTTGGCCTCGAGCAGTATCAGTGCGGGCCGGTAGTAACAGGAGAGCTTGTCTTCCATGTAGGCTCCGCGCGCCTGCTCGTCTCCCAACCTGCGGCGATCTTTTTCCAATAAGTCATCTGCCCGGGCGTACGCGTTGAGCGCAGCGTCCGTGTTGCCTTTCATGTCTTCGTACTGCCCCTCCAGGCAAAGGTCCGACGGATTAAGATCGAGCACCGCGAGGCCCTGCTGTTGCATTCGGCCCTGCCAATCGTGCAGTTCCTTGAAGGAGCTTTCGACAAAGGCCATCGCGGAAGCATCCATTGGGCCGGAGCCGAAGTAATCTGTAACCAGCACGTCCTTAGGCTGTCTCGGATGGAAGAGATTTGCGTTGATTACTGTTGCGTCGTTTTTCCGCTTGGACAGGATCATCGCCTTGCGGACGGCTAAGTTCTTCAAGAAATCCCGGAACATGTTTGTGAAATACGTGTAGCCAAGTTCCTGAGTGATTGCCAGACCCTTCTCATAGTCAGCGCGCGCTAGTTCGACCGACTGCAGGCAAACATCGAAGGTACGGTCGCTGTCGCACTTGCGGGCCACCTGCTCATAGATGTCGGCACGGTCCATGTAGGCGATATATAGCTTTTTCTCCTCTACTTCGACGCTCATTGCAAGGGCACGATCCAGATCGTCGCTCGCCCCCGCAAGATTGCCGCGTTTCACTTCGATCTCGGCATCCGTATCCAGGGCCTCGAAGTAAAAGTCCTTGTTGCCGCAGCCGGCTCCGAGGCGCACTGCCTCATGAGCATGTTGTTCGGCCGCATCAATTTCGCCAAGCTGCATCTCGGTATATGCCAGATACGACAACGCAGTGGTTTGGTAATCGGCGCGGTTAGCGCGACTGGCCAGCTTAAGCGCTTCCTGGTACATCGTCGCTGCCTGGCGAAACTCGTTCATCATCCGCTGGATGTGGCCAATCTTGATCACACTCAGCGCTGCGCCGGCAGCGTCCCGGCGTTGCGTGAAGATATCGAAGCTCTCCTTTAGCTTGAACTGCGCGGCGGTAAGCTCGGAGACTGTGCCTTTGGCGTCACCTGTGCGGCGGACATAGTCCACCCAATGATCGATCTTTGCGATGCCCTCTTGCTGTAGTTGCCGCGGATCATCGCTCTGTTGTCCAAACGACGCACGTACCGTTATTGGCATCAGACACAACAGCGTCCAGGGCGCAAGCGCTTTGGTGCGAAACGTAACGTTCATCGCCGACTCCTTTGGCAGGCAGCCTGCAGGCTTCTATCTGCAAACCGGTTTCCACCAGACTAAGCCCAAATGTCCTAAAAATTAACGGTTTTTGTGAAATAATCTGTCAGAGCACGTTGGGGGTGTGAAACATGCGAGGCGTGTTGTTGTTTGCAGCGGCGCTCGGACTCGTCCAGACGGTCGCGGGCCAGACTGAAAGCTTCGATATTGCAACCTTCGTGGCGCCACACGGATGGAGCCGCACGGAACAAAACGGCATTCTGATACTGCAGCAGCGCAAGGCGGTTCTCCGGCGGATGGAGTTCTGCCAAATTTATTTCTTCCCGAGCCGGGCCAGTCAGGCCGGCGCACAGGAGAACTTCGGGGGCGAGTGGGCGAGTCGAATCCGGGGCACTTTCGGAGTTGCGGAGCAGGTCTCGCCGAGCTCCGTTGAGACGAAGGACGGCTGGACCATCGTGATCGGGGCCGCGGATACGGTGATGCAGGGTACGGCGATGCGCACCATACTTTCCACCGCGACGGGATTCGGAAGTGTGTTCAGCGTAATGGTAGTGGTTTCTCCCAACTCGTACGTTAGTGAACTTAACTCGTTTTTCCGCAGTCTGAAATTGCACAACCGCCACGGAGGAAATTCGTCAGCGGCACTTGCGGAGGAGACGAGGACGCCAATCGGGGCGACTGGTTCGGTCAGGGGTGATCCCGCTGTCGGCTATAACTTCACACCTCCTGCTCAATGGAGCAAACAGGAATTGCGCGGCCAGACCGTCCTGACATCGCCCGTATACCAAAACGGAGAGCGATGCCAGATCACAATTCTGCCGATGCAGGAGGCCGGTTCGGCGCGGTTGCCGGATATCGCGATCGGCACATTCCGCAATACCTTCAGGGCGGACCCGCTCGCTTCGTATCCGAGCCAGCCATCGAGACTAGCGACCGGAATATCGCCCGGTGGCTGGGAGTTCTTCACGATCCACAAGTTAGTAGTCGGGCAGGAAGGCGACGGTAAGGGGATCGGGACGATTCTTCTCACCGCGAAGGCTGGGGACCGGATCGCGACGATTTACGGAATATCGAAAGACTTCATCGTGAGTAACTGTTTCGGAGAACTGGTTCGCGACGTGTGGCCGGGATTCTTTTACAGCCTGATGTTTCAGGGCGCGGCACCCGGGCAACAGCAGGACCTGATCCGTCAAAAGCTGGCAGGCACGTGGATAGCGGCTACAGGAATGGTCGGGAACAGATACGAGTTCCACTCCGACGGGCGTTACGCCGGGGCCGCTGCCCGGCGGCAATTTTCCCGCGATTCGGTTACGACGACGGCCTTTTTCGGAGATGGCTCATACTCGTTCGATGGAAATCAACTCATTCTGACCGGGGACGACGGCAGCAGAAGCACGTTCTTTTTCCGGCTCGAATTCGCAAGTAGGGACAGTGGAGCAACGTGGACCGACCAATTGTGCCTGCTCAGTCCAGGGATGAGCGGAGAGGTCTGTTACCGGAAGAATTGACCGATTCTTCAAACGCTTCGATCGCCATCCAGCGGATTTCCGATAGCGGCAGCCAAGCCGATACGCGCCTTTCTCGTCCAAGTGAAACTCCAAAGAGATATCTACACTTCGCGACGAGTCGGACCTATCCCGTTCTGCCCTCAACAGGGTGCCCAAAGCACAGGAGATAATCCGCCGTTATCTGTCACTTTCAGCTTGGCAACAACCGGGAATTCGACGCGCAAATGAACAGGCTAGCGGCTGCGGTTGCGGTTGCACGAGTTATGGAGGCAGGATGAATTGGTGGCTGAGGCTGCTGACGGCCGCAATCAGCTGCCAAGGCGCGCCGGCGCTTCACTCGGTGATATGCCGGTATCACGGGCGTTGTCGGAAACTGTGTCCGGGCTGCCGGCTCGTCGGGAACAAACTAGAACTAAAACACTGATGCCGTTTACCCGATCTTGCAGCTTGTGGAACGTCAGGATCTCACCATGCGATCCACATGCGCCGATTTTTTATGACGAGAAACGCTCGCCAGCCACGGGAACAAGAACAGCGCAGCGCTGGCGGCGGTTGCGGAGCCGAAGATGACAAACACCCCAAAGCGCAGGGTAGGGGGGAAATTCGAAAGCAGAAAGATCCCGAACCCGCAACAGATCACCAGGAAATTCGTTCCGATCGGCCGCCACAGATGCGAGCAGGCGTTCGACCATGGTTCCCAGGAGCTGAGGTTCTTACGCTCACGCTTGGCGAACATCGTGAGATAGATCATGGCGTCCACTCCCATGCCCAGATCGAGATTGGCGGCTGTAGCGGTAATGAAACCCAGTGGCATGCCGAGGTAAGCGATATATCCACGCACGACGACCGGGATGATGGCCAGGGTTACCAGCATGGCCAAGCCCGTGCGCCATGAGCGGGAGAAGACAAAACCCATGGCCGTGAAAATGCCGGTCAGCATCAGCAAGCCGGTAATGATGCTGGATTTGATCAGCCGGCCCATGTCACCCAATAAGCTGTACTCGCCACCGACAAGAAGCGTGCGAAAGCCCTCGCGATGAACCGTGCGCTCCAGCCGGCGGATGACCTGTTCGCGCGACGCGGTCCGCACAGTCTCCCGCATGCGCAAAAGAAAGAGTGCCTTCTTGTGATCCGGAGTTATGAACTGCCGCGCCGGGTCGCCGTGTTTCGGGCTCTCCAGCTCGCCGAGCTCTTCCTGTTTCTTGGATTCTCCTTGGAAAAATCCTTTTATGGATAACAGGTCCGAGTACCAGCGCCGGTCGATTTCGCTCTCAAGTACCGGCAGCGACATCGCCTTGCCCACGGCGGGGTCCTTCTCCAACGCATCGTTCAGCGCCCACATCCGCTTGTAGGCCTCGTTGGTATCGAGCCGGGCCCCGTGAATGTCTTCCACTTCGAGTTTCAGCGGGCTGCTTCCGCCGGAGCGATCAACCGCCTCGAGTCCTTGTCGAATGTCGCTTCCTTTCTTGAAATAGAAGAACAATGGCGGGTCCGTATTCAGGCGCAGCATCCCGATGGCGCCAACGGCCCCGAAGATCACCAATGCGATCGCAACCACGCGGTGGCGCTCGGAAAAGAACGAATGCAGCCGCGATGCTATGGCTTTGGTCCAGCCGAACTTTGTCTTTGGGGGTGAGGCCAGAGCCAGGAACCAGGGATACAGGATGTATGCGGCCAGGAATGCCATCGTCGCGCCGACCGCTCCACCCGTTCCCAGGTGCTTCATGGACGTCGCGGAAACGAGCATGAGGCTGATGAAACCCAGCAACATGCATACCGCACTCCAGAATGACGGCACAACCGTTTCCTTCACAGCAGCCCACACAGCCGCGTGTCCGACCAACTGTTTCTGCTGTCGAATCCCGATCCAGTTGTAAGTCAGAAAGACCATGGGCGAGAGAGTCATGACGAACACCATCGTCGACAGGCTCGCCGTAACCGGCCCAATCGGAATATGAATACGTTGATTAATGATGAGTGTCGCAGCGCTCGAATTCGCACATGCGACGAATGCGCCCAGCAGGATCCACGGCGAGCGAAAGAGGACGAACAATACCACGCCAAACACGCCGGCCGCAGCCAGGCTGAAAGTTCGCAGGTCCCTCGCCATTGTCCGCGAAATCATTTCGGTGACATAGGGCAGGCCCGAGATCGTGACTTCGAAACCGGGCCGGTCGAACTTCTTCTTAAGAGCCCGCACGCCGTCGATCGTTTTCCCCCCGATGTCGTCTTTTACCGCCGCAATGACATCTGTGGAGCGGTGATGCTTGCCAATGAGAATGTTCGTCCAGAGGGGGCTTTTCAGTGCGTCTTTGATGTCTTTTGGCCCGTGGCCGTTCGGCCCGGGGTTTATTGATATGACAGCGTTGACTCCGGGGACCTCTGCCAGTTCGATCGATAATGCGTGGATGCGATCCGCATACGCCCATGATGCGATATCCCCGCTGACAGTCAAGTCGATCTCGTTCATTTGTCCTGGGAAAGTTCTGGAGATCTCGTTGTCGGAGCGAACTTGAGGGTCGTTCTTTGCGAAAAAGAAGTTTTCTCCCACCGTCGGCTTCAAATCTACGGAATGCAAGAACACCATGGCTACGATAGCGGTGATTCCGAAGCACATCAACACCGGAGAGAAGCGGCGCAGCTTTGCCCTGACCGGCACGCCGGGTTTGCGCTCCGAACTCATCGATTAGAACTCTCGATTCGGGTATTTGTCTTGGCCGCGCTTGCCGGTTTCGCGTTCAATGTCGCAAAGTTGTTCCCGTTCACGACAGGAGCACCGGTGAATACTGCGGAACACAGCCGTTGTTCGCCCGGCAACCACTTGCGTGTGCTGTCCGCAAACGTCCACGTCGGTAATCGCCGAGTAGATGATCTGCTACCGCTGGTGGACAGAACCAACCCCGATCTCGTGCTGCTGATGGAAACGGACGCGTGGTGGCATGAGCACCTGCAGGCGTTACCAGAAGGACATCCGTACATTGTCGAGCAGGTGGAGCAAGGCCCGTAACAGAAGCCGATTCCAATAATATCCGGTTCTCATTGGGTTTTCCCCAAGATACCGCCGCAGAATGGATGCGAGTGGCCGAAGGCATAACGTTCCACAGATCACAGCGGCCAGTTGCTGAAATGCCGGGTTGTCCATTGACGGCCGCAATCAGCCGCCAAGGCGCGCCGGCGCTTCACTCGGTGATATGCCGGTATTTCGGTATTTCGGCGATAAGATGGAGCGCCGGTAAATATTTCGGCACCTGTCCGGTTGTGAGCGCGAAGCAGAAAATAGCGAGATCAATCGAGCGGGTTCAGCGAGCGGTTCATGGCGATGGATATCGGAGTGGGTTACGTTCGCACCACGCCGCCGGTAAAGATCAATCAAATGCGGAAGTTTCTCAGGCGCTTCGCCCTTGACGGCGGCTGCCAGCCCCCTTCCGCGTGGCCTCGGCATCATAATCACGTGAATTGCCTAACCAGATTGAATAGAGCGCGGGCAGGAAGAGAAGGGTCAGCACGGTACCCACGGCAGTCCCCCCAATCAGTGTGTATGCCATCGAGCCCCAGAAAACGGAGTAGGTCAGAGGAATGAAGGCCAGTACGGCTGCAAGAGCTGTAAGGATCACCGGACGTGATCGCTGCACAGTTGCCTCGACCACAGCGTGATAAGTGTCAAGTCCTTCCTCCTGATTGCTTTTAATTTGACCGATGAGGATCAGCGTATTGCGCATCAGGATGCCAGCGCGCGTTCCCCCCAGTCCTGGTTAACTTGCCGAGCCTCGAACTGGGTGAGCGCATACAATGAGTCTTCGACATCGTCCGCCGCGTGTAGCACCGAGCTCCGGTAACCGGCAAGAGCTTCGGCATTAGCGCCTCTCGCTTGCTTCACTTCCGCCTCGACACGGCCGAAATCAAACAGTCGCCAACGCAAACCCGCGATGGCGCCCGGCTGAAAGGTCTTCTCGCGGAAGAGATCCGCCGCATTGGTTGCTTCGTTGCCGAGCAGTGCGGATAACGAAAGCTTCGGATAATACTCGGCAAGCGCCTGGCCGATGCGAGCGTTTGAAGCTGCGACCCGGCGCTCGGCTGCGATAATGTCAGGTCTTCTCCGCATGAGTTCCGAAGTTTCGGCAAAAATCGGAATGGCAGGAATGGCCGGAATATCCGAAACTGTTTTCAACTCCGAGGCGTACGTACCGGGTTGAGCGCCCATGAGGACATCGAGCCGGTTAAGTTGAGCCTCCAACGTGATCTGAATCTGGGGCACGGAAGCCTTTGCCTGCGCTAATAACGCTTCACCTTGAGCCAGCTCTTGGTCGGAGGCAAACCTGGCGGTTCTTCGCTGTGAAACAAGCTGCAGCAGGCGGTAGTCGATTGCGATCTGCTCTTTCGCAAACGCGAGCCGTAGTTGGGCGCCGCGAATTTGTAGGTACGCATCGGCGGCTTCCGCAGCCACAGAAATGCGAGTGCCCATACGTCCCGCTTCCGCTGCCTGCACCTCTTCTGTTGCGGCTTCGGCCCCACGTCTCACACCACCAAACAGATCGACTTCCCAAGTTGCCGAAACTCCCAGGTCGAGATAGCTCTGATTTCGATCAAACCGAGGAAACGCACTCGCAATACGCCCCACCGGGCTTTCGAGAGATTGGCGAAGAGGTCGATTGGGCGATTATGGAGCCGGACGGCTTTAATCTCGCGCCTGCCTCCTTCGCCGCGGCGCGGGCTTGCTCAACACGGCCAAGCGAGGCTGCGAGATCCAGATTCTGCTCAACTGCTCGCTCGATGATCTTCGTAAGCTCCGGATCTTGAAATCCGGTCCACCATCTGTCAAGAGCTGCTGGCCCCGCAATCGTCTTCCGCGCTTGAATGGCGGGCGCGTTGTGGAACGGTTGAACATTGATTATTGGCTGCCTGTATTTCGGGCCAACGACGCAGCCGGTCAGCAATACTGTGGTCAGCGCGTAGGCCAAGCCGCACGCTCTGACCCAAAGACGCCGCGGTCTGAAATTACGCCGCGTCAACTGGCACCAGCTTCTTGGAAGCTTTCCAGAGTAGCCCGTTGATGAAATCGGGAGCAAGGCGGCGCAGGAATGCGAGTTGTTTGGCCTGCCCGGGCCGGATCTCCAGGGTGCCCGCTTTGAGGGCCGCAAAGGATTGCTTCACCAATTCATCTGTCGTTATTAACTTGAGGCTGCCCTCCGGAAGATCTGCCGTGAGGTCAGTCTTCACGGCGGGTGGCATAAGCTCAATAACCTCTACGCCAGCGTCCTGCAATTGGAACCGCAATGACTGCGTGTAGGAGTGAATCGCGGCTTTGCTAGCGCTATAGATGGGCGCGGACGGTAGCGGCACGAAGGCGAGCGCGGAGGAGACATCGATCAGGGTACCCCTGTTGGCCGTGAGGATGTCGATGAACGCGGAGGTCGTGCCGATTACACCGCCCACATTGATGTTCATCTCCGCCATCAGCCCAGCGAGGTCGGCCGCTGGGGCTTTGAGGTTCTTCTGCAGCATGATGCCCGCGTTGTTCATCAGCACGTCGAGCTTTGGAAAATCTGCCTTCACGCGTGCCGCGAGCGCGGCGATTTGCGCGGGATCGGCGACGTCGCTCCGGATGGTGTGGAGCTTTGGGTGTTTCGCCTTCACCTCGTCGAGCGCTGCCTGGCGTCGCCCAGTCACGATGACCTCGTTCCCGAGTTCGACGAACTTGAGCGCGAAAGCCAAGCCGATACCGGCGGAGCCTCCGGTGATAAGAATGGTGCGGCCTTTGAGATTCATAAGATTCCTTTCCTTTCCTTTGGCCCATAAGATTATATTCATAATCCCACCGTCGCAAAAAAATTTCAGAAACTGGTCAAGAGATGCTCTCGGGCGCTGGCCAACACTCTCTCCCTATCCGCTGGGTCGGTAAAAAGACGCGCCGTCGCCACCGCGCCCGCCATCGCACCGAAAGTAATGAAGAAATTGCGCTCCCGCTCTCTGGCAGTCGCTCCCGGCATGAACTCGGCCCATCTAGCCGTAAGCTCTTTCATCACGCCGGCCATTCGTTTTCTAACATTCAATTTGGCGCGGGCAATCTCAGACGCCAAGGTTACCACCGGGCAGCCCACGTCGGGATGATTACAGTGCTCGGGTGAGAGGTACCACCGAACGACCTCTTTCCACCGGTCCCCTGGTGGCACGTTTTGCAACGACGCAAAGACCTTTTCGCTAAATTCCGCGAATCCCTGCGCGACGGCCTCGGCTAGGAGCTCGTCTTTGCTCCGAAAGTGCTTGTAAAAGCCGCCTACAGTCAGGCCCGATGCTTTCATCACGCTCGCGACCCCAGGACCGCTGAGCCCCTCATCGCGAACCTTGCGAGCGGCGTTCCGCACGATTCGATCGCGGGTTTGCTTCTTGTGTTCCGGTTCGTAACGCATATCGGTTTCCACATCGGATTATATATGTAATCCTGACGATTCACGATTTCTGCGAGCAAACAGCAGAGTGCGGGCGGGATGAACACAAGGTTTGGTATCGGACTGTCGGTGAACTGACGTGGCCTTTTGAACGAATTCTCGCCGCGACGACACGGGCTTGCCGGTAATGGACTAGGTTGCCGGTGTTTTGCTCACCTGGCTTTGAAGTGGGTTGTCGGAAACTGACTGGCCCGCAAGGTACACGGCAACGACCGACGAGGGTGTACGTGGCGGCTCTATCCTCACTCGGCTATGGACTGAAGAACCTTGGCGCACTCGGCTCGCTCAATGCAGCTTCGAGAGGCGCAGTGAGAATTTCCGGCGGGACAAGAACAGAGGTCAGGGATAGATCCGCCCTGACGGCGAGGTATTGAGTTGCGGGCATTCTGACTGAAGGCGGCGCAGGAAGCCGCCCAGAATGCCCAAGCACCGGAGGAAGAGGAGATCACCGAAGCGATCTCTTGCCCTACCCGATCTCGAACAGACCAAGTCTGCCGTACTGAACAGCCTGACTTCGAAGAGCAGTCAGCGAACGTATGATCATGCGACTGACGAATCCCGTCGACTCGTACTGCTCGGAACCGCGACTTGCCTTCAATCGCATCGTTGTTCTTCGTTACCGAATCCAGTTGGAGTAACGACAAACTCGCTCCACCGACGATCAACCTCCGCTTGGCCGCGCGGTCCGGTGCGTAGGGCACGAAGCCGCTGATTCCGGCTTGCTCAGTCCAGAGCTTGCCGCCGGCATCCGCCGAGTCAAAGGCGTGCGCCGGATCGGCGTGCGATTGGGCAACTGGTTCACCGCCGACCAGGGCCGCTCGCTCCTGCTGAATTCCCAGGGCGATAGTCTGAGGAGTAAGCGCAACTATGCCATGCTTGCTCTTCTAATTGGTTGTGGATTGAGGCGCGGTGAACTCCTCGCCCTTAAGGCCGGATCCGTTCAACTTCGAGAAGAGCATTGGGTGATTGCCGACCTTCATGGAAAGCCCGGGCACATCCGGACGGTTCCGATTCCACTCTGGGTCAAGGAGGCGATTGATCGCTGGACTGGCGCAAGTGGAATCGAGGAGGACTGCCTGTTCAGAGCGATCGACGAGTCAGGACAGATCTGGGGCCACGGTATGGCGCCGAAGTTGGTTTGGGAGATCGTCAAGAGAGCAGCCGAGGCTGCCGGAATCGATAAGCTGGTGCCATGATCTGCAGCGGATATGTGCGCGTGTGTGTCATCTACGGGGGGCGAGCTGGACCTGATCCAATTCCTACTCGGTCAAGTCTCTATCCAGACGACGGAACATTACCCAGGCTGCTGAAAAACACCTGAAACAAGTTACCTAATGAATGTTTTGGACGTCTGTATTTGAGATGCGAGGCGTGGATCATCAACAAGGCGGAATGTTCAGCTATCTGTCGCCGGAAGAACGCGTACGGCCAGATCACCCGCTGCGAGCCATTCGAAGACTTGTGGATGAAGTTCTGGCGGAGTTGTCGCCTCTATTCGGTGCGATGTATTCGGTAACGGGTCGGCCCTCGATTCCGCCCGAGAAGTTGTTGCGCGCACTGCTGATTCAGATGTTGTACTCGATCCGCAGCGAGCGGTTACTGATGGAATAGATCGATTACAACGTGTTGTTTCGCTGGTTTGTTGCAATGAACCTGGACGAACCGGTATGGGACGCAACCACTTTTACAAAGAATCGGGAACGCCTGCTGGATGCGAGCGTAGCGAGGGAGTTTCTCTCGCAAACGGTAAAGCAAGTGTACGAGAAGGGGTGGGCTTCCGATGAGCACTTCGCGGTAGACGGAACGCTCATCGAAGCTTGGGCCAGTCTGAAGAGTTTTCAGCCAAAGGATCAGAGCAAAACTACTCCGCCGGACGATCCCGGCAATCCGATGGCGAACTTTCATGGGGAGAAGCGCTCCAATCAGACGCATGAGTCCACCACGGATGCCGATGCGAGACTCGCGCGCAAAGGGAACGGAAAAGAAGCAAAGCTGAGTTTTCAGGGGAACCTGCTGGTAGAGAATCGCAATGGCTTGATTATCGACGCGGAACTGTTCGAAGCCAATGGAACGGCAGAACGCGATGCAGCGTTGGTAATGCTGGAGCAGATTCCCGGCAGCAAACGAATCACGGTGGCCGGCGATAAGGGGTATGACACCAAAGAGTTCGTGGCCGAGTGCCGCAATCTGAATGCCACGCCCCGTGTGGCGCAAAATCACAATCGGCCAGGCGGCAGTGCCATTGATGCGCGAACGGCCCGACACGCCGGTTATCGGATCAGCCAACTCAAGCGCAAGCGCATTGAAGAGAGCTTCGGATCGCTGAAAACCATTGCGCTCATGAGAAAGGTCCGACATCGCGGCATCTTCAAAGTCGGCTGGGTCTTTACCTTCGCGGCCGCCGCTTACAACCTGGTGCGAAACAATATACCCGGAAGGAATTAATAAATGAGCAGCACGCGCGCCGCGGCGGCGAAGTACGGCGAACGTGGCCCGGCACTGGGGGGCTCCGGTGCTGGGTAGAGGCGCGTTGCTTTTGGGCGGCGGCGCGCCTCTTAAGTTTTCTGCGTGAGTTGGCGGAGCACTCCCCAACGCATTTATGGACAAGCGGCGCCAGGCTTCTTGTGGCCAGCCATGGACTGGAGATAGTCCACGATCGCCTGGACATCTTTCTCACGCAACGAATCGAAGCTGGGCATCTTTGTTCCAGTTCGAATACTGCCAGCGTTCGCAATGAATCGGCTCAGTAAGCGCGGATTCCAGTATTCCGTTACGCTGCAAGGCGAATTCAGTTCCGGCCCGTATGTCCCCCCGACGCCATTGATGCGGTGGCATTTCAGACAGTGTGTGATGAACAGCTCACGCCCGGGCTTCGAGCCATTGCCATCCAGGCCAGCTAATGCGTCGGATGAAGAAACCAATTCGATAGCAACCATGCGATAAGGCCATGGATATTCATCGGGGTCGCCTGGAGGCGAGAGCCAAACTAAGTAGCTGGGCGCCGGAGTTGACGAGCTCTCGTTCCCGGGCAAAGCCTGCCAGTCTTCACCTTGGGGAGCATTGGCGTCACGGATGGCGACCAAGCCCTTGGCTGCCAGCGCGCGAGGCAAGGGCATGATTGGAAGATACCCGTCCTTACAGCGGAAACGCACGTACACGTCGCCTTCCGGACGGCCTCCGCGCGCTAAATCTTTGAGTATGTCGCGCAGCCAGAAACCTTGATATCGCTGCTCCCGTTTGTAGACGGGATCGTTTACCTCGGCCGAGGCGAGCGGATGCTGTTTGCGCATCTGCGCCATCGATTCTTCATTGATGGGGAAGATTGCTAACGGCGTTTCTGCGACGGCGGCACAGCATCCTATCGTGAGCAGGGACATCACGATCCGAATAACTCCACCCATGCTTGCTTTCGCCTCCGCGAGTCTGTTGAGTATACCGTCCCAGGCGATGAGCGAGCGCCGCTGCTCAACCGCCATCCACAACACAGCGGAATCCGAGCGTTCCGGCGCGGTCATAACTCGGGGCCATCAGCAGTAGCTTACCGTGCTGATCGTTCCGGTAGGCTTGCGGGAAATACCAGATCGAGCCTTGCGGCTGATAGTAACTTCCGCCGCGAAGAATCGCAGCGCGGGTGTGTTCATCCACATACTCGTCGGTCCACTGCCACACGTTTCCCACCATGTCCATAACCCCGAACGGACTTGCGCCTCCAGGATGAGCATCCACGGCATCGGGTCCGCGCAAACTTCGTCCGCGATCGGGCGCCGGAACCGCGGCGTCTTTCCATTCGTTGCCCCAGGGATACAAACGGCCATCCGCACCCTGCGCGGCAAACTGCCATTCCCACTCGCGTGGAAGCCGCTTGCCCGCCCAATGAGCGTAAGCACGCGCGTCCTCAAGCGATACCCAGGTAACCGGCTTGTTGGCCCATCCATCCGGATAGATCCCGCCGTTCCAATCGCGCAAGAAGTTCAGATCATCGGTGGGATGGTAGTGGGTCGCATCCAGGAATTTTTTGAAATCAACATTCGTAACCGGATACTTGTCCATAAAGAACGGTTTGAGCTGCATCCGGTGCTCGTGAAAACGGCGCGGCATGTCTTCCCACGGATATTGAACATCGACGCCGATATCGTCGAAACCCTCGATTTCAATTCCTTCCACTTTGAAAACGTAGTCTCCGCCCGGAATCCGGACCATGCCTTGCGGAGTGGATTGTGCGGATTTACTCGACTCAATCTCAACAAGCTTCTGCGGCAACGTCCTCCACTCGTTCGAGTAACTGGACAACGGCGAAGCAGTCATTGTCCGCATCGATGTCATCAGCTTCTGTATCTCTGCGTCTGGGGTCCCATGCGTTGCCAGGATCGCGCCGAAGCCATGCGCTTCGAGCGAAAACGACAGCACAGCAGCATTGCCATCAAGCTCCGGCTTCAATTCCACCCCGTGATAGAGGTCGAAATACCGAAAGCCGGTTCCGGAAGGGATCGATATCTGCGGGCCATCGATGTCATATTCATTTCGATTGACGATAGTCCAAAGCGTCTCGTCTCCAAGGGGCCAGCGGCTCGCGTAGATCCCGTACCGGCGCATCGGATAGAAAGGCTCCCAGTCCTTACTAATAAGGAAGCGGGCTGCAGCGCGCTCCAGGGTTGCCATACGGCGGGTCGCCTCGCCATCGCGCGGCGTGATGCCGTTCCAGATCCCCCAGATGTTCTCCCAGCTCTCCCACCCTTCGCCGTTGAAGAAGGCGTATTGCAGGTCATCCGTTTTGCTCCGGTTCCAGCGATCGGAAATGTTGACCATGTGGCGCGGCTCGAGCCAGCGGAAGCGGTCCACGCCGGGGACAAAATGGAACTGCCCGCCGTATTGACCCCAGGTCATCTCGTTCCAGGCCAGCGCTTCGTCGGACGGGCTGCCTTCGGGCTCGAAAGCGAGCGGATGTCCGATCTTCTCCGCGGCTTCCGAGAACGCCAGCGGCACGCCATCCTGCGTATCGCCGTTGATTCCATCAGCGCCAATCTCCTTCATTAGCCCGGCGATCGCCTGCGGCCACGGCTGGCCGGGATCACGCGTCCCCTGATCCCACATCATCATCGGAAACAGAACCCGGACACCGCGGCGATGAAAGTCCGCAATCATCTGTTTGACTCCCGCGATGCCGCCCGGCATGGAGCGAATCATGTCCTGCTGGTTGCGGTTATCGATTCCCATATTCGGGTAGGTGGGCCAGATCAGGACCGCATCGATTCCTCCATAGCGCTTTTGCAGATCATCCAGGTAACGGTCGACCGTGTACTTGCCAGCGGCGGGATCGTAAAAGTAGCGATCCTGAACCATCATTTGCGGCTGGATGAAGCTGCTTTGAATCCACTGGAGCGCGGGTTGCGCATACCGCCAGCCGTTGTAGCCGGTGCGGATCTTCCGCTCAAACCGCCAGTGCGTTACGTCTTCGAGCCAGGCTTCGTGCGCGGCCGGAGTGCAGGGCGTATATCCTCCGTGCGACAAACCCTGAAGCGCCAGGCAATCCGGGCCGGGAATCAGTTGGTTCTTCGGTGGGTAGTGCGTGTCCTGAGCGAGGGCCGTTAGCGATGCAGCCAGAAACGTCAGCAGAACGTGGAGCCTTGAGCGGATCATTTGTTCCTGTGAACATATATCACAGAAATGCAGGGGTATCCTTTGTTCCTGTCAGCACCACTGTATGGTGGTGCTAAGAAGACTACAATCAAATTGGAGGCAGGAATGGCACGAGCTTCAACGATCCCCGATCCGAACATCATCGTTTGGTTCCAGAACCGGTTTGTTCGCCTGGCGGAGGCGAACGTCAATATCCTCACGCACGCCCTTCACTACGGAACAGGCGTGTTCGAGGGAATCCGCGGCTATTACGAAGACAAACAGCAGGAATTGTTTCTGGTCCGCGTGCTCGAACACTACGAACGCTGGAAGCGGAACTGCGGCATTCTTCGCATCCACGTCCCCGCCTCGCCAGCGGAACTGTGCGATATCACGGCGGAACTGTGCCGCAAGAACGGCTTTCATTCTGACGTGTATGCCCGGCCGATTGCCTATAAATCGTCCGAACGCATTGGCGTTCACGCGGACGATAACGACGCGTATGCCATTATCGTGCTGCCGTTCGGACACTATTTCAGCGAGAAGCGCGGTTTGACAGCAGGCGTTGTTTCCTGGAGGCGCGTAGAAGACAACGCCATTCCCGGGCGCGCGAAGATCTGCGGCGCTTACGTCAACAGCGTGCTTGCAACCGATGAAGCGCACCGCAATGGCCACGATGAGGCTATCTTCCTGACCGAATCCGGGCATGTTGCCGAAGGCGCAACCTGCAACCTCTTTATGGTTCGGAACCAAAACCTGATTACGCCACCGGTGACCGACAACATCCTCGAAGGCATTACGCGCGCAACTGTCATGGAACTGGCCCGCAAGGAACTGCATCTGGATGTAGTCGAGCGTTCCATCGGCCGCAGCGAACTCTACATCTGCGATGAAGTTTTCTTTACCGGCACCGCCGCCGAAGTTGCGCCCATTGTGCAGATCGATCACCGGCCGGTTGGGAAAGGGGAAATCGGGCCGATTACGCAAAAGATCGACTCGCTGTATGCGGACGCCACCCACGGGCGCATGCCGGAATATAAGGACTGGCTGTGGCCGGTTTATGTCAGCGTCATAATCGAAAAGACTGCCTAAACTTACTCGTTGGTTCGCGCGTATGAGTTCTCCAGCTTCTGCGCAGGAACGTGCCGCCGTTCAGCAACTCGATCCCCGCTTCGATTGGGCCCGAGTTGCGAGGGTGTTCCTTCTTTCGAGGGCGCTCGATCAGCTTGAAGAAAGCAAACTGTTTCCCGAGCGCAAGATCCTCTATCAATTCTCCGCGCGCGGACATGAGTTGGGCCAGATTCTGCTCGGGTGTCTGCTCACCAATTCGCACGACGGTGTCGGCGCATACTATCGTTCGCGGCCGCTGCTGCTCACACTGGGGCTGAGCGCGGAAGATGCCCTGGCGAGCGGGATGGCACGGGCCGGCGGCATCACCGAGGGTCGCGATATCGGGGTGGTTTTCAACCTGCCTCGAAAAGATAGAGCCACGGTTCTTCCCATGGCGGGCGGCGTGGGGACCCAATACACTCCAACGGCGGGCTGGGCGCGCGCGATTACGTACTACCGCGACACGCTCGGCGATGCCGAATATCGGCATTCGATGGCTGTCGTGCTGGGCGGCGATGGGTCAGTCGCGACGAACGGCTTCTGGTCCGCGCTGAATACCGCAACCACCCAGCGCCTGCCGATGCTGTTCTTCATTGAGGACAACGGGTACAGCATCTCTGTTCCCGCGGCCGCCCAGATGCCTGGAGGCAATGTCGCGGCCAATTTGCGGTCGTTCGGCAACTTGCGCGTTCTTGAGGCAGACGGCTGCGATCCGGCGGACACCGCGCGTGCAGTGTATGAAGCGGTGACTCTGGTTCGATCCGGCCAAGGACCGGCGCTGCTGCGGTTGACCGTTCCGCGTCTGAGCGGCCATTCAGGCCAAGATACCCAGGCATACAAGCCCGCGGAACTGGTCGCGGCGGAGCGTGCAAGAGATCCGTTGATCGGCCTGCAGCGATATCTGGTACCGGTCTTCTCCTCCAAAAGCGAATGGGAGCAGATGCAAGAGGCCGCGAACGAGGAAGTGCAGGCTGCCCTGGAGGGCGCGCAAGCCCGTCCCCACCCCGATTCCTCGCAAGCGCTGCGCTACATCTTCGCTGAGTGCCACGGCGAAGAGGGACCGTTCACGCCCGAACCGGCCCGCATCAATATGCTGGACGCCATTCGCCGCACGCTGCAGCACGAGCTGAAGATGAATCCGAAGCTGCTGATATTCGGCGAAGATGTCGGCCCGAAAGGCGGGGTTCACGCGGCCACCTTGGGACTGCAGAAAGAGTTCGGCCCGGATCGCGTATTCGATACCAGTCTGTCGGAAGAGGGCATCATCGGGAACGCGGTCGGCATGGCGCTTGCAGGGTTGCGGCCCGTTGCGGAAATTCAGTTCAGGAA
>DATIMA010000189.1:0-6506 GCA_035475915.1 Bryobacteraceae bacterium
AATGGCGGTCAATGTGTTTTCAGTGAAGAGCTGCTGCCGTCCGATAATAACGATGAGAAAGCCGAGCGGATAACCGAGTCTGGCGATCAACGGCCGCCACGGCGCGTCCGGAAGATAGGCGTGAAAAAGCGCCATCGCGACCAGCGAAAAGCCCATCGATAGACCCGCTGCCAAGCCCGACCACGCCAGCGCCGAGACCGGCCGGATCAGTTCTTCCTCCCCATCGTGGCGCACGGCCTCGTGCACAACCAGGGCGCTGATCGGGGCGCGCTCTTCCGCTTCCTGCTGCTGTTTTTCGGTTAACTCGGGCGCAACGACATCGTCTTCAGGCGTCCCATCGTCAAGCACCATCACTCACATAGAGGTCTTAAACGAGCTTTTGCTTTCTAAGCGGCAGTTCGCGAACTCGTTTGCCGGTTGCTGCGAACACTGCATTACAAATTGCGGGAGCCGTCGGGGGCACACCAGGCTCACCTGCGCCGGTTGGAAGCCCGCCGCCGTCCACGATGTGAACATGCGTTTCGTAGGGCGCTTCGTTGATGCGGGCCACCGGATAGGTATCGAAGTTGCCTTGCTGAACACGCCCATCGGCTGTCGTGATTTCACCAAGCAGCGCGACGCTGGTTCCGAACACAGCCGCGCCCTCGAACTGCGATTTCACCCGGTCCGGGTTGATTGCGCTGCCGCAATCGACCGCGATATCTACTCGCGGGATGCGCAGCTTTCCTTGTTTGTCTACTTCAACTTCAACCACCGCCGCCACATACGTCAAGAAACTTCGATGAGCCGCGAATCCCCAGGCATGTCCCGGTCTGGACTTTTTATTTGCCCAGCCGGATTGCTCGGCGGCAACTTCCGCAACACGCCGCAACCGGCCCGTATCCAGCGGATAAGCGTTCATCGGTTTCCCGTAGTTCGTATATTTTGCGTGCTGGCCGGCGAAGTCGATCTTTCGGGGCGCGCCCAAAGCAGCCAGCCAGTATTCGACCGGATCTTGCCCGGCGGTATGCGCCAGCTCATCAATAAAGGACTGAATTCCGAAGGCGTGATAGATATTCGCGACGGAACGAAGCCAACCGATACGCAGATGCGCTTGCGCGGGGCCGTTTTCAGCGCGAAGGTTGGCAATATCGAATGGGATATCGATCCAGCCCTGTGATAATTCGCCTGCGCCGCCATAGGTCTCTTTGTCGTCAAAGGTAGACCCGATGGGAGGAAACACGGTGCGCTGGAGCCATGCAATCGGTTTGCCGGAGTTATCCAGGCCGGCTTTGAAGTACATGGCCGAGGTGGAGTGATAGTAATCGAAATGGATATCCTCTTCGCGCGTCCAGGATATCTTGACCGGCTTGCCGACTTTCTTCGAGAGGATTGCGGCTTCCGCAACGTAGTCGGGCTTTGATTTACGTCCGAACGCGCCGCCGAGCAAAGTGACATGGCAGGTCACATCGGCGGGCTGGATGCCGAGCGCTTTGGAAACGGTTTCCTGCACCTGCTGCGGGTCCTGGGTGGCAGTCCAGGTTTCGACTTTGCCGTTTTGATAATGCGCCAGGGCGGCCGGCGGCTCCATGGGCGCATGAGCCAGCAGCGGAGTGTAGTAAGTGGCTTCGACAACTTTGGCGGCGCTGCCGAAAGCCGCATCGACATCCCCAACGCTGCGAACGACTCTCTGCGGCTTGTTAGCGGATTCGATGAGCGATTTCTTGTATGTCTCCGACTGGTAAATCGCATTCGGCCCATATTCCCAATCGATCTTCAGCTTCTTGCGGGCCTGGGAGGCGGCCCAGGTGTTGTCCGCAATTACCGCGACGCCTCCGAGCGCCTGAAACCCGTAGGGCGGCTTGGCGCCCTCGATGACAACGGTCTGCTGAACACCCGCGAGTTTGCGGGCCTGGCTATCGTCAAAGCTTTTAAGTTTGCCGCCAAGAACGGGCGGGCGCTCGATGGACGCATACACCATTCCGGGCACGTGCGCATCAAAACCGTAGACCGCCGCGCCGGTGCAGATGTCTTTCAGATCGACAATGGGAACGCCTTTGCCGATATAGCGGAACTGTTCCGGAGTCTTGAGCCGGATTTCGTTCTTAGCGGGCATGGGCTGTTTCGCGGCAGCAGCGACCAGCTCGCCGAAGCCCAGCTTTCTGCCGGTGCCTGCGTGTACGACTTCGTGATTGCTGGCGCGGCATTCGGCGAGCGGCAAGTTCCACTGCGCGGCGGCGGCACGCTCCAGCATCAAGCGCGCGGTCGCTCCGGTCTCTCGCATGATGCCGTAAAAATCGCGGATGGATTGCGATCCGTCCGTGTCCTGCGATCCATACTTCTTGTCGCCGATGGCTTGCTCGACACGAACGCGGCTCCAATCGGCTTCGAGCTCGTCGGCCACAACCATTGGAAGCGAAGTGCGGATGCCGGTGCCCATTTCGGAACGGTGCGCCACAATGATGACCGATCCATCCGTATCGATGCCGAGAAAGACGCTGGGGTTCCAGGCGGTCTTGGTGACATCGAGCTCGGCAGCGCTTGCCGGAACCATGCCGGCGGCGAGGACCATTGCGCCGGCGGAAAATAGCGTGCCGAGGAAATCCCGGCGGCTGGCTAATTCGATGCGGTTCATGCTTTCACCCCCGCGGCCATCTTGATCGCCTGGCGAATGCGTTGATATGTTCCGCAGCGGCAGATGTTGCCCTGCATTGCTTCGTCAATGTCGTGATCTGCCGGTTGCGGCTTGGTCTTTAACAGAGCTGCCGCCTGCATGATCTGGCCGCTCTGGCAATATCCGCATTGCGGGACGTTCGCTTCCTCCCACGCGCGCTGCAGCGGGTGATTCCCATGCTCGCTCAAACCCTCGATGGTCAGCACGTCTTTTCCGGCGACGCTCTGCATCGGTGTGAGGCAGCTTCGCGCAGCTTCGCCGTTGACGTGAACGGTACACGCGCCGCAGAGGCCCATGCCGCAGCCGAATTTTGAGCCAGTCAGTTGAAGGACATCGCGAAGATACCAGAGCAGCGGCATCTTGGGATCGCCTTGATAGTCTTTAACAGTTCCATTCACTTTCAGCCGGATCATGAGGGCTCCTGTGTACGTTAAGTTTAGCGCCAGGGGATGCCCAAACCGCAGACGACAAACAACGATCGTCCGCGCCACCTTCTTAAGCGGCTTTTTGGGCGGCGATGATGCGTTCCGGGCCGACTGAAACCGAATGTTCGGGGGTCTGGAGGTTCAGATTCAGCAAAACGCGATGGTCCACCTCGGCTTCGGCGCGCAGAACGTGCCACTTATGCAGTTCCTGCCGGCGATTTTCGACCGCTTGCTTGCGGGCCTGCTCGGCCTGTTTCCGCTGCTGCGATTCGAAGCCAATTTCTGCTTTTCGCTTTTCGGCTCTCAGCTTTAGAAGCTGATCCAGGGATTTATGAAAGGCGCGATCATGGGTGGTCTGGTAGCGGAGATAGAGCGCAAGCTGCTTTTGGTCGACGGCATCATCGGTAAAGCAGGTGTCCTGGAGCGATAAAGCGCGGGTGCGCAACCACCAGGCTTGTGCCATCTGTGTGACGAGCAGGATTTCGGTGGGCGTGGCGGCTTGGTGCTCCTCATTGAGTGCCTGGGCGAGCTGGTTGAACTCGTCTGCGCTCTCCGAACTCAGAACTCTGAAAGCGCCAGCGAAACCGTGGCGGAAATTGTTCTGGCAGGAAGCGGCTTTACCGGTAGCGGATTTTGGGCCGGTAGAGTGTTCGGAATTCTTTTGATTCGCCGAGATCTGGGCTTGCGTTGGCATAATTTCTCCGCTCGAAGAATAGAACCTGCGCTCATCAATCCGCGGGATTTCAGGCGCAATCTGTTGAACTGGTTCGAGAAAAATTTCCTGGGACGTTTGTGACGACGTTTTTCTTGAGATCGAAAACGGAGGACCAGTGCCAAATCAGCGACATGCGCGTTATGCGGCAAAGTGCGGCCTCTTGACGTGATCGGGACTTCACGAAACCGGTCTGGGGCCGATTATGATACGCTTCTCCATTAGATCCCATTGGGCGATGGAGAATCGGCCTTTCGAGATCGCACCTTGACAAGACGTCCAGAAATATTTGGACGCATGAGCAGGAGACGTGATCTTCTGGGGGTGCAAAGTGCGGGGCCAGTGAACTGTGGGACTTCAGGAAGAAATCGACAAAACTCGCGCTGAGATCCGCACCGACGGATACCCGGTCTCGATCGGGGAGTGGATCAGCATATACGAAAAAGGTGAGCTGGATATACATCCTGAGTTCCAACGGTTCTTTCGCTGGTCAATACGCCAAAAATCTCGCCTGATTGAGTCGATTTTGTTAGGAATCCCCGTACCTCAAATCTTCGTTGCGCAGCGTCCCGACGGCGTCTGGGATGTCGTGGATGGTTTGCAGAGGCTGTCCACGATTTTTCAGTTTGCGGGAATCCTCATTGACGAAGAAGAGATGCGTTTGCCCCCGTTGACACTTGAAGCCACCGTATATTTGCCCTCCCTACAAGGCAGGCGATGGGAAGACGACGACCACCCCGATCAGTCCCTAAATGCGGCACAGCGGCTGCTGATCAAGCGCGCAAAGATCAGTGTAAGCATAATTCTGAAAGAAAGTGATGAGTCAGCGAAGTACGAGTTGTTTCAGCGGCTCAATACGGGTGGCTCGATGCTTTCCGATCAGGAGGTTCGGAATAGCATCCTTGTAATGTTGAACAGGGATTTCTATAGGTGGATTAAGGGCCTCGCAGAAGACCTCAACTTCAAGAGCTGTGTGGCATTGTCAGATCGTGCAGTTGAGGAACAATACGACATGGAGCTCGTGTTGAGGTTTATCGTTTTCCGAACCATGTCGCCCGCCGCGCTCGCAAAGCTCGGTGATTTGGGAGAGTTCCTCACAGATCAGTCGAAAGGACTGGCACAGAACCAGAGCTTCGACTACAAAGCTGAGGAGACCGCATTCCGTGAGACTTTCGCTATTCTTGCGACGCAATTGGGCGATGATGCTTTCAGGAGGTACGACTCCCAGCGAAAACGGTTTGTTGGAGGATTCTCAGTATCTGCGTTTGAAGCCGTTGCGATAGGCGTTGGATACAACTGGAAGAAGGCCGAGAAAAAGCGGCAGACATCCCTGACAAGGTCATGCGCATGTGGGCAGATTCGGAGTTCGTAGACAACTCCGGCTCTGGAATTCGCGCATCGTCACGAGTGCCGAAGATTATTCCATACGGCCGCACCAAGTTCGGTAAATGAGCGTCAGAAGCGTAGACGACGTGAATCGGGTCTTGTCAGAGGAGTTGATCTGGCGTAAGAAAGAGCTGACTGCACTCAGATTCCTCATAGAAGGAAGTGCTCGAAAAATCGACCATCGCGCCCTCTTGCTCCGGAGCGCCATCGCACTGCTCTACGCCCATTGGGAGGGGTTTGTTAAGGCCGCAAGCCGAGTGTATCTCGAGTTTCTGAGATTTCAGCACCTGCGATATCGGGAGCTCGCACCGAACTTTATCGCTCTGTCGGTTCGCGGCAAGTTGCGATCCGCCTCAGAGAGCAATCGAATTCGGCCATATCTCGAAGTAACCAATCTCTTCCGTGCTGGTATGGATGAGCGGTGCCCGGTACCCGAGGACGCAATCACGACGCGGAGCAATCTGTCATCGCGTGTACTGCGGGATATCACGGCCACCCTGGGACTCGATTATGGTCCCTATGAAATAAAAAGCGAGCTGATCGACGAACGACTTGTTGGGACCCGCAACACCGTTGCTCACGGTGAGTACTTGAAACTCGATGCGGATGATATCGTCGACTTGCAAACTGAGGTGCTCGAATTGCTCGAGCTATTTCGAAATCAGATCGACAATGCTGTGAGCACGGGAGCGTTCCGATCGTGAGTGAAATGGTCTCCCATCTGCTTATGCGCGTAGGGTCTTGACGGGTGGGCTCGCCGGGGGTTGTCTCCACCAGATCATTACTTCTTTGAAACGCCAGTCACGGCGGTTGGCGCGGGAATCATCGGCGTTTCATCCACTTGTCCGGGAAGTCGGCATGTCGGATAATGGACGATAGGGCGTTAGAAGGCAATCTGACGCAGACCTCCGTGCGGCACTACGCCAGGGGCGTCCAGTACGTGTTCGGATGATCCATTCTATGTTTGAAGATCAATAGCTGACTTCTGGAGCGATGGGCATTGGGACACCGTGGACCACTTCAATTCCGTAATTTGGCGGTTATCACCGGCGCTGAAATGGAGACTCCACGGCGAAAAGATCCTCAGCGAAGCGGGAAATGTCGGAGCGGAGCAGGCCATGGTTCCGGGACGCGACTGCCCGCTGCCGTGGGTGCCCGATCTGATTGGCAAGGATTCTCGGAATGAGCGCGGGATGCACTGGCCGAGAAGTCGGGTCTGGTGAAATTGCCCAAGGGCGCGTTCGAAAACGGCCGCCCAATATCTCCCGAACCGCAATGGGAATCGAGGTTAAACGTATTCGGAACGAAAAGTCGGCGAGCTTCTCATCAA
>DATIMA010000190.1:0-32193 GCA_035475915.1 Bryobacteraceae bacterium
GGCACCCATCGCGTCAGAAACTCGCGAAAGAGTTCGGCGCAACCGACATCGTGACCGAATGCGGTGAGGAAGGCATTGCGCGAATCACGGAGATGACAAAAGGGCTCGGCGCCGATTCCGTGATGGAATGTGTTGGCACGCAGGAATCCATGCTGCCGGCAATCCGTTCTACTCGTCCTGGCGGCTACATCAGTTACGTGGGCGTTCCGCACGAAATCAAACTCGATGGGACAGAGTTGTTCTTTGGTGAGGCCCATCTTCACGGCGGCCCAGCACCCGTGCGGCGCTATCTCCCGAAGCTGATCGACCTTGTACTGAACGAGCAGATCAATCCCGGGAAAGTATTCGATTTGACGCTGCCGCTCGATCAGGTGCTCGAAGGCTACCGCCGCGATGGACCAACGCCGGGCAATCAAGACGCTGCTGCAAACGTGACCGGAACGTCGCAGGAAGCGGAATTGGAAGCCGGTGATTCTGTCCATTTCGGAACCTCAAAGCAGAAGTGTACAGCAGACCTGTCAATTCGACCGGACCACTGCTGCCAACTCGCCCAGCGCCTATCTCACCGATCCGAAACCGCCACTTGGCCCTCGCCCGCATCCCGGAAACCTGAAATCTCCGCCACACTCGAAGAAATCTCCGCCACACTGGAAACAGATCGCGTCAGCACGCCTCACTTTCCCGCCCCCACAAATTCCTACCCGCCGCCGGCCCAGTCACAATCCCACAAAATTATCTCCGCCCCTCCCAACGCCCTCGCCATCACCCGCTCTCGATCACGCCACCCCACTCGCCTGCTAAAATCGCGGCGTGCCCGCAAAAGCGCCGATCGCGCCTTCCGTCCAGGATCATCTCAAGCAACTAATCCGGGAAGTCCCCGATTTCCCGAAGCCCGGCGTCAATTTCTACGACATCACCACTCTGCTGAAAGATAAAGATGGATTCCGCGAAACCGTCGATGCCTTGCAGGAACATTACCGCAAAACCCCAATTGATGTCGTCGTCGGCATAGAAGCGCGCGGCTATTTCTTCGCTCCGGCCATGGCCCGCGCCCTCGGCGCTGGCTTCGTTCCCGTAAGAAAGCCAAAGAAGCTACCCTGCCTTGTCAAAAGCGTCGAGTACGACCTCGAATACGGCACTGATCAGCTAGAAATTCACGCCGATTCCATTGATCCCGGCCAGAACGTGCTCATCATTGACGACGTGCTTGCGACGGGCGGCACCGCATCTGCGGTCGCGAAGTTGGTTCGCATGCTCGACGGCCGCGTTGCCGGGCTTGGGTTCGTAATTGAACTTGCGTTCCTGCACGGCCGCCGCAAGTTGGACGGGTACGACGTTTTCTCGCTGATTCAGTATTGAGCTTGTGCGGGTTACTGTTCCGTCGCTTGCCAAGCTCAACCTCGATCTGCGGGTCCTTCACAAACGGCCCGACAGCTTCCACGAGCTTCGGACCATCTTTCAGACCATCAGCCTGCAAGACAGTCTTGCCATCGAATTCGATTTTGCGAAACGAACCCAAATTGACCTAAGTAGCTCTATTGACATTGCGGACAATCTGGTAGTTCGTTCCGCAAAATTGGTTTTGGAGCATCTGCGGGTCAACGCTCGAGTTCGTTTCGCATTATCCAAGCGCATCCCGATGGGGGCCGGCCTAGGCGGCGGTTCCAGCAACGCCGCTGCCGTCCTGCTGGCGCTTCCTGCCTTGGCTGGCAAACGGTTTCCGGCGGAGGAGCGAGTTCGTTTGGCAGAATCGCTGGGTAGCGATGTGCCGTTCTTTCTGCACGGAGGGACCGCGGTCGGTTTGGGGCGCGGCACCGAACTCTATCCTCTGCCGGATCAGCCCTCTCGCGCCGCACTAGTGATCGCGACCGGCGTCCATGTCTCGACCGCCGACGCCTACCGGGCGCTCGCAAGAGATGCGGCTGGTGCGTTGACTTCACCCGCTGACTCCTTTATCCTGAGAGAGTTTCAAACCATCGCCTGGGCTCTGGATGATTCCGGTCTGGACCAATTCCCACTGAAGAACGATTTTGAAAAAGCCGTTTGCCAAATGCACCGAGAAGTGTCCGCCGCCGTGCGCAAGCTGCGTCGGTTGGGGGCAAAACCAGCGCGGATGACAGGAAGCGGTTCGGCTGTTTACGGCATCTTCCCGACTGCTGCGGAGGCGCGCGCTGCAGCCTCCAGCTTCGACCCAGGGACGGTCTTTCCAGTTCGTTTCGTTTCGAGGCGGCAGTATGGAAATTTGTGGCGTCGCGCTCTGGCGTCTGCCGTTGACCTAAGCAGTTTTGTCCTGTGAGGAGACTTTAAGCATGTCCGGCCCGGTACGATCACTGTTCACGGATTTCAAGGTGTTTAGCGGCACTGCCAACCAGGCGCTGACCGCCGAGATCTGCCAATGCCTGGAGTGCCCGGTCGGTGAGGCGATGATCCGCCGCTTCGCCGATGGGGAGACCCACTTGCAAATTCAGGAGAATGTACGTGGCGCAGACGTTTTTCTGGTTCAACCCACGTCGGCGCCCGTCGATCACCATTTGATGGAACTGCTGCTGATGATTGACGCCTTCAAGCGCGCCAGCGCGGAGCGCATCACCGCAGTGTTACCCTATTATGGGTACGCGAGACAGGACCGCAAGGACCGTCCGCGTATGCCGATTTCCGCGAAACTGGTTGCCAGTCTTCTGGAAAGGGCGGGGGCGAGCCGGGTTTTGGCGCTCGATCTGCACGCCGCTCAGATCCAAGGTTTCTTCGATATTCCTGTCGATCACCTGTTTTCCGCTCCGGTGATGGTTGAGTACTTTGATCAGTGCTTTGAGCGGGGTGCGCTGACGGTGGTCTCGCCGGATGCCGGTGGTGTGGAGCGCGCTCGTTCCTTTGCGAAGAAACTGAATGCGCCGCTCGCGATCATCGATAAGCGGCGGACGGATGTGAATGTAGCTGAGGTGATGAACATTATCGGTAGGGTCCGCGGAAAGGATTGTTTGATGGTGGACGACCTGGTGGATACGGCGGGGACCTTGGTAAAAGGTGTGGAAGCGCTTCTCGAGCAGGGGGCCACAAGTGTAACGGCCTGTGCGACGCACGCGGTGCTTTCGGGTCCCGCGGTGGAGCGCATCAGTAATTCGGCGCTGAAGGAACTGGTGGTCACAAACTCCATTCCGCTCGAGCCCAGCGCCGCGGCCTGTACCAAGATCCGGGTGCTCTCGGTAGCGCCGCTGCTGGCGCGGGCCATTCAGTCGATTCATGAAGGCGGTTCGGTTAGTACGCTGTTTATATAGGTGAAGAATGAGGAAGGATATTACAATCGCCGCTGAGTCACGCGACTCGCGCGGTAAGAACGAAGCTCGCCGGCTGCGTGCCAGCGGTTCCATGCCCGCCGTGCTCTACGGTGGCGCGGATGGCGCCAGCGCCGTGGCCGTCAGCCCGAAAGAAGTGACCAGAATTCTGAACAGCAAGACTGGCCATAACACGATTTTTAACCTGAGCGTGACGGGCAAGGAAGATACGCCGGTCATGATCATCGACTGGCAATACGATCCTATTAAGGATTCGCTGCTGCACGTCGATCTCAAACGGATCGACCTCAGCCAACGAATTACGGTCAATGTGCCGGTGGTGACGCAAGGCGATCCGAAAGGCGTGAAGATACAGGGCGGTATTCACGAGATCATCACCCGCGAAGTGGAAATTGAGTGTCTGCCCGAGGATATTCCAGAGCAGTTCACAATCAATGTGACTGAACTGATGATTGGACAAAGCGTGCGCGCGGCGGAAATTCCCCTGGCCGGTTCTATGAAACTTTTGAGCCCGGCTGACGCGGTGATTTCGCACGTTGTTTCGTTGCGAGCTGAGGAAGCACCCGCGGCTGAAACTACCGCCGTTGCCACTCCCGCCGCCGCTGAGCCCGAAGTTATCAAGAAGGGCAAGAAAGAAGAAGAGGCCTCAGAGCCTGCTGCTAAGAAGAAATAACGCATGCCCGCTGAGCCGCGACCAGATGGAACTGAGCCGCGACCAGAGAGACCGGTCTGCATCGCCGGTTTGGGTAATCCAGGAGCCCGTTATGAGGCCACCCCTCATAATGTAGGATTCCTCGTAGTAGATGAATTAGCGAAGCGCCACTCCGTTCGGATTTCGAAGAAGGAAGGCGCTGCAGTAACAGGTAACGGCCACATCCAGAACAGAACGGTTGTTCTGGTAAAGCCGCAAACCTTCATGAATAACTCAGGCGCGGCCGTCGGCCCGGTGCTGGAATACCGCAACCTGACGAATCATGATTTGATTGTGGTTTATGACGAACTCGATCTTCCCTGGACCGCTTTGCGGATCAAGAAGAGCGGTTCGGCGGCTGGGCACAACGGTGTCAAGTCGATTATCGCCGCTCTGAAGACAGACGTCTTCATTCGGGTGCGGGTGGGTATACACCCGGATCACCCGCTTGATGCGGTGCAATATGTTCTAGCTCCATTCGAGCGGGAACTCAGAGATGAGGTGGATGAGGTGGTGTCTTATACCGCGGATGCCGTTGAGTCCATCGTTGCTGAAGGCGCCAACAGGGCCATGGCGAAATTTAATCGCCGCGCTCGAGGCATACAAAAAGAGGAAGAATGAGAATCTACGAGCAGTTGTTCATCGTTCGACCGGACGCCACCGATGAAGAGTTGGATCCGCTGATCGAGCAATTGAAGAATGTGGTTACCCATGCGGGCGGCACAATCGAGAAGGCAGAAAAATGGGGAGTGCGCAAGCTCGCCTACAAAGTCTTGAAGTATAACGAAGGGCAATACGTGCTTTTGCAGTTCAACGCCGGGCCCGAAGCTGTGAAGGAAGTTGAGCGCCGCCTGCGGGTGAGCGATCTTGTCATGAAGTATTTAACGGTACGGATCGACGAGAAGCTGAAGCGCATCGAGAAGCGGAGAAAGGCTCGTGAGAAGCGCGCGGCGAGGAAGCCGGTGGCGCCGCCCCAGGCGCCCGCCATTGCTTCACCCTTGCTGCCCCAGGAATCGCCCGCTCCGGTGCCAGGAGCTCCAGCCACCGCGCCCGCGGTTCCGGCGGAGACCACCGAGTAAGCGCCGGAGGAACCAAGGAGACTCACAATGCCAGAACAAAGAGGTGGCCGCCCAATCGCGGCTTCGCAACGGCCTACCGGCGGCGATAAGGCTATCGCGACCGGGAAAAAACAATATTTCCGGCGGAAGAAGGTTTGCCGTTTCTGCGTGGATAAAGTGGACGATATCAACTACAAAGATGTCCGGCTGCTTTCCAGTTTTGTATCCGAGCGCGGAAAGATTACGCCCCGGCGTATTTCCGGCGTCTGCACACCACATCAGAAGCGTTTGAGCGAAGCGATCAAACAGGCGCGCAATATCGCGTTGCTTCCGTTCGCTTCGCGGGTGTAAGCGGGAGACAACATGGAAGTCATATTGAGAGAAGACGTTGAGAAAGTGGGCGCGCGCGGAGCTGTGGTCAAGGTGGCCGATGGTTACGCGCGGAATTTCCTCCTGCCAAAGCGCCTGGCAGTTCCCGCCAGCGCCGCCAACAAGAAGATTGTCGAGCAGGAGCGCGAAGCCTATCTCCGGCGTGAAGCCAAGGTGAAGGGTGAGTCGGAAGATCTTGCCAAACTGATGGAAAACGTGACTGTCACGTTTCATCAGAGAGTCGGCGAGAACAACCAGCTATTCGGTTCGGTTACGGCAAAGGATATCGCAGATGCTCTGGAAGCCCAGAAGTACCACGTTGAGCGCCGCAAGATTCAGCTCGATGAGCCGATCCGCACGCTCGGCGAGCACAAAGTTACTCTGCGCTTGCACCGCGACGTAACAGCCGATATTACTGTGATTGTTGAACCCGAACAGCAGTAGCGGCACGGTGTTCCTCGATCCTGACAAATTGCTTGAATCGAGTGCGGCCGAGGTGCTGGACGCGGCAGCCCGCGGCCATCTCGGCCTCGATCACCGGTTCCTGCACGCGATTATCGACCGGCCAGCGGAGTCTCTGCCGGCTATCGTTGCCTTCGGTGCGCGAGACCGCGACAAGGATGCGGTCGATTTAGCAGCCGAACTGATCGCATTCATACGGTACTGGAAGGCCGCTGAGGGTGTGCCGTTTCTGGTGCGCTATCTCAAGGAGGATCCGGAGAACATACCGGATGAAGCGACGGAAGCGCTGGTTGAGATCGGGCGGCCTGTTCTTGAACCGCTGCTTGCACTGTACGAAGAACTAGACGAATCCGAGGGCGGGGAAGTCGCGTTCATACTTGCCAACCTGCGAGTACGCGATGAACGGGTTTTAAAGCTGCTGTTGGATCGCCTGGACTACGATCTCTCCGATGCCGTTTTGCTCCTCGGCATATATGGGGACCCCGCGGCTATTCAAGCCATGGAGCGATCAGCGGCCAGTCTCACCGAAGATGACACGGAGCTGAAACGCGAAATCGCCGAGGCGATCCGCGCAATCAAGGAACCGCCGGCCGAGCCCGCAACCGAAGAAGCTTTCGATATCTGGACGCTGTATCCGGAACACGCCGATCTACCGGTTGACATGCTGGATGAGGACGAGCGCACCCAATTGCTCGAGCACCCGGTTGCTTCCATCCGCGCAGCGGCCGCGAACTCTTTCTTTAACCACAAGCTCACCCCGGAGCAGCGCGACAGAGTACTTCATTTGGCCCGAACAGATGGGTCGCAAACCGTCCGCGCGCGGGCTTGGGAGGCCCTGGTTGATTCCACCGAGGACGCTAAGGTGATGGACGCGATGTTAGCCGCCCTGCGGAAGCCGGACTTGTCTACGGAAGAACGCGGCGGCCTGCTTGTCGGATTGTCCGCGGAAGCGGATCGCAATGAGGTCCGCACAGCAATGCTGGATCTGTACAATTCCCCGGGAGGCCGCGCAAAAGCACTCGAAGCGATGTGGCGCTCCATTCACCCGAGTTTCCGTGATTATTTCTCAAAGCACCTGGACGATCCCGACCTGGAAGTGCGGCGGAGTGCGGTCTGGGGCGTGGGCTATTACGGGATCAGAAGCGAGTTGGAACGCGTTCGAAAGCTGTTTGAGGATGAGGACTTGCGCTCGGACGCAATCTTCGCGTACGCCCTGGCGCTTCCAGGGGATGTTTCGCGCGGCCGTGTCAAAGGTCTGCTGGCGCGTATTGAAAAAGACGCGCACGGCCTGTCCGAGATGGAAGAAGATCTTGTAAAAGCGGCGTTGGACGAACGCCTGATGCTAGCCGGCAAAGAGCCGCTGTTCCAAGAACAGGAAGACTAGCATGGCTTCGCGTCTCAATCTGCTGTTCCAGAGTGCGCCCAGGCAGTTTCTGGAGAGAACCGTCCTCTTCACAGACGAATTGTCATCGCCTGTTTCTCTTTCGCTCATGCGAAACCGCATCGCGCATCATCTTGATATTCAGCCGTTGAATGAGCGAGCGACAACCCGGGTCTTAAGCGGCCTGCATCAGTATTCCGATGCGCCGTTGACGAGTTACTTTGTCCCGCCTGGCGTGTCGATTCTCATTCCGAGAGATGACCCGCCGTACCGCTTCGTATTCGTCCCGGAATTCAATAGTTCCCGGATACTGCTGCGCGCCGAAGGTGAGAAGCTGCTTCGAGTGGAATGTGAACGGAATCTGGGAGGTCCCATGCCTGCGCCGGAACTGTCGCCGGGCTCCCCGTATCTCGATTCCTTTGCCTATTGGGATCACAATACGGGTGACTTGGTGGGCCGGATCCGCGCGACCGCAGTGCTTGTGAAGGAAGAGGGCCAGCCCTGGACCATCCTCATGCAGCAGATCGTCGGCACGCCTGGATTGGAACTCGTCCGGCGCTTGGAAGCGCGGCCGCTTCGATACTGAATCAAGACGCCCGGTTATAGGCGCGATTGAAAAATTCGATTGCCGCGCCGGTCCCCTTGCCTCTACGCTGTTAGCGTAACCAGCTAACAAATGGATCCACAAGAAGTTTTAGAGTTTGCCAAGAGTAAGGAAGCCAGGCAGCTTGATCTGCGCTTCAGCGACATACCGGGGCTGCAGCACCATATCACCTATCCGATCGGCCAGTTAAGTCTCGATTCGTTCGAGAACGGTTTTGGCATCGACGGTTCCAGCATCCGCGGTTGGGCCGCCATCAACGAAAGCGACATGCTGTTGATTCCCGATCCCGGGACCGCGTTCATGGACCCGTTTTACGAAATTCCGACGCTGGTGATGCTTGGCAATGTTCGCGATCCGTTGACGCGGCAGAGTTACGAACGCGATCCGCGCTGGATTGCGCAAAAAGCCGAAGCTTACCTGCAGCACACCAGCATCGGCGATACAGCCTATTTCGGCGCGGAAGCCGAGTTTTTCATTTTCGACAACATCCGGTTCGATCAAAACGCGCACTCCGGCTTCTACTTCATCGATGCGGAAGAAGGCCGATGGAACTCCGGGCGCGAGGAAAACAATCAAGGGTATCGTCCGCGCTACAAGGAAGGCTACTTTCCGGTTCCACCGACGGACCACTATCAAAACCTGCGCGCAGAGATGGTGGAAACCATGGAGCAGTGCGGCATTGTGATCGAATGCCATCATCACGAAGTCGCTACGGCCGGACAGTGCGAGATCGATCAGCGCTTCGACACGCTCGTGAAGTCAGCCGACAACATGATGCTCTATAAGTACATCGTCCGCAATGTCGCGTATGAGAACGGCAAGACCGCGACTTTCATGCCGAAGCCGCTATTCGGCGATAACGGCAGCGGCATGCACACCCATCAGAGTATCTGGAAAGGTGGCAAGCCGTTGTTTGCCGGGGAAGGGTACGCCGGGCTCAGCCAAACTGCGCTGTGGTACATCGGCGGCCTTCTGAAGCACGCGCGCGCTCTCTCGGCGATCATTGCGCCCACTACGAACAGCTACAAGCGGCTGGTGCCTGGCTATGAGGCTCCGGTTAACCTGGCGTACTCGCGGCGGAATCGATCCGCTGCCTGCCGCATTCCCATGTACTCCGCCAGTCCGAAGGCAAAGCGCGTCGAATTCCGGCCGCCTGATCCATCCGCGAACCCGTATCTTTCCTTCGCCGCCATGCTGATGGCCGGTCTCGATGGCGTTTTGAACAAAATTGAACCCGGCGAGCCACTCGACAAGGATATCTACGATCTTTCTCCGGAAGAGATGAAGACAGTGCCCTCCATGCCTGCGTCGTTGGAGGAAGCGCTCACCTGCCTTGAGGACGATCACGAGTTTCTGCTAAAGGGCGAGGTGTTTTCCGAAGATCTGATCGAGACGTACATCGCTTACAAACGCAAGAACGAATCGGATGCCGTTCGGCTGCGGCCGCACCCATACGAGTTTTCGTTGTATTACGACATCTAGCGTTTCAAGCTCCAGATGTTTGCGGTCAACTCTCCGAGGCCCATCACAATTTTGTCGCGTGCGACATCGATCTCAAGGGAGGCCATGCCCACATTGAAGCCGTCAGCGAGCACACGCTGGCTGCCTTCTACCGGATCTTGGGGCACGCGCTCGCGCATGAACTGGGGCACGTACTTTTGGGCTCATCATCTCATGAGAACGGCGGGATCATGAAGGGCGTCTGGACCAAGGGTGACTGGCAACGCGGCGCGATCACGATCGTTCCCTTCAGCGCGGATGAGGCGAGCCGGATGCTGCAGGAACTTCGGAAAATGCGTTCGGTTGGAATCATCGCGGCGCTTCAGAGGACGCCGCGTAACATCCATGCCGCCGGCGACGAAGGCCGCCAGCGGACCGGCTCGCCGGCGCGACTGCCGACCCTACAACTGGCTGTATCGTTTTGGAATTTTACCTGGATACAGGGCGTGCGGGCACGCGCTTATTGAGTCCTTGTTCGCCGGCCCTAGCCCGGATTTCTCACAAGCTTTGCGTTGATCATGCGTCCCGAGGAGTCGGGACGCTGCAGACTGAGAGTCTGCGCCACTGCCGGATTGCGACAAAGTGTCGATTGCTGGAGTGGCGTGGCGACTCGGCGCTGCCGTCTCGGCACTCATGCCGAGACTTGGTTTGTGAGAAGTTCTGGCTAGTTCTTTACCGTCATGGCGTCTGAATTAACTGCCTTCTTTCCGGTAATTCCTTCGAGTCCGGCTAGGACACCCCGATAATCGTTCTTATCAGCCTGAAATGCTGCGCCGCCCTTTTTGCCTGCATCGTCCCAAGTAAGGCCGATGTAGTGCTTTTTGGACTTCGTCAGCGCCATGAGGGCGCCAACTCCCAACGAAACAACAGCAAGCCCAATAGCGGCTCCAACACGTCGATGAACGTCCTGTCCGTAGCTGATCTCAGTTACCGCCGATGCTGGAACGTCTAAAACGTCCGCATTTCCCTTGACCATGCGAATCTGATTCTGTTCAAGATACAACTTTATGCGCTCCCCCGTTTTAGCGTTGGTTATTGAGCCGCCGTCGTAACTGAGCTTATATGCTCCGTCCCCTCCGAATGCCGAGAAAGCTGTAGCAAAGCATAACGCCAAAGCAACAAAACACCGCATGAGAACTCTCCTGGGTAAAAAAGATAATTCTTGAATGCCCTCGATTCGGAAATGTCGTACGGGCTTTCGTTCAATATCCATTTCGTCATGGAGTCGCTCAAGAAATATAGGAAAGACCTTACGCCTGTGTGAGGCGCAGAAGTCGACGACGATCTCGTCGTCTTGTGCGCAATCAATTATGATGTGGGTGTCATGAATTTGAGGTGCGCCAGTATGCGGCTCTTGATTCCGGCTCTGTTGTTAATCGTGCCGCTGTCAACATTTTCTCAAGAGAAGCCAGAAAAGGCCGCGGAGAAATCGGCTGGACCGTGGCTGGCTCTCGTCGATGCGGGTAATCACGGCGAAAGCTGGGATCAGGCTGCCGAGTTCTTCAAGTCCGCCGTCACAAAGAACTCCTGGAAGCAGCAAGTCGCGTCGGCTCGCAGTCAAACCGGCAAATTCAAATCGCGTTCACTCAAGAGCGCGCAGTACTCTGAATCGTTGCCGAACGCGCCAGCGGGGAAGTACGTCGTAATTCAATACGATTCATCTTCCGACACCGGCTCATGGATTGAGACCGTCGTAATGATGCAGCAGAAAGATGGTAGTTGGAAAACTTCAGGTTATTTTGTAAAGCCCGCCAAATAGAGTGAAACGCGATAGGCGCAAATTCTGGCGATCGCTGCCGCGCACCTCGCTTTTCAAGCTATCGCTCGCGGTCTTTTTTACGTTCGCTTCGGTCGGCTTTATAGTCGACCTATTTCATCCCGATAGCGATCCTCTCTCTTCGCTCATCATCTGGGCTCTCTTCGACGGCCTTTGCGCAGCGGCATTTCTACTTGTGGGCATGCGCCATCCGAAACGCCTGGCGATGCTTGTGCCTGCCGCTATTGCCGGTGCGCTGGCGCTGTTTTTCTTCCTGCCATCGTACCGAGGCATGCCAAGCATAGCGGATGTGCTTCGCCGGCGTCTTATTCTGGATGCCGCTCTGATTCTGGGTCTTCTTTATGTGGGTTACACCCTGTTTCTGATATTCATCGAAACCGAGGGTTTCCGGCATCTGCGCAATCAAGCGGAAGTGGAGTTGGCTGAACGTCTGCAAACGACTCTGGTTCCTCCGGTGTCGCTGCGAACCGCTTGGCTCGAAGTGGAAGCGCGTTCGATACCCAGCAGCGAAATGGGGGGCGATCTTGCGGATGCTCTGGTCGCGGATAATTCCGTGACCTGTTACGTTGCCGATGTTTCGGGCCACGGAATCGCGGCTGGGGTTCTCATGGGGATGGTAAAGGTGGCCGTGCGCATGGCTCTGACGCGCGGCGAAAGGTTCGATGGCGCTCTGCGATCGCTTCACGAAGTCCTGCCTAGTGTCAAAGAGCCGAATGCGTATGTCACAGTGGCAGGCCTGCGGTTTACCGAGCCAAATATTGCGGAGTATTCGACCGCAGGGCATCTGCCGATTCTGCATTACCGGCACAACACTCGCAGTACAGAGCGTCTGGTGGTCGAACAGTTTCCTATCGGCATGTTTCCGGCAGCCGAATATCGGGCCGCGACGGCCGAATGCGGTTATGGTGACATTTTTGTCATGTTGACGGACGGGATTATTGAAGTCGCGAATACACAGGACGAGGAATTCGGGCTGGGGCGGGTCGAACAACTGCTGTCGGAAAACGCCGCTCGCCCGCTTGCCGAAATTGCGGACATTATCATGAACGCGGCGGCTGGGCATGGGCGTCAGGACGACGATCAGACGATTTTGCTGGCGAAAATCCATGAATCGGAACACGCTCCCGTGGCGGATAGCGTTGTAAGTTTAAACCGGTAAGCACAGGTACCAATTCAAGCAAAAATCAACTGGTTGATCCTAGTTCGACAAGGTGAAATTGATGATCACGTAGGTCAACACTTCAATGGGCTGGCCGTTGAGTAAGGTTGGGCGATAACGCCACTGGCGGACAGCTTCGAGCGAGGCCTGCGAAAGATCGCTGCTGGGGGACTCGGCTACCGTGATCTCGCCCATTGTTCCGTCCTTCAGGATGACGACCTGCAGCAGAACGGTTCCTTGAACTCTGGCAGCTTTGGCCGCTGCTGGGTAAACCGGCTGGACTTTACGAATGAGATTTGCCTGGGCGACTTCGCCTCTGACCCGGATCCGGTCCGGCGCGAAGGGTTGTGCCATCCGCGAAGGGGCGTTTCCATTGACGGCTTTCTGTTCCTGCCTTTCACCGATTTGCATTTGAAGGCCGCGCTCGATATCGGAATCCTGCTTCACGGTGAACTCGCGAAGCAGATCGGCGAATCCCGGCTTTTCAACTCGCAAAATATACTGCCCCGCGCCAAGATCGCTGAACGAGAACTTTCCGTCGGAGCCGGATGTCGCATCGAGATCCGCGGAAGTTTCCGCGCTGTGCAGCACGATTTTCGCGTCGGGTATGGCAACGCCAGTGGGATCGAACAGTGAGCCTGAAATGGTAGCCGCCGATAGCGTCGCTGACGCCAGCAGGCTGGAAACTAACGCTCGTTTCATAAGAGAACCTCCTTGACTGAACCTGGTTTTACGAAATGTAATGGCCGGAGCGGTTACCGCAACGACTGAAATCAAAACTACGGCGGCGATCAGCCGCTTGATCCTGCGGGCGTCCGATCGCGGCTCGAGAATTCGAACGAGCCTGGGCTCCAGTTCGCTCCGGCGGGCCATGCAAGTTGCTGCATGCGATGGCAGGCAACTGGAGTTGTTCCTGGCGATCTCCATCAATTGCGTGGCGTACTCGGACGGAAGTACTCCGGTGGCAAGCACCTGCTCGTCGCAGGCATGCTCGCTTTCCTGCCGCAACCGCCGGCGCGCCATCCAGACGAGCGGTTGAAACCACCACGCGGCGGCCATTAGGCTCGCAAAGAGCTGCCACACACCATCTCTGCGCCGGACGTGATTCAATTCGTGCAGAAGCACAACACGTTTGCGCGCGTCCGTCCAGTCAAGTGATTCCGCAGGCAGCAGAATCGCGGGACGGAGCAGACCAAAGGCGAGCGGCGTCGCTGCGCCGGACAGAACCATTAGCCGCGGCCTTCTGCGAAGGCCAACAGTATCGGCCAACTCCTTCAGCAGCGTGGCCCAGCGCTCGTCGCGCAGAGGCGCAGCTTGCCTGATCGTGCGGAATACCAAAAGCCGGCCCGTAAGCACGGGAAACAAGGCAAGCAACAGCCCGGCCAGCCAAATCAACAGCGGCCAATCCATGGGGCTCAAGCGAGCGCCTCCATGGGGCGTCGCATAAGCCGTCGCCACACCCGTCGCTACTGTAACGGTCGCCCGGATTGGTCCTGTAAACAAAGGAAAGTGAAGCGGCGGAAGCAGGACCGATAAAACAGGAAAGGCCGCAAGCAGTACGAAGCCCGCCAGAACGACAGCGCGGCGATATTTTGCACTGAGCGGCCTTAACAACTGCCGGACTCCCTCAACCGCCGCGAGCAGCAGCGCAGAGCGCATGAATAGCTCTCCTAAGCCGATCCAGCTCATTAGCGCCCTTCCTTACGAGCCTTCTCGATAAGGGCGGAAAGCCGCTCAAAATCTTCATCCGATAACTTCTGGGCGGAAACGTCGAGCAGCGCCGCTACCGCTTGCTCGGCCGATCCGTCGAAAAACGTATCCAAAAGGTGCGTAACAGCCGAGCGGCTGGCTTTCTCCCTCGGCACAACAGGCAGATAAACATATCGCAGGTTCTTTTCTCTGTGCCGCACGTGTCCCTTTTCTTCGAGCACACGCAGCAGCGCCCGCACCGCCGAATAGCTTGGGGCATCTTGCATCGCGGCATGAATTTCAGCCGCTGTGGCCTGGCCGCGCCGGTAAAGAATATCCATCATCTCCCGTTCGCGGCGGCTGAGAGGTTGCTGGGAAAACAGCATGCTGCTAAGAAATTAGCACCGCATCGACCCGCTGTCAATACTGGGGCTTCTCACAGCCGGAAAAATCGGATTTGCATCTTGCTGCACACGTGTGCATAATCGAAGTGAAGGATCGTTTCTTATGGAAGCCGTATTGAACAACGCTCCCTTGAAGGAGCTGGACGAATGGGATGATTTCGTCGCCGCACGCTACCAGCCTGGCAAAACAGAGGATGAATTCCGCAACTATGCGGCGGATGCAAATCCGACGGTTACGGAATTTTACCGGCAGAACCACGCTTTCCAGACCGTTGACTTCGTATTGAGCAAGAAGGCTGAATACTGTGGCCTAACGCGAGGCAAGAAGAGCATCTGGGAAATGGCCGAATATCTGAACACGCTGGTGGATGACAGCGACCCCGATACGGACCTAACGCAGATTGAACATTTGTTGCAAACCTCAGAGGCGATTCGCAAAGATGGGCACCCGCGCTGGTTCGTTCTTGCCGGGCTTGTGCACGATCTTGGAAAGGTATTGTGCCTCTATGGCGAACCGCAGTGGGCTGTGGTTGGCGATACGTTCCCGGTTGGATGCGCGTACTCCGATCAAATCGTGTTTCCTGAGTTCTTCGCGGCGAACCCCGATAGCAAAGTTCCTGAATACCAGACCAAGTACGGAATTTACAAACCCAATTGCGGCCTGGATAACGTGCATCTTTCGTGGGGCCACGACGAGTACATCTATACGGTCACGCGGAAATATCTGCCGGAACCCGCCCAGTACATGCTGCGGTATCACTCCTTTTATCCGGCTCACCGCCATGGGGCGTACCGGTATCTGATGACCGAACATGACGAACGGATGTTCGAGTGGGTCCGTGCATTCAATCCGTATGACTTATACTCGAAAGGCCGCGAACGACCGAACTGGAAAGAGATCAAGCCCTTTTATGAGGATCTGGTAAGCGAGTTCTTCCCGGATCAGATCGATTGGTAAGGGGCGCCACGGTCGAGCTCCGAACCACCAGCTCGCCTTTAACAATTTGCATTTTCTCTGATGCTCCGCCGTTCAACAGGTGAACCAGCAGCTGCATTGCACTATGCCCCAGCTCCTTTTTGGGTTGATGGATGGTGGTGAGCGCAGGCTGCATCAGTGCGGCGAAGAACAAATCGTCAAATCCGATTATCGACAGTTCGTCCGGCACGCGAACGCCTGACTGAGCAGCGGCATTCAGCACTCCTAGCGCAGACATATCGTTGTAGCAGAAGATCGCGGTTGGCCGTTCCTTCATCGTGAGCAGATGGAATGCCTCGCGCGCTGCGGCCTCGGATTTTCCATCGCCTCGCACCACGAGTTCCGGCAGGATTTTCAGCCGCGCTTCTGACATCGCGTCCTCAAAGCCCTTTAGCCTCTCCGTATCCGACTCGAGACCGGTTTCGTCACCGATGTACGCAATCCTAGTGTGACCCAGCCCGATGAGGTGATTCACAGCCTGTCGCGCGCCGTCAACATTGTCGATGCTGACCGAGTGGACGAATTCGCTGGGGTGCTGGTTGTTCAACAGCACAATAGGAATCTGCATTTCCGAAAGCGTTGGCAAATAGAGCGCGCCGACCCGGGAGGAGGCGACCACGATTCCATCCACTCGCCTTTCTTGAAATGAGCGGACCACGGCTATTTCACGCTGCGGGTCCGTTTGAGAGGTGGCGAGAATAACTGAATATCCGTGCTGGTTCGCGACCTCCTCGATTCCGGCGACCACCTCGCCGTTGAATGGATCGGCAATGCTGGTCACCACGACGCCAACGGCTTCTGTTTTGCGAGTAACGAGACTACGCGCGACGGCGCTGGCCCTGTATCCCAGTTCATCGGCAATGGTTTGAATTCGCCTGGCTGTTTCGGCCGGAATGAGTGGACTTTTCCGGAGTGCGCGCGAGACCGTAGAGTGCGAAACGCCTGCAATCCGAGCGATGTCTTTGATGGAGGTTGCCATCGAACGATAAAATAACTCTCTTCATGGTGTCAAAAACAATTCAACTGTTGTTGGTTTGCGTATTCTCGGCGAATGCAATATGGGCCCAGCAGGCTCTGGATTTCCTGAACCGCAACCGCCCGGTGCTCGACGCGCATAATTGCTATCCGTACGAGGGCCGTTGGGCCGATCGCATAAACCGCGCTCTGGGGACGGGTTTCCATGTCTCGATCGAGCAGGATCTGGCCTGGTACATCGATCCGGCCTCGGGAAAAGGGCGCGTCGTCGTCAGCCACACACCGCACCCGACGGGCGCAGAACCTACGCTGCGCGATTATTTTTTCGAGCGGGTCCGGCCGATTGTCGAGAAAGCGCTCAAAGATAACGCTCGCGACAAGTGGCCCCTGATTGTTTTGCACTTCGACTTCAAAGATAACCACCCACCGCTATTGCACGCGGTCTGGGGACTGCTTGGCGAATACGAATCCTGGATCACCACCGCTCAAAAAGCAACGGATCCGCACGATCTTCAACCCTTTGATCGCAAGCCGCTGCTGGTGATTACCGAAGATTCAGACGCGCAGGAGCAGGTATTTTTTACGGATGTGCCCCTAGGATCGCGCCTGCGGCTTTTCGGATCGGCCCACAGCAACCCTGTTGCGGCGAACAACCAGGCAGAAAGGAATCATCTCCTCGCAACCCTTCCGCCGGAAAGGCTGATTGGTGAACGGCCGACAAATTACCGGCGCTGGTGGAACAATTCCTGGTACGTGGTTGAAGAAGGCGGGGAACCGCGGGCCGGAGCCTGGACTGCCGCGGACGATGCGCGTTTGCGTTCTCTGGTGGACCATGCGCACCAGCTTGGGTACTGGATTCGCTTCTACACGCTGGACGGCTTTGCTCCGGCGCTTGACCGGGGATGGGGCGCCGATTACAATTTCGGCTCTCTTGAGGCGGTTAAGCTGCGCTGGAAAGCAGCGCTGGATGCGGGCGTGAATTTCATTGCGACCGATCAGTACGAAGCACTCCGCAAGTTCATGCGGCAAAACGGCTTCGAATAGTTCGTTCGGGCTTGGAGGGCTTACGGGTGCGGGAAATTAGCTGGACCAATTCGTGGAGTTGGCCGGATGAGCACAGCGAGCGTCAACTGGACAGGCCATCCTGGCGAAAATCGAGCCGTCCTGCTCGAAATGGGCGGGATGTCCCATTCATTGGGACGCAGTACCGGTTGGGAAGTCGATGAGAAGGATTTTCATCGACCTGCTGTGTATGATGGCGTAGCCGCTACATCAGCAGCGTTAGCCAGAATGCTTTTTGACTCGATTCCACACCGCAACGTTTTGGATTGTGTCGGATTGGCTTCTGTTCATAGCGCCCGCACTGAAAATAACTTTCTGCCGTTCGCATCTTAGAAAAAGGGATTCCAGGATTTGGAATCCCCCTGCGTATCATCTTTGAGAAGCGGAATTACTTAGAAGGCGGAACCGGCGCTGGCTGCGTCCCTTGCGACTGCCCGGATCCGGATCCGCCTGCGCCCGAACTTGTGTCGACTACAAGCGGTCTTTCCGGTTGGAGACTTTCAATCAATTTCTCCACGGGAATCCTCTTGCTTGGGGGCGCGACCGGTACTGGGCCTGTGACGTTTTGACCAGGCGTCCTCATCTCCTTACCGGTATTCGACTGCAGGAACGGCATCGGATATTTCGTTTCCGGGAGAGGCTGTCCTGCAGGAATCGGTCTGACGATCTCCGGTGTCACGATGACCAGGAGCTCGGTATTCTGCTTGTTACGAGATCTGGATTGGAAGAACTTGCCCAGAATTGGAACATCTCCGATGAACGGAATTTTTTCGAGTGTTTCTGTCACGCGATTATCCAGCAGCCCACCTATCGCAAAGCTCTGCCCTTCACTTAACTCGACTTCCGTGTTCACTCTCCGTACAGTCAGGGCCGGAACATTGAAGCCTTGAATAACGAGGCCGCTCGTAAAATCGAGTGCACTAACCTCGGGCGCGACCTGCAGGTGGATTGTACCGTTTGGCCTAATCGTCGGAATAAAGTTGAGCCGCACACCGAACTGCCGGAACTGAATCGTTACGGCGCCGCTGCCACCTCCTGATCCTATCGACTGTACAGTTGGGAATGGGAATTCTCCGCCAGCAAGAAAACTCGCCTGCTTACCGTCTTCAGCCAAGACGTTTGGCTCAGCGAGGACCTCTAGCAATCCTCTGACTTCCAATGCCTGGATAGTTGCGCCCAAATTCAGATCGGGCCGGAAGAAGAACAGATTCAGAGCATCGGACAGCGTAGTAGATCCGGATATGTGACGGGTTCCCGGCGACGTAGTAGTCAGAGATGACGAAGGCAGAACCGGCGAGAACTGCTTTGTCGAAATGGATCCAATGGTATTCGTCGCTCCAGTACTGAATATATTTAATCCCAATTGGTTGCTGAGATTGCGGTCCACGCTGGCAAACCGCACCTTCAAGAGAATCTGGGCCGCGGGCGGCGGAACATCCACATAAAGAAGGTTCACCACTTTCCCCAAGGTGGAAGCGATGGAGACGGCGCGATCCGCGCTCGTAAGATCCTTAACGTCTCCGCGAAGGAAGACCATATCATTATCCAAGCTCAGATTGATGTTCTGGGCTGGTAGCTCTTTGCTTATCTCGCGGCGAATTCCGTCCAGGCGGCTATTTGCCACGAAGCGGCTGGGGCGCACGGTAACGTCAAAAAATAGCTTGCTCCCGCCCTTTTGCCACACGATGAGACTGGTCTCGCCAGGCGCTTTACCGTTGACCAGCAGTTCGCTGATGCTGACGGCTGTTGCTTCCGCAATGTCGCCGAAGCCCACTGAAACACGTTCAATCGGAAGAGCGCTGTCGACAATGACCGACTTTCCAGCGGTTACAAACAGCTCGTTCGATGATTGTTCGATTCCCTGAGCGGCATTTGGCCGGGGCGGTTCGAAGGGACTGGCAACAGACGATGCCATTAGCGAGAGGAGCATGGCCGCTACTGTCGCTCGTGCTTGCGGTACTTTCACCGTTTTCCCTCTTCGGCAGCAAATTTCTCTTCGCTGCGCTTGGATCCGTTGAGGACCTCAATTAAATAGATCTGCGGCGCTGGCGGCTTTTCGATTCGAGGCGCAGGCGCCCGAGGCCGCTCGAGGTGTGCAGTGCGCGGAGCCGGCGCATTTGGGCCAGCGAATAGGGCGGCCATCGCGATTCCGGGAGGTGTTGTTGTCTGGTTATCTAGCGGGTTGCGCAGTACCAATTGAATTTTCGTCTGATTGCTTGCGAGGCTCAGAAGCTCGGCTTGCTCGGGCGTGACCAGGAGATTTACAACCGGAACCTGCACTGGCTTCCCTTCGGTGTCCTTTTGAATATTCGTGCCCGCGGACAGAACCTCTATGTTTTGCAGGAGCGTTTTGACCTTTGGCCCATCAGCGGCTGGAGCGCCTGGTGCAACTCCGGAAACGAGAACATCGACGCGCATGCCTGGAACCACGAATCCCGCAACACCGACCACCTCGTCCACCTTCACAGCGCAGGCTCTCATTCCCGGCTTAATGGTGGCCGCAAGTCCGCCACCCGAACCGATAGGCGCCAGACGGCTTTCCATGACCGGCTCGCCTTCATAAAGAGAGGAAAGAACTCCCCGTCCCACCGCCGCGTCCGCTTTGACGATAGCTCCCTTGGGCAGCGCGCCCATCCATTCACCCGTTTTCAAATCGGATTCCTTAATTAGAGTCCCGATTTCCAGATCTCGAGCCGCCACCAGAATTCTGGCTGTCGGCTGATGCACGCCTGCTCTCATTTGGTTGCCGGCGATCCGGTAAACCAGATAGCTGGCTCCGGCCGCGACGAGAAATGCGCACAAGAGAATAGTTAATAATCTTCGATTCATCGAACTGGCACTTCCTGTCCCATCCCTTCAGGCTCACTACTCACACGGTTACGAGAACTCATCACCGGGTTGCACACCTTAGATGAAGGAACTCCTTTGATAACGCTCTTTTCCATCGATGCTCCGCAACCGACCAAGCGCCCTTCCGCATTTGCTGTTTCGCTGCTGCTGCATTGCGTTGTCCTTGTTGTTGTTGTCGTAGGGTTTAATTACTCTCAGGCTGGTTTGGCGAAGCGTCCGGTCGCTAGATATCCCGTGCAGTTCATCCGACTGCATCTTTTCGACCCTGTCGTCCCGAACCGGATTTCCGATCGCTCGCGCGACTCAGTTTCCGAGAGGCGATCGTTTCGCGTGCCACAGCCACCCCGGGTCCGGACTGCCAGGCAGACCCTCATACGCATGGATGTTCCGCCCGATGTGCTCCTCAAACAGGAGCTGCCAATTCCTCCCGCGCTGCTTTGGACCTCTCCGCTGGCTTCTGCCGCACAGTTCATTTCGCCGCCGAAAGAAATCCCAGAGCCCGTACAGAATCTCACGCGTGCACCGCGGCTGGATCTGCCGAATCGGGAGATCAAGTTGGCGGACCTGCGAATCGCGGAGGCAGCCCTCACGAGCACGCCCGCGCTGGCAGTTCCGACCTCTGTAGCTCTCCCGGTACAAATCAGCGCTTCGGAGCAAGGAAAGCAGATTCCCCAAACCACTTCCCCGGAGGCGGAGCAAGCGTCCGCAGCGAGCATCATTTCCATCCCCGATATCCCGCTGCGTGCCTTGAGCCTTATTGCAATCCCTCCGGCGAATCAAATCGCGGTTCAAGATGCGGGGGCAGGATTTCAGCGCGCGCAGGATACTCCGTCCCGGCCCGGGTCGCCGAGCGAAGGGCCTATTCATAGCGGCGATCCGGGTTCGAACAGCGATGCAGCCGTCCAAAACGATGAAACACCAGGGATGACGCGGATCACGCTCCCAAAGGATGGAAAATTCGGCGTCGTCGTGATGGGATCGTCAGCATCGGAATTGTATCCGGACAGCGCGGGCGTGCTGAGTGGAAGTATCGTCTACACGGTATACCTACATCTCGGGCTTCAAAAGAACTGGATTCTGCAGTATTGTTTGCCGAAGGGCTCCGAGCCGGACGGCACGGCCCCGGGCAATGCGGCCATCGACGCCCCCTGGCCGTGGCTCATTCTGCGGCCGGACCAGTTGAGCGCGCTTGATTTTGATTACATCATTGTGCGCGGCAACATTAGCCCGCGTGGCCGATTTGAACAGGCTGCACTGGTTTATCCGAACGAGCTACCGGAGCAGGAAAGGCTCCTTGGCGCAATACGTCATTGGGGTTTTCGGCCGGCGATGCGGGGCAGCCAGGCGATTGCGGTAGAGGCGCTGTTGATTATTCCACGACAGGGAGAGTAGTTCAGTCTGTTTCGCCAGTTACTGGACGAGCGCGACTTGGCGGACGGTCCGCAACGTGGAACTAAGTGTCATGTTGATATTTGGATTACCGCCCATCGAAAGTGTGTTGACGATTATCTCCCCGATAAGATTGGTCGTGCTTCCTGAGGCCCCCTGCAGAGTTAGGTTTTGGAAATGTGTCGAATCTACACCTGTCCTTGTGCTCATGTAAATCGTTCCGGTCAAGTTAATTGTTCCACCGCCCTGGATTGTATGCCCCGGAGATGGCCCTGTCCCGATATGAGCCCCACCGGTTGCGTACGGATCCTCATAGAATAGGACGCCCTGCCACCGCGAAGAATCCGGAGCGCCAACGAGAGTGATCGGAGATGATGCCCCGGCATTAGCGTCGAAATTGAAGATGTCGGCCTTATTCGTGCCTGTATTGAATACCACCATGCCACTGGTTCCTATCTCCGGGAAATTGGGGTCGGGAGTAGTAATTCCGGTCGCCATCTGAGCGGCACTATTCGAGGCCATGTTGAAACCACCTCCGCTGATGTAATACAGGCCAGGAGCAAACAGTGAAACCCCGTTGGTATTCGAGCTCTTTACGGTGATTCCGCTGGAATACAGACCCGGTTGATAAAAAGGGCACGTCGGCGTACTGGGACAGCCGTACGTACCTGTCCCAACAGTCCCAGGCGGATCTAAGCGCGTAGGAAGCCCCGCCGAGCTAGGCACCGGCACGCCGGATAAGGGATCTTGAATCGGAGCCACCTTGTCGAGATATTGCCCAGGCTTGGTACCAGGCAAAAAGGTAAAGCAGGGGCTGCTTGGTCCATTCAGCGCATAAGTACCGAAATCCGCACCATTGCCCCCAGGACCCGCAAGGTGCAGGTCGACCGTCGCGTTACTGCAAGAAGTTGTGCTAACTGCGCCTGAATCGCTGGAGTTGACCTCAACGCTCTGACTTGGTCCCCCTATAATCGTGATTGTCGGGTTACCGTTAAAGCTAAGAGACCCTGGAAGACTTGGATGCGTAACGATGATCGGTACAGAGGAGGGTACATCCAGGATGGCGGCAGTTCCACTTGCAACTACTGTCGTGCTGTTGACGCCAAAAATTCGCATCAGTATGGTGGGGACGGTCCGTGTGACGGTTACTGTCATCCAGCTTACCGGACTTGTACTGTAAGCATCGAGAGAAACCGCAGGAGCACCTGCAGTGGTATTGTCTCCAAATTTTAGCGCGACCGTATCACCTGACGCTGGGCTGAAGGCATTCATGGCCGAATACTTACATGGAGTCTTCGTATCCGTTGAAGTGCAAGTGTAGGTCTGCGGCGTGCCATAAGGTCCAGAGGGGGCCGAGTAAGTCGCTGCGGTATTCGTACCGAGAAAGAAGCTGAAAATACCCGCCTGAGCAGCAGCATCTGCTGCTGCCTGTGCCATTTGGCGCTGAGCGTACATCTGAGCGCCGTCTAAACCCCACCCTAGGGCCCCTATCAAGAAGAAGCTCATTACGAGAATGAAGACAAGGACAGCCCCGCCCGCTTCGGCTTTGCGTTTCTGAACAGGCATTTTCAATATACGATCACTCCTTGACTGGTACTTGATAAATTCATGCTTAGCGGTACCAAAGTTGACATGGGGTCATATGCATATGTCACGGTTACTTTTACAGTCGATCCAACGCTGCCGCCGGCATTGCTGACCGTGATATGGAGGGGCGGATCCGAGGTAGTTAGTGGCGCTGCCGCTGCGAAATTTGTTACTACGGTTGTGACGTCGCTCGAACTGGCTGGAGTCGCCAGATCTGCTCCGCGCACGATTGCGTAACGAACGCCCGCTCGCGCGGCGTTGGCGACGGTGTTATACACAAGAACCATCCGGCTGACTTCTATTACTCCAAAAATCAAAATCCAGAGTGCGAGAATGCAGAAGCTGAATTCGATCAGGTACTGGCCGCGAGTATCAGCGAGGCGACCGATACGAGGAGGAAATCTCACTTTACAGCCACCTCATCAAGGTACGTATCTGGAAGCTGCTTGGCATGCCGGGGATGCTGATTCCAAAGCCCGGCAAATTGAAAGCAGGAATAATCGGCGAATAGGTATACTTCACGTCCACTGCCTTCAATACGCAGCAAGTCGGTTCGGGATCGGCTGGAATCGAAGGGATCGTAAACGAGCAAGTTCCGGTTATAGAGCTGTTTGTCGTGTTCGTGTTTACACATACAGAAACACTGGAGATCAGTGACGACGTGTCACTGCCCGATCCTGAGATAAGGTTTATAACCTGAGTGTTGGTGGGCGTTCCTGGAGCTTTCGCAGAAGCAGATCCCAAGGCCGCGTATTGCGCTCCTGAGCGAGCGGCATTTGCGACCGTGATCCAGGCGTAGAAGAACCCTCCGTAATCGATTGCCAGGACCATGATAAAAAACAACACCGGAACCATGAATGCGACTTCGATCAGTGCCTGGCCGCGTGTGGAAGCCCGCGTATCAGGCGTTTTCTTCCGTCGTAGATTCGCGATAATGCTGGCGATAAAACGATGCAGCCCTTTGCGCTCATTCACCTCGTGCGACATGAACTGAAGACCCACGCCGTCCGGTCCATGGCGAACCACCCTGCAACGGATCTCGATGGATTCGCCGACCACATCGACGCCGGCACGATTCGCTCTTAATACGAGCTTGACGATTGTGCCCGGATACCAGCGTTCCGGCGTGCACAGGTAGGCTCCGGTCAGACTGATGTCGCGAATTTCGCGAGGCACGGGGGACGAGCCGTCCCAGTAATAAGCAGTGGTGCCCGGATCGTAATATCGCTCCGCCCGCCTTTGCTCGGAAGGTTGCAAGACCCACTCCTTTAACCGGCTAACGATCTGCATCACATCAAGGCCCCGTCAACGCATGCCGGCCAGACTGCGATGCTGTCGCAGCAGATTTCGTCTGATGTTCTTGCAAGTAAGCTTCCATGCCCTCGGTAGAACGGATCATAAGGCGGTCTCCCACTTGTGTTTGCGAGGAGTAGATCGTACGGGTAGGTAGCTCCAAAACACTCGCGCTTTCGGTTCGAATCGGCCCGATCCGGAAGGTGCCCAGATGCTCAACCAAATGGATAACCCGAGATTCCGTATCCAGATAAACCAAATCGATCGGGAACAGCAAGCCGATGGTATGAATACCCCAGGATGGAACGATCCAGAGTCCTTCGTCGGATCGGAGCTTGAATCTACCGAGTAGCCCCTTCAGGCGAGCGAGGTGATTGTCGGCCCGGGTGATACCCAGGCTGAGAAATGATTCGCGCGTTTGATTAAACACACAGTAGGTTTCTGACGTCTTCCTGTGAGCCTTCTGTTCCATTTCAGGAGTCATAGCATCCATGTCAACTTTCGTGGGCTTGGCAGACGATATCAGCCGATCGTCTGCCCCATAAGCTCCACATGCCTTCCTTAACTACCGTGGTGTTTCGCAAGCAAATAGTAACTGCGAACCGCTTACCGACGCCCGTGGCTGAATTAGCGAACGCGCGTGCGGCGACGCTGAATCAGAACGATCAGCAGAACGACACTCACGACACCGGCGATTACGCGGATGAGAGTTGAAGTATCCATGTCATTTCTCCTTTCTGCTCAGTTTCCGGAAAATTTCCGAAGATTCTCAATCAGAGAGAGGATCGAGGGACCGAGCGTCACCACGAATAGCGAGGGGAAAATAAACAGCGCCAAAGGGAAAACCAGCTTCACAGCCGTCTTCGCGGCCTTCTCTTCTATCTGCTGGCGACGCCGCGTGCGCAGCGTTTCCGAATACACACGCAGGTTCTTGGCTACGCTGGTGCCGAACTGGTCCGCCTGAATCAGCACCGAAACCAGCTCGCGGATCACATCCACATCGGTCCGCTCGGCAAAACTTCTCCAAGCGTCTGGGCGCGGCCGGCCGGCGCGTTGCTCCAGAATCACCAGGCCCAATTCGTCACTGAGAGCCGGCTGATTTACCGCTAACTCCTCGGCGGTGCGAATCGTGGCCTGATCCACGCTGAGGCCCGCCTCAATGCACACTACCAAAAGATCCAACACGTCGGGTAGCCCCAACCGGATGTTGAACTGGCGTGCCTTGATGCGCCGGCCGAGCCAGAAATCGGGAATCAGGTAACCCAGCCCAAGCGCCGATAAATAGCCCACGAGCCCGTGCAGACCAGCCACTGTGACCACGACAGACAACACGATCGGGAGCAGGACTTTCGCTCCGTAGAAGATCTTCAGCGTCTTATCTTCCCGGTAACCGGCCCGGATCAGGCGTTTCTGTGCAACCGAAATCTCCTGGGAACTTTTGGGCAGTACTTTCTCGAACGGCTGAACGAAGGCTCCAAGCGAAGCCGCGGGGTCTTTTAATCGGTCGAAAACAGTCGCGGCGCCGCTTTGCCCACCCGGCGAAAGAACGCGTGGTAATCGCTGCAGCATCCTTTCGCGATAGAACAGCAGCAGTCCGCCGCTCGCAATCAGCAGAAAAACGACAATGAAGGCAAAAACCGCAAATCCCATAAATGCTTTTTAGACTCGAATCCGAACAATCTTCCGGATAATGAGCGCTCCTATAATCTCCATGCCGGCGGCGATATACATCAACTTCAATCCCCGGGGATCTTTCCAGAGAACGCTCATGCGCTCGGGGTTGAGGAAGTAAAGAAAGAAACCGAGCACCACCGGAAGAAACGTGAGAATCCACCCGGTAAGCCGGCCCTGTGCGGTGTGGACCATAATCTGCTTCTTGATTTTGAAGCGCTCGCGCGTGATCTGCGCGGTTTTATCCAAGACCTCGGCTAAATTACCGCCGCTTTCTTTCTGAATCAGAATCGCGGAAACGACGATCCGCATATCCGCGAGGGGAACGCGCGTGACCAGATTTTGCATGGCAGTGCGCAGCTCGAGGCCGTAGTTTTGTTCGTCGAAGCAGATGCGAAACTCGCGGCCGATAGGGTCCGGCACCTCGCGCGCGACAATTCCAAGAGCAGAAACCAGGCTCTGCCCGGCACGCATGGCGCTCACCATCAGATCGAGCGCGCCCGGCAGCGCTGCCTCAAATTTGGCAAAGCGGCGGGATCGTTTCTGAAGGACGAATAGGAACGGCGCAGCCCCGGCGGCCGCGGCTATGGCGAGTGCGACCAGTCCCGCCCCGGTCCTCAGATAAGCCAGATATCCAAAAACAACCGCGCCCGCGAGCGAGCTCGACAACAGCGCGCCAGCGGTCATCGTCATGTCCGCCTGATACAGCACCCGGCGCAGCCTCGGAGCAAAATCCAGACGAATCAACCATGCGTTTAGCCACGGAATGGCGCTGAACAGCTCGGTCTTCCGGATGTCAACGAGATCGTCTTCGCTCTTGGTGGTGCGGGAAATCGCGAGCATGGCATTCAATCGCTCGATCGATTGCTTTACTTGTTGCGATCCACCAGCGCCGCTGCCGACGAACAGCAGCACCACAACAGCGAAGACGGCCAGGAAGATGAGTGTAATGATCAGCAGCATTTCAAAAGGACTCCGCGGGCGATCAATTCACTTCCGTAACGTGTTCAAAGATCTCGGGGGCCAGCATGACGCCCGCGACGCGCAGTTTTTCTAGAAACTTCGGCCGAATGCGGCTAGGCTGAAACGCGCCTACCACTGCGCCGTCGGGTCCGATACCCTTGCGCACGAAGGTAAAGATGTCGTGCATGGTAATGATGTTCTCTTCCATGCCGGTAATCTCTGCGATACTGACCACTTTTCGCTTGCCGTCGCTCAGGCGCTGCGCCTGCACAACGATAGTGATGGCGGAGGCGATCTGCTGGCGCACCGTGCGCTCAGGCAGGTTGAGATTACTCATCGCCACCATGGATTCGAGTCTCGACAGAGCATCGCGCGGCGTGTTGGCGTGAATAGTAGTCATCGAGCCCTCATGGCCGGTATTCATGGCCTGCAACATGTCGAAGGCTTCCTCGCCTCGGACTTCGCCGACGACCACGCGGTCGGGCCGCATACGCAGGCTGTTGATCAGCAACTGCCGCTGGCGAATCGCGCCTTGACCTTCCACGTTGGGCGGCCTGGTTTCAAGCCGCACGATATTCTCCTGTGCCATCTGCAACTCTGCCGCATCCTCAATGGTGATGACCCGTTCCGTGTTCGGAATGTACTGCGAAAGCATATTCAAAAGCGTGGTTTTGCCCGCGCCGGTGCCACCTGAGATCAGAATGCTGATACGCGCGCGAACCGCGGCCGCCAGGACCTGCATCATTTCCGGAGAAATGCTCTTTAGCGCTACTAGTGCATCGGCGCCTACGGGCCCCGTGCCAAAGCGCCGGATAGAAACGGAGGGTCCATCCAAGGCGAGCGGCGGGATAATAGCGTTTACGCGCGAGCCGTCAGGAAGGCGCGCATCTACCATCGGTGAAGATTCATCTACTCGCCGCCCGACGCGCGAAACGATGCGATCGATGATCTGGAGCAAGTGACGGTCGTCACGAAAGTGAACATCCGTCTTTTGCAGAATTCCGCCGCGCTCGATAAAGACCATGTCCTTGTGGTTCACTAAAATGTCGGAGATCTTCGGGTCGCGCAGCAGCGGCTCGAGCGGACCCAGGCCGAACACTTCATCCAGCAGATCGGCTTGCAGCCTCTCCTTCTCGGTTGCATTCAGGGGCACCCCTCCGGCGCTGACGATTTCCTGAATCATGCTGGCAACGGCCAGCCGGGCTTTCTCGTTGTTGACTTTCGATAGTTTCTCGAGATCTATCTTCGAAAGAAGGGTGCGGTGGATGTCCGCCTTGAAGTCCTCGAAATTTAGGGTTTGCATATATCAATTCGCTCCAATACGACCGCTCCCTCGCAATCGCGGCTCAGTTCCGGCTTCAGCCGAATAAGCCGAATCTCCGTTTCTTCTCCGGTTGCACGGTCTGGCCGCAGGCGGCCCTCGCCATGGCGGCGACCCCGCGCGATACCGCGCCATCGTCCAGCGCAATAGGAGTCCCGGCATCCTGCGCGCGGCGCACGGCAGCGTACTCATTGGGCAATTTCCATGAAGCGGGGCGCGTCAGGGCTTTGGTAATGCCGTTGTCGTCGATCTCCAGGGCCCGCGAGGTGAACCGGTTAAGAACCACTTGCAGCTTTCCGCTCTCCGCTCCTGTGAAATAGCGGTTGACCAGGCGGTTGGCGTTCCGCAATTCAGGAACATTCACTTGTGTGACCAGGTACACCGTATCGGCAATTTCAAACAGCATCCCGTATATATCGCTGAAATACGCCCCGGCATCTACTACGACATACGGGAAGTCGTCGCGAAGAATACGCAACAGTTTTTCGACCCCATTGGTAGAGGGGTGAAAAGAACCGAAGTTATCCGGAGCGGCCAGCACAGAAACGCCCGAGTCGTGCCTGATGAGCAAGGTCGAGAGGAAGTCCGAATCGAGCCGGTGGACGTTCTCGAGCGCGTCCGCGATCGAAAACTGTGCGCTGAGGCCGAGTGTCAAGGCGGCATCGCCGAGTTGGAGTTCCAGATCCACCAGCGCCACCTTACTCCTGGATTCTCTTGCGAGGGCGACCGCGAAATTGGCGCCAACAGTAGTCACGCCCGACCCGCCTTTAGCGCCGACGAAGACCAGCATTTTGCCGGCGGTCTTCTTTTGCCGGCGGGCTTCCTGGCGGCGCGCGGAGGCTCGCACCAGCGCCTCGCCGATCTTGCCGGGCTGAATCGGGTCGGCGAGAAACTCGCGTGCTCCGGCGCGCATGCACCGGACGAGCAAATCCTGGTCCGCCCGGTTCGAAAAGACCATCACAGTGATCGAACTGTTCGCGCCGCAGACGCCCTCCACCAAGTCAAGGGCGCGCTCGGGATCGCCATCCAGATCGACAATCATGACGTCATAATCCGCCTCGAGGAGCGGGCCAAGATCATCGATATCCGGATACTTCGTGAGCTCTCGGGCGACGCTCGCCTGCGGGCCGGCCAGCGCCCGCCCAATGGCCTGCCGCCGGTCCGCGGAAGGGCTGACCAGCATAATCGACAGCGCGCTCATGCTGAGCGAATCGGGATCTCGCGTGATGCTCGACATTACGGTCTCCGCGCCGTCTCCCGGCTTGACGGATTCTGCGATCTGGCCGGACAAGCTGCGCAGGTCAACGTTGGACGAATCATGCTGAATTTTGCTCATACTCCCAAGGCAAAGAACGAGAAAATGGTTCCGATCGCGATAGCCGGCGCATAGGGCATTCTCCGCGCGCGCGGGTTATTCAGGACCAACTCCGGATGCGGGCGGAATCCCCGCTTGGCGAGGCCGAAGACGAGCGAGCCCGCGCCGAGCAGTGAATCTTTCAGAAACCCTCCGGCGGCCGCCCAGCAAAGCGCCATCACACCTCCCGCGACGCCCGTCATCACCAGCGCCACGGCCAGTTGCGGAGGCCATATCCAAGCCCCAATTGCCGCATATAACTTCAAATCGCCCATTCCCATGCCGCCCAGCCAGCAGAAAATCCCTAGGACCAACGACGCCATCAGAACGCCCAGCGCGCTGTGTCCCAGACCCGCGAGACCGTGTGTGATCATCGAGGCAACCATTCCCCCAATCAAATACGGGAATACGAGCCAATTCGGAATGCGATGGCTGCGAAGATCGGTAAACACTGCTACCGCGAGCACCGCAAGAGTCGGCCACCAGGCGATCGAATGCATATATATGTTGGAAGGCGAAAGTGCCTATGCCACCTTCCCCTAAAGAGGTGTGTTTTAGCCTAGTGTTCTCTTTGTAGTTTCCACGCCATGTGGATTGGCTGGTACTACCGTGGCAATTCGGCGACCAACTTACATGGTTTGAATCCTTAGATAAAGCGCGGCAAGTGTCAACGGCTGTATACACGAGCGCCGGCGAAGTAATCAGGTTGTTACACCGATCCGAACAGGTGCACACTAGCCGACACGGAGATAAGCGCGGCACGTCTTCGAAAACATCCAAAGCCAGGGATCGGGCATACCCGCATCCCACAAGAATTTTCCTACCGCCTTCTTTCTGAGCGATGCCTGCGCGAAAGCGCTCAAGTAGTCACTCTTTCATTTGAGTGGCTTCGCGTGTTCGTACGCCCTTAGCGCGTAGGGAGAGTTCTAAAACGAGTAAACGGCGGTCCACTTCGTGTCGGGCTCTGTAAACAGCGGTGGACACACCCGCGGTTCAAAGCCAAACGTAAACTGCTGATTTGCATGGAAATTCGCTACAGTTTTGGCTTTGGTTTTCCGATTGCTTTGAATAGGGCGTGCCTCGCTGAATGTGGGGGACGCAAATTAAATTTAAATTGGAGATTCATAAAAACATGTTTTCGAAACTACAAGACTCAGCGTTGAAACTGTATGTCGCCTCTCAGACCCTCATCAGCGATGAAAAAGGTCAAGATTTGATTGAGTACGCGGTGCTGTGCGCCTTAGTGGCCGGGGTTGCCATCGCTGCGACGACTACTCTCTCGGGCGTCATTACGAACGTGTTCACCACAATGGGCACCAAGGTGAACGCCGCGGTCAACGCCGCCTAAATCGGATCAGGAGGGCGGATTTAGGACTCGGCTCCCGTCCTCTTCTTTCGAACCTGCGACTCTTTGCCTAGAGTCCGGGGGCTGATTTGATAAAAACCGGAGAATCATTCCATGCGAAATATGTTTTCGAGATTGCAAGACTCAGCTCTCAAGCTGTGCTTCACGTCTAAGACCCTCGTGAGCGATGAAAGAGGTCAGGATCTGATCGAGTATGCGGTGCTCTGCGCCCTGGTTGCCGGGCTTGTTATAGCGTTGTCGGGTACTATCTCAACCGTTATCACAGGTGCGTTTACTACGATGGGTACCTCAGTGAACGCTGCTGTCAACGCCGCCTAACTTATGCGGGGAGATGGAACCAAGGTGTTCGGTTCCGTCTTCCCTACGCATTCTTAGCTCTTCGACAGCCGCCAAGCGATGTCTCCTCTCCATCCAGCTTCTGCCCGCCCCTCACTTTTACTTATTGAATTCGGCTTGGCGTTCATCGCGACGGCTGTCGCATTTTGCTGGCCCCGGATCGGGTCGCGGTGGATTTTAGCGATCGAGCGAACATTTGCGCTGCTCGCACGCCGCCGCGGATTGTCGGTTTTTGTTGTCGGCCTCTCGGCCTTGTTGCTGCGGTTGATTATCCTTCCTTTGTCACCGATCCCCCAGCCTTCCAGTCCGGACGAGTTCAGTAATTTGCTTGCGGCCGATACGTTCGCTTCTGGAAGACTTGCGAATCCACCTCACCCGATGTGGATACATTTCGAGAGCTTTCACATCGATCAAAAGCCGACTTACATGTCGATGTATTTTCCGGCGCAGGGTTTCGTGCTGGCGGCGGGTAAATTTGTTGCCGGGCACCCCTGGTATGGGGTGCTGGCCAGTTCGGCACTGATGTGCGCGGTCATCTGCTGGATGCTGCAAGGTTGGCTGCCGCCTGGCTGGGCGCTGTTCGGAGGAATGCTAGCCGTTTTGCGGCTTGGGCTATTTAGTTATTGGGTCGATAGCTATTGGGGGGGTGCAGTCGCGGCGATC
>DATIMA010000191.1:0-50930 GCA_035475915.1 Bryobacteraceae bacterium
CAGCCGTTCCACGTGGCCGAACAATTCACCGGCCGCCCCGGCAAGTACGTGAAACTCGAAGACACGATCCGCAGCTTCAAAGAGATTGTCGAAGGGAAGCACGACGCCTTGCCTGAGCAGGCCTTCTATATGCAAGGCACCATTGAGGACGTGCTTGAAGCCGCTGAGAAGATGAAAGGCTGATGGCGGATACATTCCAGCTTGAAGTCGCGACGCCCGAGCGGCTCTTAGTCGACGAACAGGTCAGGGAGGCCGAACTGCCGGGGAAGAACGGATATCTCGGTGTTCTTCCGGGCCACGCGCCGCTGCTCAGCGCCTTGGGATCCGGCGTGCTGACGTACTCGGACGGGAGCGGTCAAAGGGTGCTCGCCATCGACGGCGGCTTTGTCGAGGTGCTCGGAGATCACGTCCGGGTGCTGGCTGAACACGCGGAATACGCCCGCGATATTAACGTCGAGGCCGCCCGGCGGCAGCTTGCACAAGCCTCCGCCAGGCTCAAGGACGTGCGTGAAAACGAGGATTCGGAAGCCGTTCTGCGCGCGATACAGAAAGCCCAAGCGCGCGTAGATGCAGCGCAGAGAGTGTCGGGCGGGGCATGAGTGTGGTGCGTCAACGAAACGCAACCGGGGCGGGCGGCTAAAGCTCGATGACCTCCAGATCGGGGATCATCCGAAAGTGGCGCAGGTTGCGCGTGACGACAGCGTAGCTGCGCTCGAGGGCGCAGGCGCCGATGAGTAGATCGTCGAAAGGAATATTGATACCTTTCTGCGACAATTCAGCGCTAATCTTTGCCAGCAGCTCTGCCGTTTCTCCGGTGATTGGATATACGGGTACCGTGGACTTCAGATCATCAAGGAAAGCGCGGCGGGCTTTGCGGCGCTCGGACGTGTCGGCGCGGTGGACACCATGGGCGAGTTCGGCCACGCTGATCGAACAGAGAGCCGCCTCGCGTTCGCCTATTTTAGCTGAGATGTGTTTCAGAAAACGAGCCACGTCGAGGCGTTGCCGCTCTGCTTCGATCACGACGCTGGAATCGAGTATTACTCCCAGGCGGGCGGGTTCCATGGCTTGCTGCGTTCCGCGATCCCTTCGGCGACATCTTTCATGAAGCCTTCATCAGGGATAGCGGTTGCGCCACGTGCTTCGGCCAGTGCAATGCACTCTGATAGCAGACGGCCCTTGGGAAGGGCTGGCCGGATGACGGCTACGGGCTGGTGATCTTGCTCGACGACTACTTCGATCCCTTGCTGCACCTGCGCCAATACCGCATGTAGGTCGCGGGCCACTTCGCTTTCCGACATATGGACCGTTGCCATGCTTTCGATCATAGCGTTTCTTGCTCCTTGTTGTCGCTCTCATCCCGGGCGTTCACCCGATCAGGTCGTCAGCGCGGCACCGACCTACTGCTGCCTGGCTGAAACCACGATCCACGGATTGGCCTTCAGGTCTTGTAGTTCGCCCGCTTGCCATGCGTATTCCGGGTGCGCTTTTAGGAATTCCTTCGCGTGGAACTCCACTCCGCACGGGTGCCCCAGTCCCGCGGTGAAGGACATCTTCTCGGCCATGGCGCTGTCGGAAACCTTCGCCTCGGCTGCTCCGGCCGGTCCGTAGGGTCCCTGCCACGGCTTCATGCCCCGGCTGGAGCGGTCAATGTGCCCGCAGAGAGTACGCTCGTTCGGATCAATTTCTTTTGTGATCATGTCGTAATGATCAGTCTCGAATTTCTTGCCCGCTTCAACATCAATCTTGCCCTTGTTCTCAGCCATAAGCTGGTTCCAGCGGCGACGCCGGACAAGGTTCGGGGTGTTGGGGTCGTCGATCGGGAAATCGGTTTCCTCCGCAACGAGTTTGGGGTTAATCGGAAAGTTCGATCCGACAAAATAGCCATCCCGGGTGCGCTCCAGCGTCACATATTTCAGCCCGAGTTCGAGCCGCCCGATCTCATTCGTCTTCCGATCGCCAACCAGCCAGGTGTTCGCGTATCCGCCGTTATTGCCGTCCTCCATGATGCGCGCGAAGTCGTCAATCGATGCCGAATACTGCATCGCTTTGCGGGCGCGAACAAACTCCGGAACGCCTTTGTCGTCGAAACCGTGAAAGCCTCCGATGGTTGTTTCGGTGATCATGATGCCGGCATCGTTGATTCCGAAATCGTCCGCGCTATGGATCAATCCGGGAACGCCGTCCATGATCAGGTGATGTCCGGACGATGGGACGATGTCGAAGATAATGTCCCAGCGGGTACCGGTCAGATAATCGGTCCAATTGTTGTGCCCGATTACAATGCGGCCGTCTTTGGTGTAGCTCCCTGTCGCCACGAACGCGCTGCAATGCTCCGGGACCGCGCTCTTTACAGGAGTTCCGGCACGCCGCTTGAGTTCGTCGTAATAGTAGGGAAACTCCATCCAACCGTTCATTGCGACCAGATCAATCACGTCCAGCTTCGATCCGTGCGCCTTCAGTCCTTCTGCAATCCCCTGGAGCTCTTCACGGTACTCTTGCGGTATCCCCGGCCAGAAGATGGTTTCCGCCACGCTGCGCAAGTCAGACCAGGAATGCTCCACTTCATGAGTGGCGCTCAACTCGACCGCGCGCTTGGCGTCTTCGATTTCGGCGCTCAGCAGATAACCGTGTTGAAATCCAATCGTAGAAGGGCTGCCTTCCAAGTGAACGAATGTCCAGCCGGCATCAGCGGGCCTTCGAAAGCTGCCGCGGAGGCGCGCGTCAGATGAATCGGATTGGGCCGGACCTGCGTGCATCAGCAAGCCACAGCTCATAAGGCACGCAACACCCAAACGCAGGGAAAGTAGCATCTCCTCAATTTACAGCAGAATTCCGGCAGTTGGCTGAAATCCACCAGGCTCGGTGCTTTCCAGCCGAGCGCAGCCTAAACAAACGCTGTGTTTGTAAGTGCTTAGCTTCGATGGAGAAACACGTGCTGTAGACATGCCGTCCGAACTAATGAGGCAGTTATGCACGGTATAAATATTAAGCTCCTTCGCACAGCGGCCCGCTTCCTTTCAGTGGGTTTTTTAGCCGCTGCTACTTTCGCGTTCGCGCAAGCCCCGGGTCAAGATCCGGCACAAGACCCTGGTTCGGCTCCGCCGCTCAACCAAAGCGGTTGGAAGCGTGTCGGGAGTGCCCAAACGTATACACCACCCAATCAAAACGACAATTCGAATCAATATCCTCAGTATGGGCCGGCACAATCCGGCGATCCGAATCAGCCTCCACCTCCGCCACCGCAGGCGAACTACGGCCAGCAACCGAATTACAATCAGCAGCCGAACTACAACCAACAAGATAATCAGGGGCCTCCGCCTCCTCCGGTTCCCGCCTCGCTGACCATTCAGCAAGGTACGTATGTAACCGTTCGTGTGAACCAGATGCTCTCATCGGACAAGAACCAGCCGGGCGATGCGTTTACCGCGACACTGGAGCAGCCGGTCGTAGTGAACGGCGTAGTAGTCGCAGAACCGGGTCAAACGATTGGAGGACGTGTAGTCACAGCCGAGAGGCACCACGCTGGGAATCCGGGGCGGCTCGGGATTCAGCTTATAAATATGACTCTGGTTGACGGCCAGCAAATTCCGATTAACACGCAATTTATCAGCCGGCGTGGAGGCACAACTCCAGGCGGCCAGCAGGTTGGCACTGTTGCGGCAACCACGGGGGTCGGAGCAATTATCGGGGCAGCAGCAGGCTGGGGCACGGGTGCGGCGATCGGGGCTGGGGCCGGTGCTGCGGCAGGTTTGATCGGCGTACTGGTCACGCGCAACCATGCCAGCGTGATCTACCCGGAACAGGTTCTGACCTTCCGCCTGGAGGCGCCAGTGACAATCTCGACCGAGCGCGGCCAACAGGCTTTCCGATACATTCAGCCAAACGAGTATGATCGGCCGACGGATAACGGCCCCGCTTACGGACCGGGCGCTTACGGCAGTGCTGCGCCTCCGGCACCCTATTATGGATACGGCCCGTACGCTGGATACGGCTACTCATCCTACCCGTATTTCGGTTACGGCTACGGCTACCCTTACTGGGGACCGTCCTTTTCGCTCTACTACAGCCCTGGATTCTGGTGGGGTGGCCGCTGGTACCGGCACGGCTATTATGGCCGGGGCTGGGATGTGCGTGGGCATGCCGGTGGACGTGATTTTGTGAGCCGCGGCTCGATCGGGCGCGGTCACGGCAGCGGCAGCTTTGCAGTGCGCGGCGGCGGTGGACACGGCGGCGGTGGACACCGGTAAACTCAACCGGGCAGTTGTCTATTCCAGTTTGCGTGCGAAGAAGTCCGCGCTGGCCTGATAGGCTTCCACCCAATGCCGGTGCATCAGAAACCCGTGAATCTCGTTCGGGATAATCAACTCTTCAAACGGAACCTGCCGCTGGCGCAGCGCCTCAACCAGCATCACCGTTTGGGAAAATGGGACGTTCCGGTCATCGTCGCCGTGTATCAGCAGCACCGGCGACCTCCACGTATCCACCGATGCCATTGGTGACGACTCGAACGCGATTCTCGCCGCTTCCTGCCGTTCCCTGATCTCCTTCGGGTTGCCGGCAGGAGATGAAAATGGGCCATCGCGCAGGGTGCTCCAGTCATGCACGCCATGGAAATCAACGCCTGCCGCAAACAAGTCCGATGCGCGCGCCAGCGCCAACGCGGTCAGATAACCGCCATACGATCCGCCCCACACGCCGATTCGCTTCGGATCTACATCCGTGCGCGATTTCAAGTACAGGCCGGCGCCGATTACGTCGTTGAACTCGCTGGCGCCCCGCGATCCGTAATTGATTGCCTCACGGAAATTTAAACCGTAACCGATACCGCTCCTGTAGTTCACCGAAAGCACCACGTATCCCTGGCTCGCAAAATACTGGTTTAGCGAATAGGCATTCGAGTAGTAATCCATGTAGTGGAACCCCAGCAGCATCTGACGCCTCGATCCGCCGTGAAAGAACACCAGGGCCGGATGGCGTGAACCATCGCTATCGTTTGGCGGTAGAAAAATCTGTCCATGAATCTCCAGGCCATCCGCCGGCGTGATCATCACGGGTTGCGGTTTTATCAGTTGCGTCTTCGGAAAATCGGCTGGGGTTGATTGGGGTGCAAGCGGCTTCGGTTCGCTATCGCCGGTCCGGATCATGGCATGCGCGCATTCGTTATAACTCGACCCCAGAAATGCCAGTGCGGTCCCGTTTGCGGCAGGCGCAGGCGACCATTCAATGCCCTCTCCTTTCGTAATGGGTTTGGGCTTGTCATTCCCCGAGGCATCCACGCTCCAGATGTGCCTGCGGTCAATATCGGTAATGTTCGTGGAGTAAAACAAGCGTTTGCCGTCATGCGAAATGGCGACGTGCTCGGCTTCACCTTCGCCGGGTGTCAGTTCCACGGGAGTGCCGCCCGAAGCCGGCATTTCATACAGATGACACCAGCCCGTCCGCTCCCAAGGGAAGATCAGCTGGTCGCCGGCCGCCCAAAATAGCTGGTGATCTGCTTCGATTTCGTGAAACAGGCTGCCCGGCCCGGGCTTGGCGCGGAATACCTCGTGGGCGGAACCGGTCTTGGCGTCCGCGACGCGAATCGACCACGGCTGGCCCTCTCTGCGCGCTGAAAAGAACGCCCCATGAGCGGTGGCCGGAATTCGCACATAGGCGATTTGCGTTCCCTCCGGCGACCAGACCGGAAACTGATCTCTATCGACGCTCGCGTCCAGATAACGCAGGCTCTTGTCCGCCGGCGTGTAGATTCCGATGAAGCGGTGGTCGCGGCGATCGCTGATGAACGCCAGCATGGAGCCATCGGGTGACCATCTCAAATCGGACTCACGGGCTTTCTGCGTGACTACGTTCCTGACATCCTGTCCCGACGGTTTCATCATCCAGATCTGATCGGCGCGCAAAAATGCGACCAGATCGCCTTTCGGAGAAACCGCGGGCGCGTGGCCTTCGGTCAGTTTCTTCGGCGCGGAGCCGTCCATGGCCACGTACCAGATCGCCTGCTCCGGTTTTTCCGGGCTCAACTCCGGATCGGGATTATCGCCTCCAGTCTCAAAATCGCCGCCGTGCGCAAACAATAGGTAGCTCCCATCCGGGGCCCAGGCCAGTTCCGCGATATCCTGCCCGTCATCCTGGTTGAAGGCCGTGACTTTATGGCCTTTCCAGCCGGGTGCGCTTGCCACCCAGATATTCCGGCGGCCTTGTTCGTTCAGTAACCAGGCAACTCTTGCGCCGGTTGGCGCGGCAATCAGCTCGCTTGCGAAGGGCGCGCTCATTACCTGCTGGATGCTAAAAGAGGCATTTGCGGAATATCCCTCAGCAACCAATCCAAAACAGACGATAAGCTTAACGAACGCAATTGCGGCGAATCTCATACGAGTAGATTCACCATTCTGTCACGCTGAAGTGGCAATCTTTCTTACTGTTATTCTGGGGAGCGAAGTGTCATTGAGCATAGGGCAGACGGTGGGCGAGTACCGCATCATCGATGTCATTGGAGCGGGTGGCATGGGTACCGTGTACAAGGTACAGCACCTGATTTCCGACCGTATTGAGGCGATGAAAGTGGTGCTTCCCGAACTCATCGACTCGTCCGAACTGGCCGATCGCTTTATCCGGGAAATCAAGGTACAAGCGCGCCTCAGCCATCCAAATATCGCTGCCCTGCACAATGCGCTGCGGCTTGATAACCGGTTTCTGATGGTGATGGAGTATATCGACGGCAGCACTTTGCATGCCCGGCTCCGGCAGGGGAGTATGGACGCCGCTACCAGCATCGATATCATCCTGCAAGTACTCAGCGCATTGGCGTATGCGCACACACAGGGTGTTGTACACCGCGATATTAAGCCCGCGAACATCATGTTCACCAGCAGCGGAACCGCGAAGCTGATGGATTTCGGCATCGCACGTTCGCTGGCCGATCAGCATCTTACCCGGGCCGGCGCTGCCGTGGGAAGCGTCTACTATATGTCGCCGGAACAGGTGCAAGGGACCGAAGTGGATGCGCGTTCGGACCTCTATTCCGTGGGTGTTCTGCTGTACGAAATGGTGACCGGCGCAAGACCCATCACAGGCGAGTCTTCATGGGCTGTGATGAACGGACACCTTCACCACGTGCCTAGTGCTCCCAATGTGGTGAATCCGAATCTGCCGCCGGCGCTTTCGCTGGCCATTCTGAAAGCTATCGAGAAGAATCCGGCTGACCGGTATCAGAGCGCGGACGAGTTTTCCGGCGTCCTGAAGTTAGTGCTTCGCCGCGTACCGCAAGATTTCACGAGCGCTGCTCTAAGCCCGGGACGCGCGTTCGATTTCCACGTTACGGAATTGGCCCATCAGCCTGCAACCTCCGGAGCAGCCCCTGTGCTACTGCAAACACCGACACCGCCCTCCGGACCAACGATTTCGCCGCAATCCGCGACGCCCACTCCGCCCTCCACGCCCCGCGCCGGAAGTGAAGGTTCCGCCAGCAGAACCATACAGTTCGATCCGGACCGCCTGGAGCGGCTGACGCGCGAACTGGCCGTATATGTCGGTCCGATGGCCAAATTACTGGTAAGCCGCGCCGCAAAGAAAGCTGGTTCCTGGAAACAGCTTTACGATCTGCTGGGGCCGGAAGTGCCCGAAGGCCAAGAGCGCAAGCGGTTTTTGTCGAAGCGGCCGGTTTGAGGACTGGCAAGAAATAGCCCTTCAGGTTACCTTCCCATCGCACGATCTTTGATTCGCACCCGGCGTAGCGCTTCGCCATACATCAACTGGATGGAGCGGGCAGACAGGCCGAGGCACGCAGTGCTCGTCACCGTCAGATCGGCCGTGCTCCACAGCCCACGCATGAGCCCGGAATCCGAGTGGGCCTCGTTTGGCAGCAGCAAATGCGTAATCTCATGGGCGAGTACGCGACCGAACATGGGGAATAGCAATCGCTTCTCGGTTCGCAACGCCGCGATGCGGTCGTAGAACAGGAACGCCGCGGCGGAATCGGCTGAAGAATTGGCGAACCCCAACGCCGTAGCCGCCGCCTGGGGCAACGCCTTCGGAAGGAATCGAACAGTGATGTCCGTTGCAAGCTGGGGCAAAAAGCACGAAGGTGTGACCGTTCGCGAGATGCAGTTGATCCAATCCAGCCGGATCGACACGGGATTCAGTATGCGGTCAGTTTCAGCTTCTGCTTCCTGCAGAAGCGCCGTTGAAAGCCCGGGAAAACCATAGACAAATACCTCTAATGTGGGTGTAGACTGAAAACCTAATCGGGGGTGTCCCTTGGCTGAAGCGTTCAGAGCCAGAGAAAACAGGACCGAAAGAGAAGCAACCAGAGTCATTTTGCGGCAGTACATGCCGTGGATCATCGGGCCGGAAGGGCATTAAACTCCTGTGCCGTGGCTCAAGCGTTCTCAAAACCGTCTCAAAGCTTCTTAGTTGTCCTCTCAAATGGTTGAAATCGATGCTGCGCTATAGCTTCGGTTCATTCGAACTCGATCCGGAAGCCCGTCTCCTGCGCCACGATAGCGAACCGGTCCCGCTTTCCGGCAAAACGCTCGACACCCTGATTGTGCTCGTTGAGAACCGGGGGCGGCTGGTCGATAAAGAAGAGTTGTTATCGCGGATCTGGGCGGGCAGTGTGGTGGAAGAAGCGAATTTGACCCAGACCATCTTTGCCGTGCGCAAAATTCTGGGAGACAGCCCGAAAGATCACCGTTACATTGCGACCGTTGTCGGACGTGGGTACCAGTTTGTGGCGCCGGTCACGGAAGTCACGACGACCTTGCCGGCAACCGGGAGACCGCATCGATTTCGCCGCATCAATCGCTTCGTTCCATTCGGGATCGCGGTTGTACTAATTGCCGTGCTCATCGGTATTGTCCTCTGGCGGGGACGCATTCCCGGCAACGATCAAACTCAAGGGCTTCAGCTTTCCCGGTTCACCAGCTATCCGGGAGTGGAAACCATGCCGGCTTTCTCGCCCGATGGGAAGGAAATCGCTTATGTGCGCGCCGAGCACGATCCCCTCCAGGTACAATTCTGGGCCACAGACGTGGGCGACGCCAACATCTACACAAAGCTGGTGGGAGCGGGAACAGAGCTACGGGTCACCAATCATCCGGGGGCTGATTACAACCCGGCCTGGTCACCCGACGGGCAATACATTGCTTTCTATAGGGAGGAACCGGGAGCATCAGGGCTCTACGTTGTCTCAGCTTTCGGAGGACAGGAACGGCGACTCACTCACGAGGAAGCCGAAACGGCCGGCATTGCGTGGCTTCCCGACGGCCGTCATCTGCTGGTGTCGCACTTCTCTGAGGGAGCGCACTCATCGCCGCTAGTCGAAATCTCTTTGGATACAGGTAGCGGACGCCCAATTACTATCCCGGCGGCCGGCAGCTTGGGAGACGCCTGGCCCGCTATTTCGCCCGATGGAAAGAGGTTGGCATTTGTCCGCTTCAAAGACACCGATCTGGTGGATATTTGCTTGGCGGTTCTCAGTGAAAACAAACCACAGTGCCGGCCTTTGCAGGGCAATTGGCCCCAAGGACTTACCTGGACGCCTTCGGGCGATGGGCTTGTAGTATCGGCAATTCGCAATGGGGTTCATAGCCTGTGGCGATACGACCTGAAGGGAAATCCACCCGTGCCTCTTACATCAGGCGAAGAATACACTGTGCTGCCTACCGTTTCCCGCCAACGGAATCAGTTAGCCTATGTGCTCTCCCGAACGAACATAGATCTCTGGGAGTTGGACGTGGATTCAACAACGCCTGTCAACGCCGCCGGTGCCAGGCAGGTCGCTCCGTCCAGTCGCTTGCAAGGCGATCCCGCGTTTTCACCGGATGGGCGCAAAATTGCCTATCATTCCGACCGGAGTGGCTCTCAGGAAATTTGGGTCGCCGAAGCGGATGCACATACTTCGACACAGTTGACTCATTTTGGAGGCCCGCCGACGGGTTCGCCGAGCTGGTCTCCGGATGGTCTCGAAATCGCATTCGATTCCGAACAGCCGGAGGGTACCGCAATCTTTGTTGTACCGGCCGATGGCGGCATGCCACGGCGCATCACTGCGAATGCGGGTGACAATTGCGTGCCTTCCTGGTCGCAAGACGGCAAGTTCGTGTATTTTGCATCGAGCAGGAGCGGCGAATTTCAGATCTGGAAAGTTCCTGCCGCAAGGGGTGAAACGCGATCGAGCCCGGCAACCCAGGTCACGCGCGGGGGTGGATTTCGGGCTTTTGAATCCTCCGATGGCAGTATTTGTATTACGCCAAAGGACGCGGCAAGCCCGGGTTGTGGAGGCTGAGTCTCTCGAACGGTTCGCGCGGTAAAGAAGAACCGGTTCTGAAATCCGTTCGCGAATGGGGATGGTGGGCTTTGGGACCCGGAGTGGTTAATTTTCTTGAACTGCCCGGTTCCGGCGCGCGAGTCCATTTAAAGATGTTCGATATTGCGGAACATAGCGTGCGCGAACTCGCGACTCTTCCCTATCCAGTACAGCTCGGGACGCCGACTCTAGCCGCATCGCGCGATGGCCGGCACCTGGTATACACCCAAGTCGATTCCATGGAAGCGGACATCATGCTCGCGGAGAACTTCCGGTAATTGGAGCGAGCGCGGCCGCGCCGCGATGGTTTAAACTAACGCTCGCCCGCTTCTTCTTCCGTTTCCAGCAATCTCATTGCGCGCGCCAAGCTGCGCTGCATTCTGTTGAAAGACACGGCGAGCATTGAAATTTCATCCCGTCCCTTCGCCGGAATGTCTTCGACGTCCACTTTGCCCTGGCTAATCTCATCGGCAACCCGGGAAAGCTTTGCCACGGGACGGATGACGGTTGCAACCAGCACGAAATCCAGCACAAGCAGCGCAATTAAGGCGATGATCACAAGGTACGCGATCAGGGTTTTCAGTCCGCGATCGGCGATCTGGATAGGCAGCGTCTCCGGCACTGAAACGATCTGCGCACCGATGACTTCGTGCAGCTTCCAGCCGAAGCCGTTATCCGGTCCGTACTGTCGGACCATGGTCTTCGGCGCAACCGCCGGCGTGCTGTGACACTCCAGGCACGAAGCGTCGTTCACTTGCAGCGGATGCGCCAGGAAAAGCGACTTGCCAACGGGCGTGATCCTTTCGCCCGAGATCTCCTTCTGGGTCGGATCGTCGCGGAAGTGGTTCACGATATCGGCTTCCCAATCGGTCGCGCGGTCAATCGGATTGGTCGGATTCAGAGTGGCTTCTTTGTAGGCGTAGTCCGGGTTCTTCTTATGGATGTAATTGAACACCTGGGTGGCCGAGTACGCAGGCACCGTTTGAGCGAGAAAAACCGAATCGCGCACCTGCACCTTTTGCAGCAGCGGTTTGATCTGATCTGTCGTATACGCTCGAGTCGCGAGCGTGGTCTCCATCATCAGCTTGGCCTGTCCAAGCACTTGTTGCTTCGCGTCATTTCTCAGAAACCCGTAGGCGACCCATACGGCAACGATGGTTCCCAAACCGAAAACCACGATAAAAATCAAATTAAAGCGCGCCAGCAGTTTCATGGAAGTCCTAGTAAGTTTCCTGACAACTTACTATCCTAAGCGAACCCGATGACGCATCCGCCTTTGGCGCAAAAAAAAGGCCAGGCGATTTCTCGCCCGGCCCTTCTCTCTATCTATGCGTGGTTGCTGTCTACTTCGGGCAGCCGATGGCTTTCATCGTGTCCGCGGGTAGCGGTCTGGCGTTCTTCACAGCGGGAGGCATGGTGGTGCTGTTGTGAGGCACCAGGTAAACCTCAACGCGGCGGTTCTTGTCTGCCTCTGTGGTCGTCTGGCCCTTGCGTTCCTTGATGTTCGAGGTACCGCAAAGTCCAGGCTTGGCTTCGGACGTCTGATCGGTTCCCACCCAGTCAATCTTGATGCGGGAAGGATCGACGTTCGCACAGGTCGATGTGCCGCCGCTTAGCACTCCAGCGGCGTTGAGCGCGCGTGCTTCGTCCAGAGCCATACCGGATTCGGCCGGAGCCCTGCGCCCGCGGCGCGCCTTCGGAAGGTTCTCTTGTTCATCGGTATCCCGATGGCCCACGAGAACGATGTCGTAATCGCCGCTGGCAACCTGCGGGGCAGCATTATCGATCAGGACACGCTTGCCGCAGTTGTTTACCCGGGCGTTGTTCTTGGCGAAGACCACGTCATCCAGCCGTACGAACTGCGCCGGGCAGTTGACGGTGATGGTCGCGGTTTGCGAGGCCGTCTTGCCGGCTTCGTCTGTCACTGTTACGGTTGCGGTGACAGTCTTGGTCTGCGCTTGCGCGCCGCCTTCGAAGTTCAGCGTTGAAGAATCGAACGTCGCGTTTGCGCTGCTGTCGTTCGATACGCTGCCCTCGCTGACGGTCCACTTGTAGCTTAAGTTGCCGCCGCAAGCGGAAGGCGTTGCCGTAACGGTCAAGTTAGCCGTGTGCTGGCCGTTCTTGTCGGCGGCGCAGCTCAGTGCTGTCGGAGTAGCGGTCACACCGGTGATGGTGGGCGCCGACTCGTTCACAGTTAGAGTTGCCGTCGCGTTCACCGGAGCTGCCGGCGGAGGCGTAGCCGGTTGTACCCAGCAACGCACCGGGAACTTCTTCGGCCGCTCCATCGGAGGCGGTGGCGGAGTGGTATCGGTGACGGTCACTTGTATATTGAAGCTGCCGGTATTGTTCGGTGTAAAGGTCAGATCGGGGCTGTTGCCTCCCTGCGGCTGGCCGTTTACCGTCCAGGCGTAGGTCAGATTGTGGCCCGTCGGAGCACCTGTGATGTTTGCATGCAGAGTGACCGGCTTGCCCTGGCAGATGGTGCCTTCAGCACCGCTGATGGTCGGCGTCGGCAGCGGCGGAGGCGGAGCGGGCGCGGCCGGCATGGGCGGGCACTTGCTTTGGCCAAGGTAGAATACCAGTCCAACGGTTCCCTGGAAACCGTTGATCTTGTCCCGGGCGGGTATGTAGATGCCGCCGTTCGGGTAATTCGGCAGACCATAGGTTGGATTCCTCGACCAGAACCCGCGGGCATCGAACCGCAGCCCGAAGTGATCGCTCAAATGGAATTTCACACCTCCGCCATAGTTCAGGCCCACCTGCAGGTTGTCGTTCAGGTTTGCGGAACCATACAGCGAGTTGACCGCGGGATCGCGCGCCAAGGCCTTGGCTCTGTTGGTCGGCGTGAACTGGATACCGTTGACGCCCACCGTCAGGTATGGCTGAACCTTTGATCCGCGAGGCCTCAGGTTCAGAATCGGGTTCAAGCCGAAGAAGTAGTTTCGCGCGCCAAAGCTGTAGGGTGGGATCGGGGTTCCGGCCAAGGGGTTCCCCGCCGGATACAGCCCGGGCGAAAGCAAAAATCTTACATTCGCCACGTCGTAATCTGCCCACAGTTCAATTCCAAAATATTTACTCGGGTTGACTGCAATGCGAAGGCCGCCCAAGCCGCCATTCGCCAGCTTGGTATTCAAGCCCCTTGCCACGTTCCCGTATGTGCTGATGCCGCCAAAGGGATCGATTTCCACAATATCTGGAAATTCATCCTCCCCTGACGAGTTGTTTGCTTTAGCCGTTTGATTAGCCGCTGGATTGGCTGTTTGATTTGCGGCTTGATTTGCTGAATTATTGTTTGCGGTGTTCGTGTCCTGTGCAAAAGCTGCTGTCGAAAAGCACAGAGCCCCGCATAAGATTACCGAACCGATCGGCTTGCAATTTAGCCGAGATTTCATCCTGCTCCTCCAAAACGAGAGTTGTAACCCACAACGCAATTTGATGTTGCTTCCCCACCTTTTATTACGCATCTATTGTGAAACAAATCAAGATACGTAAGAAATAGTACAAAGAACCTGCCAGACAATGCTGGCCCTTTTATAGGTGTACTACTACTGTCTCACCTCGGGCAACCGAGATCTTTGATTACCGCTTCCGGAACTGGCTTTAAATTCTTTACCGCGGGAGGCGTAATCTGCGCGCCCTTGGGCACCAGGTAGACCTCAACGCGGCGTTCCTGGTCCGCCTGCGAAACCTGCGAACTCCGCCGTTCCTTCACGGAGGGCAGGTTTGATGTGCCGCAGAGTCCCGGTTCAGGCGTCGTTGTCTGATCGGTTCCGACCCAATCGATCTTGATTCGTGCCGGGTCGATATTGGCGCAGGTTCCGTGGCCGCCAGTAAGCACGGCAGCGGCATTCAGGACACGCTGTTCGTCGATGGTCCGGGCTGCTCCTTGTGGCCTGCGGCCGCGCCTGGGCACAGCGGCACTCGCCTTTTCATCACTCGCCCGGTGGCCCACCAGGACGATGTCATATGTCGTCCCTGCCTGCTGGGCGGCCTGGTCGATGAGAATGCGCTTGCCGCAGTTGTTCACGCGGGCGTTGTTCTTCGCGAAGACGATATCCGGCAGGCGCTTGAATTGCGGAGGGCAGTTCACCGTGATGGATGTGCTTCGCGCAGCCGATTTGCCGGCCTCGTCGGTCACAGTTACGGTTGCGGTCACGTTCTTGCTCTGGCTCTGGCCGCCGCCTTCGAAATTCAAAGATGAAGCATCGAAGGTGGCGCTCGGGCTGCTGTTGTTGGCAATGCTGCCTTCGCTCACGGTCCAGTTGTAGGTCAACTTCCCGCCGCAGGCAGAACCGGTGGCTTGCACGTTTAGCGCCGCAGAGTGCACTCCGTTCGTATCAGCCGGGCAACTCAAAGTGTTAGGATCAGCAGTCACACTAGCGATCTGCGGCTGCTCATACTCACTTACTGTTAGTTTGGCTGTCGCAGTCACCGGGGCCACTGGCTGAATTACTGGTTGTACCCAGCAGCGCTCCGGAATATCCGGCGGCTTGGTCACAGATGGAGGCGGGGTAGTATCGGTTACTGTCAGCTGCACATTGAAAGTCCCGCCGTTGTTCGGCGTAATCGTGAGGTCGGGACTGTTCCCGCCTTGCGCCTGGCCGTCCACAGTCCATGCGTAGGTTAAGGTATGCCCGCCAGGCGCGCCGTTCATCTGGGCATGAAGGGTGATCGGCTTGCCCTGACATAAAGTGCCTTCCGTTCCACTAATCGTTGGCTGGGGTAGCGTAACCGGGGCTGGCGCCGCGGGTAGAGGTGGGCATTTGGTCTGACCTACATAAAGCACGAGGCCAAGAGTCCCCTGAAACCCGTTGATATGGTCGCGCGCCGGAATGTAGATTCCGCCCGTGGGATAGTTCGGTAACCCGAAGGTCGGGTTGCGCGACCAGAATCCGCGCGCATCTAACCGCAACCCTACGTGCGGGCTGAGATGCCATTTCACACCGCCGCCGTAGTTCAATGCAGGCTGCAGATTGTCATTCAAATTAGCCGAATGGTAAATGGCATCCATGGCCGGATCCCGGGCGATTTTCTTTGCGTTACCGGTAGGCGTGAATTGCGCCGCACCCACACCGACCGTGAGATACGGCTGAAACCGAGACCCGCGCGGAGTGAGATTGAAAACCGGATTCAAGGCAAGGTAATGGATCTGGTTTCCGAACGTGTAACTCGCAAGGCCAGGAGCAACCGGGGTCAGCAGGCGAACATTGTTCACCATGAAGTTGTAGCCCAGTTCCAGCCCGATGTGCGGTGTGACATTGAACGCAACGCGTCCACCCGCCGTGCCGCCCGGAACCAGCGATTCCTGAAGACCCTTATTGACGGTTCCCCAGAGGCTTATGCCGCCGAAAGGATCGAGCTCCACCAAATCGGGATATTCATCCGTCGTGCCGGAGCTTGTCTTCTGAGCGAATGCCGGACTGCTGAGGCACAAAGCAACGGTCAGCGTGGCAGCTGTGACGTGCTTGCGAGTTGTAAGTGACCCCAAGTAACTGATATTAGCCGATAAGCCATCTATTCGCGAAAGATAATTCCAAGATCGCTCGTAATTCCGTACAGCCGTCCGGAAGCAATATCGGGTGTCCAGAGCTGGCGGATTCTCAGATTTGGAATTGAACTCGGAATCGGTACCCACGAGAGGCCTGAGCCGCTCGACTCAAACAAACGGCCGTACTCGACCGCGTATGCAGTTTGATTTGTTCCGGAATAGACGACTGACGCAACGGTCGAAGCGGGGATACCGCCGAGGTTCGCGAACCAGGTCGCGCCTTCGTCCGGCGAAGAATAGAGCCCCAGCCGCGTCGCAACCAGCAGAGGGGCCTGCGGATCTGCGGGAATAGCAATATCATTCACGTCCGAGGCGGGCAATGGAAAGCGAACTTCTGTCCAATGGTCGCCGTAATCTTTCGAAATGAAAAGTCCGCCTGGTGAGCGCGCCATCACGCGGCCATCGAAATTGGCCGCGAAATATAACGCGTTCACGCCTCCTGAGCCGGCCACCTCGGCTTGCGTCCATTGCTCTCCTGCATCCTCGCTGCGAAAAAGGCCAAGGTCCGTGGCCGCAAACATGAGTTCTTTAAGACCGCTCCGGGCAGAGTAAAGCGCGAACACTTGAGAGGGACTCAATTGGCGGATCTTAACGGCTGGTTTCACCGGGCGAGAAGTCCGGGTACGGGCAATCTGTTTGCCGCGCCTGGTCCGGCGAGGCGCTTCGGCCTTCGGCGGCTGCGGCGGGGGCGGGATGACCAGGCGCACCGGAATTGCTTTCCATATCAGGCCGCCGTCGATGGATTTATATAACTGATGCGAACTGGCCGCGAGCAGAATGCGATCTTCGCTCTGCATTCCCGCTACGGTCATGAGATGCACCCCGGCAAGGCCCCGCACACTCTGCAATTGCGACCATGTTTCTCCGCGATCGGCGCTCACGAAAATCCCGCTGGTAGCCCGGTTCTGGCTTTCCACCGCGACGAACCGGTTGCCCGAACGGGTTACCGCGCTAATGGTTCGATCGACAAACCCGTGGTTAGACAGGCTGATTTGTTGACCGCCATCTTCGCTTTTCCCAATGCCATCATCTTTCAGCGCGAGATAGATATGGCTGGGATTTGACGGATCCATGGCCATTGAGTTGACTTGCGTATCGGTCAAACTCTTCCAACTAAGGCCGTGATTGATTGTCTTGAAAAGGCCAGTAGTTGTACCAGCGTAAATGACGCTCTCATTCGAAGGATCCTGGCGCACTACATGCGTCCGGCGCGAGGTGTTTGGGATACCCATTAACTTGCGCCACTTATCGCCGCGATTATCGGTCGAGTAAATGCCGCTGCAGGCGCTTGCCAGAACCGTGTTCGGGTTCTGAGGATCGACAAAGATAGAGAATACATCCGAATCATCGATCATTCCGGTGCTGATGGATTGCCAGGTCTTGCCGCCGTCCATTGTTTTCCAGGGCAGATGGGAAGTGCCCGCATAGATAATATTCGGATCTTTCGTATCGACGGCAATGGCGCTTACTCCCACCATCTCCAGGTTTTGAAGATCGGAAATGCGGCTCCAGCTTTTGCCGCAGTCATCGCTGAGCCAGACGCCTTGCAAAGTTGCCGCCACAAACCGCGATGGTTTGCTGGGGGCAGATGCCAACGCGCGGACGCCCACATTGCGAAGCTCCTTGACGCTCTGCCAGCTCTTGCCTGCATCCGCTGTCTCAAACAGCCCACCGCCTTCGGCCGAAATCACGCCGACAAGGTAATGATTTGGGTCGGCTGGGTCGACCAGCGCGGATGTAATTTCGCTCAGGCTCAGCTTAGGGAAATCCATCAGCTCCCAATCAGCGCCCGCATCCTGACTGCGGAAAAGCAGCGAATTCAACCCACCCGAAAGCACGACGTTACTATTGGCGGGATCCAGAGCGACGGCCGTCGCCGTCCCGCCGAACGGCCCGGTTATTTTCCAGTCGGGAATGGGTGCGGAACCGGCCCAGGCTGCTGCGCCAATCGCAGCGGCGGCGATGGCAATGGCAGCGGGCGCAAGAAAGCGGCTAATCATTTTCGAAAGCATCTGTTTTGGGAACATCTATATTGTGAACCTATATTGTGAACCGAAACGGAGAAGAAATCTCGGAAGATGGACGAGACGAAGTGAAATTGCGGGCCTAACGTATTGGACCAGCGTCATCACGTTCACGGCGAGTGGGGACGCAAGCGACTCGATTGGGGGTAGCCTGCGGAACCTTGAGCTTTAGCGAGGGGAAGGAGCTTGGAGCACCGCCTTGGAGTCACCTTGTTCGTGAACAACGTATTGAATCGCCGCGTGGACACTATCCTCAGAAGCCGTGAAAAAATCAACGGGACAGACAGCCGCGCCGGGTCGAGCGATTGCGTTTTCAGGCATTTGGCGTACGGCGCTTAAGTCAGTCCCGGATTTTTTCACGGCTTCTCACGGTCGCGGTTCCGTTCTGGCGGTGCGGACATCGCCAAATGAGTACGTGGGGCGCTCAGATACTCTCGGTTCCTGCCAGTCCCTGCATGGCATTTGCGCGTTTCCTGCGCCTTCGGTTATCCTAAAGTTTGTACTTAAAAGACATCAGGTAAATAGGTTTAATGGCAAATACAGTTTCCTCGTTGAAGCGCGTCCGCATGACTGAGCGCCGGACCACGATCAACCGCATGCGCAAATCCCGGCTACGGCATCAGATCCGCGCCATGCGCCGGCTGCTCGATCAGAAAGATGCGCAAGGCGCAGCGAAGTTGATTCCGGATACGTTTTCAATCGTTGACCGCGCCGCGAAGTGGGGCATTATCAAAAAGAATACTGCCGCCCGTTACAAGAGCCGCCTTAGCCTGCGGCTTCGCGGAATTGCCGCGGCTTAGTTATCCCCTCCAATTTTTCGAGTAGAACGTAGGCCTCAGGGGCCTTGTTAGACTGGCAGGCATATGTGGAGCCGGTGTTGTGCGGGCCTGCTCACGGCGTGTTTATGCTGCACCTTCGTGCCGGAGATGCTCGCGAAACAGCCCGTGACCGGGACACATGGAATGGTAGGCGCCCAGGAACCCCTCGCGGCGGATGTTGGGCTGGCGGTTCTCACAAACGGCGGAAATGCAGTAGATGCGGCGGTCGCTGTGGGCTTTGCCCTGGCCGTGACTCATTCCTCAGCCGGGAACCTGGGTGGAGGCGGGTTCATGCTCGTGCGCCTGGCCGACGGCACGACCACTTTCCTTGATTTTCGTGAATGCGCTCCGCAAAAAGCCACCCGCGATATGTACCTGGGCCCGGATGGCGAACCGACTCGCGACAGTATTTATGGCTGGCGCTCGTCGGGAGTGCCCGGATCGGTGTCTGGATTCTGGGAAGCTCACAAGAAGTTCGGAAGCAAGCCCTGGGCCGATTTGCTGGCTCCGGCGATCAAACTGGCGCGCGACGGTTTTGTTGTGTCGGGCCCTGTAGCTGCGTCCTTGCAGTCTGCGCAAGAGTTAAAGCAAGATCCGGAATCGAAGCGCATTTTCTTGCGAAATGGCGATTACTACAAGCCCGGCGAGACATTCAGCCAGCCCGAACTCGCCGAAACGCTCGATCGAATCGCAAAGCATGGAGCGCAGGATTTCTACGACGGAGAAACCGCTCACAGGCTTGCGGCCGCGATGGCCGCGCACGGCGGTCTGATCACCGTCGACGATCTGAAGGCTTATAAAACCATTGAACGCAAGCCGCTGGCGGGCGAATACAAAGGCTTCCACATCCTCACTGCTCCGCCGCCAAGCGCGGGCGGAATCGGACTGCTGCAAGTGATGGGCATCCTGACGGGCACTCATTACGACAGCGATGGTCCGAATTCCACGAAGGCCGTTCATTACGAAGCCGAGGCCATGCGCCGTTTCTATGCCGATCGCAGCGAATACCTGGGCGATCCCGATTTCTATGTTGTTCCGGTAAAGCCGCTGCTCGATCCGGCTTATGTGGCGAAGCGGCGGGGCACAATCGATCCCAATCACGCCACTCCAAGCGATTTAGTCGAACCGGGATTGCCCAAAGCGATGAACGCCGGAATCAGTTGGTACGAAAGCACGGAAACGACTCATTTCAACGTTGTGGATTCGCACCGGAACGCGGTTGCCGTGACATATACATTGAACAATTCCTACGGCAATGGAATTACCGCGCCGGGGCTCGGATTTCTGCTGAACGACGAGATGGACGACTTTGCCGCAAAACCGGGCGCGCCGAACATGTTTGGGATGCTAGGCGGAAATGCAAATGCAATCGAGCCCGGCAAACGCCCTGTGTCATCGATGACACCGACCATCATTACGAAGAACGGCAGGTTGTTTATGGCCGTGGGCGCCCCCGGCGGGTCGCGCATTACAACTGGCGTGACGGAGGTGATTCTGGACCTGATCGACTTTCATATGAATCCGCAGGATGCGGTGGATCTGCCGCGCTTCCACGAGCAATGGAGGCCGGACATTCTCTATCTGCAGAACGGGTTCCCGTCAGCGACCGAAGATGTTTTGAAAAAGATGGGATACCGGGTGGAACCAACCGAAGGAGTGGCCAGAGTCGAAGCAATTGCGGTTAAGAACGGCAGGCTGGAAGGCGGAACAGAATCGCGGCTGCATGGCAAGGTGGCTGCATACTGATGCCGCAACTGCAGGTACTATCTACCCATCTTTTCGTCCGGCACCGCTTAACGACGGTCTGGCTGGAAAGAATTTGGGATGCGGGCTTCCCGGCTGTCGAAATCTTTTGCGCGCGGCAGCACATCGACTACCGCGATAACGCGCAGATCACTGAGCTGGGGCACTGGTTCAAAGATTCTCCGCTCACCATGCACTCGCTTCACGCTCCGATGTATACCGACGATGTGTGGGGGCGTTCCGGGCCGCAGGCGATCATCGATATTACTGAACCCATCAAGGCAAAGCGCATGAACATGGTGGATGAGATTAAGCGAGCGCTTGAGATTGCGGAGGTGGTTCCCTTTCGCTACCTGATTCAACACCTGGGCGTGGCTGGAGAGGAAATGGACGAGCGGCGGTTCGAATCCGCATTTTCATCGCTGGATGAGATCCGCGTGTTTGCCGCTCAGCGCGGGGTAGAAGTGCTTCTTGAGAATATTCCGAATGCCTTCTCCACCGCGGCGCGCCTGAATGATTTCCTGGCGCAGACACATCTCAAACTGAATTACTGCTTCGATGTCGGACACGCTCACATGGCGAATGGGGTTGAAGCCGAATTCGAGTTAATGAAAGAGCGGATCAGGTCGACGCATCTGCACGACAACGACGGCGAGCAGGATCTGCATCTTTTCCCTCAAAAAGGAACTATCGATTGGGCCCGCACAATGCGTTTGCTTCAATCGCGCGCCGGGCAGTATGCGCTGCTGCTGGAATTGAAGGAATTGCCCGATCACGAGCATCCCATCACCGATGCGCGGCAGGCAATGGACGAACTGGTGAAGTTATCGAATCATCATGAGCAGTAACATCGCGCCAAATGTGGATGCGAAGCCCATCCGGATCAGCGAAGCTCACCAGCACGTAGGCGAGCGCGTCACGATCCAGGGCTGGCTGTATAATCTGCGGAAATCAGGCAAAATTGTTTTCCCGATCGTTCGCGATGGCAGCGGCATGATGCAGTGTGTCGCGGTGAAGAATAACCTGCCCGAGCCCGTCTTCGAGAGCCTGAAAGGACTAACGCAGGAGAGTTCGCTCGTCATCACGGGCACGATTCGCGCCGAAGCCCGCGCAATCGGCGGGTTTGAATTGGATGTGACCGGTGCCCAAGTGATTCAGCACGTAAGCGAGGAGCATCCCTACCCCATTACGCCCAAAGAGCACGGCGTCGATTTTCTGATGGACCACCGCCACCTCTGGCTGCGAAGCCGCAGGCAGCATGCGGCAATCCGCGTCAGGCACGAAGTCATAAAGGGAATCCGCGACTATTTCGATTCCCACGGCTTCACACTGGTGGACACGCCCATTTTTACCCCGGCCGCCTGCGAAGGCACCACTACGCTCTTCGAGGTGGATTACTTCGGCGATGAGAAGGTTTATCTGACGCAGTCGGGACAGCTGTACAACGAAGCGAATGCGATGGCGTTCGGGAAGGTGTACTGCTTCGGACCGACATTCCGCGCCGAGAAATCGAAGACCCGGCGGCACCTGACAGAGTTTTGGATGGTGGAGCCGGAAATGGCATACGCGGACCTGGAAGAAATCAAGCGCGTTGCCGAAGAGCTGGTTGTTTACCTGGTCGGCCGGATTTTGGAAAATCGCCGGGAAGAACTCAAAGAACTTGAGCGCGACACTTCGAAGCTGGAAGCCGTGGTGACGCCATTTCCGCGGATGAGCTACGACGACGCGGTTAAGGTTTTGCAGACGAAGGGAAGCGAGATCCAATGGGGTGGCGATTTCGGCAACGCCGACGAAACGCTGCTTACTCAGGATTTCGACCGCCCCGTAATGGTGGATCGTTATCCGACGGCAATTAAGGCATTCTATTTCCAGCCTGACGAACAGCGGCCCGAATTGGCCCTGGGCGTCGATGTGATCGCACCGGAAGGATACGGCGAAATTATCGGCGGCGGGCAGCGCATTCACGATCTTGTGCTGCTGGAGAAGCGGTTGGCGGAACACAACCTGCCGCGCGAAGCCTTTGAATGGTATCTGGATCTGAGGCGCTTCGGCACGGTTCCGCATGGCGGGTTTGGAATGGGCGTGGAGCGATTCGTCGCCTGGATGTGCGGGCTGGAACACGTGCGGGAGACGATTCCGTATCCGCGCATGCTGTACCGGACGCGGCCCTGAGAGTGATTGAACCTCGATGCGTCACTCGCACATTGCCATCCTCGGTGCGCCGCTCGACTTAGGAGCGGGCCGTAGGGGCGTCGATATGGGACCCTCTGCCGTGCGGCTGGCCGGGTTGAACGGGAAATTGGAATCGCTCGGCTACACGGTGGAAGACTTGGGCAATGTTCTGGTTGCGCAACAGGAGAACACACCGACCGGCCGGGAAAATGCGAAATATCTGCCGCAGATCGCGAAAACGTGCGAGTCGCTGGCCGCCAAAGTAGAAGCAATTCAAAAGGACGGCAAATTCCCACTGGTGCTGGGAGGCGATCACTCCGTGGCGGTCGGTACCGTGTCCGGCCTGTCGCATGCATTCCGGCAAAAGGACGAGAAGATCGGCCTGATTTGGATTGATGCGCATGCCGACATGAATACGCCCGATTCCAGCCCGAGCGGAAACGTACATGGAATGCCGCTGGCGTGTTGTGTGGGTCGCGGTCCACACGAGCTGACGCATATTTTTGGTTACGCGCCCAAAGTGGAAGGTCGTAACGTGATCCTGGTTGGCATTCGAGACGTGGACCGCCGAGAGCGCGAGGTGGTGCGCGAATCCGGCGTGACAGCCTTTACGATGCGGGACATCGATGAGCGCGGTCTGCGCAACGTTATGCAGGAAGCGATTGCCAGAGCCAACGACGGAACTGCAGGCTTTCATCTGTCGCTCGATATGGATGCCGTGGACCCGGATGAAGCTCCCGGAGTCGGCACGCCGGTGCGCGGAGGGATGACCTATCGCGAGGCGCATCTTGCCATGGAAACAGTTTGCGATTGCGCGCGGATGGTGTCCATGGAAGTGGTTGAGGTTAACCCGGTGCTGGACGACGCGAACCGGACGGCGCTGCTGGGCGTGGAATTGGTCATGTCGGCCATGGGAAAAAAGATTTTGTAGGACGGTTGCACTCCAGGATTTTGGAAACGCGTGGGCCAATCGTGAAGGCAGACATGCGAAACGCGAAGCAGCGGCGAACCAAGTTAATCTTCCTCGGGATCGCGACGGCAGTAGCTTTCTACTTCTGTTATCTGCTGGCCGAGCCGTTCTTTCGTTCGATTGTCGCGGCAGCGATTCTGGCGACTTTGCTGCACCCCTGGTTCCGGCGTTTAAGGGAAAGGTTCGGAAACGCGAACTGGGCGGCCACGCTTTCGCTGGTGATCGTCATTGTGGCATTCATCGGGCCGGCCATCTTGTTAGGCATCCTCGTGGAAAAGGAACTGGTTGCCGCCTACCAATGGCTAAGAACGAATACGGAAGCGCAGAATGGGTGGCCCGCGGCGCTCAGTCTCTGGGCCACGAACGCTGCGGGCTGGATCGGAGTTCACATCGGCGTGTCTCCGGATACTCTGCGGGAAGCCTTTCTTTCCCGCTTGAACGAAATCAGCGGATCATTCGTGCAGAAGGCCGCAAACATTCTTGGGGGATTGGGGACAGGAATTGTTTCCCTGGTCATCATGTTTGTGGCGTTTTTCTTTTTATTGCGAGAGGGGAGCAGGATCGTCCGGGGCGGCGCGAGTCTGCTGCCGCTGGATGCCGACGAAATCGACATCCTGATCGCAAGAGTGGAGGCCACGATCCAAGCCAACGTTGTCGGAGCACTGGCAGTCGCGGCAGTCCAAGGTTCGCTGCTTGCCCTAGCGTTCTGGTTCTTGGGGATTTCCTCGCCTTTGTTGTGGGCTCTTATTGCGGCCATGTGCTCGGTTATCCCGATAGTCGGTTCATCGGTCGTATGGATTCCGGCGATCGTCCATCTGATTGCGACAGGATCATGGGTCAAAGGACTCATCCTGCTTGGTTGGGCTGGTGGACTCGTGTCGCTGGCGGATAACATCATTCGCCCTTGGGTCTTGAGCGATCGAGTCAATTTGCCTCCGCTAGTGCTATTCTTCGCTCTGCTGGGAGGCGTCGAATTGTTTGGCGTTCTGGGCATCTTCCTGGGCCCGGTGATTCTCTCGCTGGCGATTTCAATCGCTTCTTTATTTTTTAGTGAATTGCGAGCGCAGGGCGACTTGAAACCTCAGGACCGATGGGAGTCTCGCAGCGAGTCAATCCAAGGATAATCGCCGAATCGTTTTCTTATTCTGAAGCCATGACCATCTTTGTTACCGGAGCAACATCGGGATTTGGAGAAGCAACCGCCAGGAAGTTCGCGCAGGACGGCGTCAGAGTCATCGGCACAGGCCGTCGCAAAGATCGCTTGGAGCATCTGCATAGGGAGATAGGGGAAAATTTCTTGCCCTTAGCCTTCGATGTTGGCCGGCGCGCTCAGGTTGAGAAGGCGATAGCATCTTTGCCGGCGGCGTTTGGGGCGGTTGATGTTCTGGTCAACAATGCCGGTGGTGCGATCGGGCTCGATCCAGCGCAGAGCGCGAATCTGGACGACTGGGACGCCATGATCGACAGCAACATCAAAGGCCTGGTCTACTGCACGCGGCTGCTGCTGCCCGGTATGGTTGAGCGGAATCGCGGGCACATCATCAACATCGGCTCCACGGCGGGCGAATGGCCATATCCGGGCGGAAATGTTTACGGCGCAGCCAAGGCCTTTGTTCGCCAATTCAGCAACAATTTGCGGGCGGATCTTTTAGGCTCGGCAGTTCGCGTGACCGACATCGAACCCGGCCTGGCGGGCGGAACCGAATTTTCCGAGGTGCGCTTCAAGGGCGATAAAAAGAAAGCCTCCGCTGTTTACGAAGGCACGCAGCCACTGACCGCCGAGGACGTGGCGGACGCGATCCACTGGGTTGCAACACGTCCCGCTCACGTAAACGTGAATGTGATGCAGATCATGCCGGTGAGCCAGGCCTACGGGCCGCTGCCGGTCAAGCGCAATAAATGAGCGGCTTAGCCGACTAACGAAAAAGTTGGGGCAGGAAATTATTTGCGTCACGACGCCAGGTCAGCCACTCGTGCGCGGTGCCCTGCGATTCGAAAAACTCCAGCTTCACGCCGGAGCGTTTCAGCGCGTCTGCGGCGTTTTTAATGGAATCATGAAATTGGGTCTCTTCCGTACCCGCACCCAACCAGAACAGCTTCACTTTCCGGTTGAATGCGGCTGGATCGGCGAATGCCCTGTCGTACGCCGTTGACGGATTAAAGGGCTGTTTGGCGGCCGCGCTCAGCTCTTCATTTCCGGAACGCAGGTTGGGAAAGATCGGGCCGCTGAACGACCCGATGTAGGCGAATTTGTCGAGATGACGTAAAGCGATGAAGAGAGTCTGCATTCCTCCCATCGAAAGCCCCGCCATCGCGCGGTGATCCCTATCCGGAATGGTCCGGTAACGGGCATCCAGCATCGGAATGAGATCGTTCATTACTACATCCTCGAAAGCACGGAATGCCTCGCCTATGGTCTGCTCGGAGATGTGCGGACCGAAGCTGAAAGGAGCCGCTCCGGGCCTTGTCGCGTAGCCGCGATCCATCGCGACAATCATCGGCTTCGCCTTCCCTTCCGCGATCAGGTTATCGAGAATGAAGTTGATGCGCCCCTGCTCGGTCCAGCCGGTCTCGTCTTCACCTGCCCCATGCTGCAGGATCAGAACCGGATATCGCTCTTTCGCATCTTTGTCATAGCCGGGCGGCGTGTACACATAGCAACGCCGCCACCCGTTGGTCGTTTTCGATTTGTACCAGTTCATCCGCACCGCGCCGTGGGGCACATCCTCGGCATCGTAGTAGGTGACTCCTTTTTCCGGAATTTCTATGCCGCTGGTTTCTTTGCCGTACCCGAAATAGGTTTTGCTGCCCGGATCGTTTACCGAAACACCATCGAGCACGAACCAGTAGTAGTGAAAGCCCGGTACCGGGTGCTGAATCGTGACGCTCCATACGCCATCGGCTCCTCGCGTCATCGCGAACGGACCCTTGCCTAAGCCATCGCCGCCAGCCACCTGGACTTCCTTTGCGTCCGGAGCCTTGAGGCTGAAAGTGGCGCTTTGATCCGCGTTCAGGTGTGGATTGGTTGCGCCTGGAACATTAGATGACGGTGTTTGACCGGCTTGTGCCCAGAGGCATATTTCAAGTGCAAAGAAACCGACAGCAAAGCCCTTGTTACTCATTGCGTAACGCTATCATGGGCTCAATCCGTGTAGCCTTGCGCGCTGGAACACAGGCCGCGAGTAGCGCCGCCAGACCGAGAACCGTCGCTACAGCGCCGAAGGTGACAGGGTCGGTTGGCCGCACGCCGTACAACATCTTGGCCATAAGCTGTGATAGCAGCAAAGCGCCCGCTACCCCGGCCGCCGTGCCCGCCAGCGCCTGTATCATCCCCTGCCGCACCACCATCCGCAGTACCTCGGCCCGGCTTGCGCCGAGCGAAATGCGAATGCCGATCTCGCGCGTGCGCCGCGACACCGAATAGCTCATCACGCCGTATATCCCTACTGCCGCCAGTAGCAGCGCAACCGCCGCGAACATGCTTAGCAGGAGCATCTCGAACCGTGGTTCCGCGGTGGCGTCGGACACTACCCGGTCCATCGTGAGGACATCTGAAATCGGCAGATTCCGGTCAAATGACCACACCATTTGCTTTACGGCGGACGCGACATCAGATGCTTTCCCATAGGCGCGTACCACCAGCGTGATGTACATCATGTGCGCCGCGATGGGCCCTTTGTCCTCTCCCAGAAAATTACGGCTCTGAAGCGCCGGAAGGTAAACTTCAGGGTCCGGCTCGGCCGCCCAGGTTTCCTGCTTCGCATTCTTCACTACGCCAATGATGGTCACCCAGTCTGACGCACTGCCTTTATCTTCATCGAACGTAATGCGCTTGCCGATTGGATTTTCCCCCGGCCAAAACTGGTTCGCCGCTCGCTGGTTAATGATCACCACATCGGGGACGCGGGCATCGTCTTGACCCGTGATGGTGCGGCCGCGGCGCAAAGGCAGACGCATGGTCTCAAAATATCCCGGCATAACAATGCGGTAAACCGCTACTGGCTCGTCGCCCGGCCGGGGCTTGGGACGCCCCTCAATGCTGAAAGATAATCCCCACGTATCGCCTGCCAACGGCAGATGATTGATCGCGCCCGCGGAGTTCACCCCCGGCAAGCTCCGGACTTTTTGAAGAAGTTCGCGGTAGAAAATCGCACGCCGGTGCGGTTCGGCCTCTTTCGTTCCGGCCACTGATACCACCATCGAGAGCACGTTATGCGGATTGAATCCCGGGTCGACCGATTCCAGCGCGAAGAAGCTGCGGATCATCAATCCGGCTCCAATCAACAGCATGAATGCCAGCGCGAATTCGGAGGCAACCAGAAAATTCCGCAGCCGGTTGCGGTGCTTGCTGTCGCTGTCTCCACGGCCGCCCTCTTTGAGCGCGTCGCTGGGGTTCCCGGCGGCCGCCCGCATGGCCGGCATCAGCCCAAACACCGCCGCCGTCAGCACCGTGATGCCGAGCAGAAAGAACACCACACGGCCATCGATCGCCACCATCTCTACGCGCGGGATGTAGGCCGGGCTGAGCGCAATTAAGGCCTTCGTTCCCAACAGCGCAAGCAGCAGGCCGGCCAAGGCGCCGATGCCTGCCAGCAAGAGATTTTCAGTGAGCATCTGGGCGATTACGCGAGTCCGGCTAGCACCCAGCGCAACCCGCAAGGCCATTTCCTTCTGCCGGTCGGATGTCCGCGCCAGCAGCATGTGCGCGACATTTGCGCACGCAATCAAGAGTACGAATCCCACTGCGCCCAGCAGCATCAGCAGTGGCGTCTCGATGTTCCCGACGACATTCTCCTTCAGCGGCCTAACCACGATATTGCGGTTCGTCGCCGGATATTGTTTCTCCAGGCGTCCTGTAATCGTCGCCATGTCTGCCCGGGCCTGTGCGAGCGTGACACCGCGCTTCAGCCGCGCGAAAACACGCAGATGGTTGCTGTCCCGGTCGTGAATGGTATCGCCAAATGCATCCGGCACCCACAACTCCGCGTGCGTCGCCCAGAACGGCGCAAACTTAAACCCGGGCGGCATCACGCCAACTACGGTGTACGCCTCGCCATTGAGGACGATCGGTTTCCCTAATACATTCGGGTCGCGATCAAAGCGCCGCTGCCATAGCGGATAGCTCAGTATCGCCTCGTGATCCGAGCCTTTCCGGTCTTCCCCGGGGGCGAATAACCTGCCCATCAGCGGCCTGACGCCAAGCATCGGCAGCAGGTTCTGTGTCACCTTAAGGCCCAGCAGGTGCTCGGGCACATCGCCGTTGGTTAGATTTGCGGCCCAATAATCTGCTGCGCCCATCGCTTCGAACGAACGGCTCTGGCCGCGCCAGTCGATGTAGTTCGCGGTCGCCACCGGTCCAGTACCGTAGTGCAGAATGGTAACCAGCCGGCCCGCATCTTTGTACGCCAGCGGTCTGAGCAAAACGGCATTCACTACGCTGAAAATCGCCGTGTTCGCGCCGATGCCCAAAGCCAGCGCGATCACCGCGACGGCTGTAAACCCCGGCGTCCGCAGCAGGTTCCGGCCGCCGTAGCGCACGTCCTTGATTAAGTGCTCTATCCAGGCGAACGAGCGCGCTTCGCGATGCAGTTCCTTGGCCAGCTCCACCCCGCCGTAGGCGCGGCGAGCGGCCGATTGCGCCGCCTCCGGAGGCAATCCGCGGCGCTCGAAGTCCTCTTCTATCAGCGCAAGGTGCGACCTTATCTCGCGGGACATCTCGCGTTCCGCGCCACGGCCGCGGAACAGGTTCGCAAATCTGGCCAGAAAACGGCGCATGAATCAGGCTCCCTCGGAGAGCAGCTTATCCACCAGCCCGGACATCCGCCGCCAGCGCAGCGTCTCCTCCACCAGCGCTTTCTCTCCAGCCCTGGTGATCGAATAAAACTTCGCTTCGCGGTTGCTTTCCGTCGTGGCCCAGGTGCCCTTAATCCTGCCCTGCTGTTCCAACCGCACCAGCGCCGGATACAACGTGCCCTGATTCAAGTGCAGCAGATCGCCGGAAATTTGCTGGAGCCGCGTCGCGATCGCATAGGCGTGCTGCGCGCCCATGGTTTGAAGCGTCCGCAAGATTATCAGATCGAGCGTCCCCTGGAGGACGACGATCCGGTCCGTAGCTTTACTTGACATCCAAGTACACTCCTGAAGCGAGTATGGACCATTCTCACTTGCCTGTCAAGTGCAGTGGCACGGAAATAGCGCCCATGTGATGATTACCACAGGCGCGAAAGCGGGCATCCTATGGAATACGTGAATCTTGGAAACACCGGGCTCAAAGTTTCCCGGCTGTGTCTTGGCTGCATGACTTACGGCTCAAGTAAGTGGCGGGATTGGGTTTTGGATGAAGAGCCGAGCCGGCCTTTTATCAAACGGGCGCTGGAAGCCGGCATAAATTTCTTCGACACTGCCAATATGTACTCCGACGGCGTAAGTGAAGAAGTTGTCGGTCGCGCGCTGCACGATTTCGCCAATCGCGACGAGGTTGTGATCGCGACGAAAGCCTTCAACCGCATGCGCCCGGACCCGAACGGCCGCGGTTTGTCGCGCAAAGCGATTATGACTGAGATCGACCACAGCTTGCGCCGCCTCGGTACCGATTACGTCGATCTCTACCAAATTCACCGCTGGGATTACGATACGCCGGTCGAAGAGACGATGGAAGCGCTTCATGATGTCGTCAAAGCAGGAAAGGCCCGCTACATCGGCGCGTCCTCAATGTTTGCCTGGCAGTTCGCGAAATCGCTTTATGTGTCCCAGTTGCATTCGTGGACGCGCTTTGTCTCCATGCAGAATCATTACAACCTGATCTATCGCGAAGAGGAGCGCGAGATGATTCCGCTGTGCCAGGACCAGGGCATCGGGATTATTCCCTGGTCGCCATTGGCGCGCGGCTTTCTAGCCGGGAATCGGAATAAAAACGCCGGAGAAACTGCACGTTCGAAAACCGATGAATACGCGCACCAGATGTATTATCAAGACGACGATTTCGCTGTGGTTGACCGGCTCAGCGAAGTGGCGCAAGCTCACGGCTTATCCAACGTGAAGATCGCTCTTGCCTGGATTCTCTCGAAGCCAGGCATTACATCGCCGATCATCGGCGCAAGTAAGCCGCTGCATCTGGAAGATGCAATCGCCGCGCTATCGATTAAGCTGCCGGCAGCCGACGTGAAAAAGCTGGAAGAACCGTACCGCCCGCACCGGATTCTGGGGCATTCCTAGGGCGCTAAACGACCGCGGCTTGCTGCTTCCACGCGTACAGCGGGAATCGCTCCGTTAGGGCCGCCACTCCTCTGCGCGCCTCGGCACGCGTCTGCTCCGACTTCACGTCGTTGAGTACGGTCGCGATCAGGCGGCCCACTTCTTTCATTTCGTTCTCACCGAAACCACGTGTCGTTACAGCCGGGCTGCCCAGCCGGATGCCGCTCGGATTCAGCGGCGGGTTCGTGTCGAACGGAATGGCATTCTTATTGGCCGTGATGTACGCCTCATCCAACGCCTTTTCGGCCTCTTTACCTTTTACGCCCTTGGCGAAGACATCCATCAGAAACATATGCGAATCGGTGCCGCCGCTGACGATCCGGTAGCCTTCCTCTTGTAAGGATTTCGCAAGGGCGCGGGCGTTCGCCAGTACCCGGCGCTGATATCCGCGGAACTCCTCCGTGGCCGCCTCCAGAAGACACACTGCTTTCGCGGCGATGATGTGCACCAGCGGACCGCCCTGCGCGCCCGGGAAAACCGCCTTGTCGATTGCCGGCCCGAATTTCTCCTTCGCCAGGATCATCCCGGCCCGTGGTCCGCGCAGTGTCTTGTGAGTTGTCGAAGTGACAATATCCGCATGCTCGCAAGGGTTCGGATACACACCCGCGGCAACCAGTCCCGAATAATGCGCGATATCGACCAGGAACACCGCCCCAACAGAATCTGCGACCTGCCGGAAGCGTGCGAAATCAATCACCCGCGAATAGGCGCTCGCGCCCGCGATGATCAGCTTCGGCCTGTGCTCCGTGGCAAGCCTCTGCAATTCCTCATAATCGATCAGCTCGTCATCGCGCCGAACGCCGTAGGCCACCACCTTGTACAGCTTGCCCGAAAAATTCAGCGGATGTCCGTGCGTAAGGTGCCCGCCATGCGCCAAGTTCATGCCCAGGATGGTGTCTCCAGGCTGCAGCACGGAGGCGTATGCGGCCTCATTCGCCTGTGAACCGGAGTGGGGCTGCACGTTCGCGTATTCGGCGTTGAAAAGCTTCTTGGCGCGCTCCCTTGCCAGCGTTTCCACGATGTCGGCAAACTCGCACCCGCCGTAATAGCGTTTGCCCGGGTAGCCCTCGGCGTATTTATTCGTAAATACGCTGCCGGCGGCTTCTAACACCGCCTCCGATGTGAAGTTCTCGCTGGCGATCAATTCAATTCGCGTGTTCTGGCGTTCCAGCTCATGCTGGATCGCGTCGTAGATCTCGGGATCGGCCTCCGCGAGAGTCCGTGCCATTCGTCGCTGTTCGTTCATGGGTGCTGCGTTCCTGTGCTCTGTTCTAATTGTCTATTAGTGCGGTTTTCATGCCTCAGTTGTCGCGCGCAGTATGTCAGTATGGGCGAAATCCTTGCCTTTGAATAACAGCGGCAGTCTGAGCGCTTTTGCTGTCGCATAGACGCAGCAGTCGCCGAAATTGAGCTGCGCTTTCGATCCTCGCCCTTTTCCGTACCGGCGCGCTGCTCCTATGGCGAGGGTCGCCATTGCGGCGTCGAACTCCGCGACTATCACTTCCAGCCGCCTCAACAGATCCATCAGCTCCGTATATTGGACTCCACCGAGTACCAGTGCCGCTTCAACCAGGGAGACGGCGGAGAGATAGCTCCTCCCCGACGATAGTGCGATAACGCGGACAAATTCTTCCGCTTCCGGCTCCCTGCGGATCATAGCGATCGCAGCAGAGGTGTCAATCACCACCACTCAGGTGGAACTCCGGCTTCGGTGTCCCGATTTGTCTTCCGCTGCGTACTTTTCGCGCTCTTCGTCCAGATACGAGTACAGCTCATCGAAGACTCTCCTTGGCAGCACTTCCGGCGAGCGCTTCGGCCTGCGCCTGATGATCTCCATCGCTGATTCATACCTCTGATTGCCGCCAGCCTTCCAATCCCGCTCCGCCAGTTCTCTCTGCAAAAGCTCGCGGAGTGCGGCGGTCTTGTTCTTACCCACGCGCTCGGCGTAACGTTCGATCAGATTACAGGTCTCTTCGTCTGCGATGTACGTCGCCACACCTTGAGTATATATGAATATATAGCGAGGCGGGCGTCTGGGCTCTAACGGATAATGTCCTTTACCCCAATGCGCTGGAGCACCCTCTTTATACCGACTCTGCGGGAACATCCCGCCGAGGCTGAAGTCATCAGTCATCAATTGCTGCTGCGTGCCGGCTACATCCGCCAGCTCTCGGCCGGAATTTACAGTTATCTGCTTCTGGCCCAGCGCTCTCTGTTGAAAATTCAGCAGATTGTCCGCGAAGAGATGAACGCCATCGGCGGCCAGGAGATCTTGCTCCCCGCTCTGAATCCCGCCGAACTCTGGCAGGAGTCGGGCCGCTGGGAAATAATGGGCGACAACATGTTCCGGTTGAAGGATCGCTTCGGCCGGGATTTGTGCCTGGGCATGACCCACGAAGAGGTCGTCACATCCATTGCCCGAGGCGAACTCCGCAGCTACAAGCAGCTTCCCCAGATCTGGTATCAGATTCAGACCAAGTTTCGCGATGAGCCGCGTCCCAAATCCGGTCTGCTGCGCGTTCGCCAGTTCATCATGAAGGATTCGTATACCTTCGATGTCGACGCACCCGGACTCGATACCGCTTATCAGAAGCACTACGATGCGTACCGGCGCATATTCGACCGGTGCGGCTTGGAGTACATGATCGTCGAAGCTCACTCGGGAGCCATGGGCGGCAGCCAGTCGCATGAGTTCGTTGTACGCTCCGATGCCGGCGAGGATTTCATTGCCAGGTGCAGCGCGTGCGGCTATGCGGCAAATCTGGAAAAGGCTATTTCAAAGCCCGCGGCACCCGCGCTTCCGGATCCCGAGGGCGATTACGCGCCCGAGGAGTTCCACACTCCCAATCTGAAAACGATCGCCGACATTGCCGGTTTCACGAAGCTGCCCGAGACATCGCAGATGAAAAGCCTGGTGATGGTGGCCGATCAGGTTCCCCTGCTCGTCATGTTGCGCGGCGATCACCAACTTAGCGAGACGAAGCTGCAGGGTCTTCTGCACGCAACCGATCTCCGGCCGGCGCAATCCCAGGAAATTATCGATCTGTTCGGGGCAAGCGCCGGATCGCTTGGTCCGGTCGGAGTGAAGAACCTGCGCATCCTGGCTGACCTCGCATTGCACGGCCGCCGCAACATGATCGGCGGCGCGAACCGCGACGATTATCACCTGAAGAATGTCACGCCTGGCGAAGATTTTAATCCGGAGTATTTCGACCTGCGCCAGGTTGCAGCAGGCGATGCCTGCGTGAACTGCGGCGGCGCACTTGAGATCGTGAAAGCGATTGAGATTGGGCACATCTTCAAGCTCGGCTACAAGTATTCCGAATCGATGGGCCTGCGCGTTCTCGGCGAAGATGGCAAAGAAATTACGCCCATTATGGGTTCCTACGGCATTGGTATCGAACGCATCCTGACCTGCGCGATCGAGCTGTATAACGACAAAGACGGGATGATCCTCCCGCACGCAATTGCGCCCTTTGGCGTCGTAATTACGCCGGTAAACTACAGCGACTCATTGCAGCGCGAAGCAGCCGACTTGCTTTATGCCGAATGTATCAAGGCCGGCATCGATGCTCTTCTGGATGACCGCGACGAACGTCCCGGCGTGAAATTTAAAGATGCCGACCTGATCGGTATCCCGTATCGCATCACCATCGGCAAGAAGCTGCGCGATGCGATGGTCGAGTTCAGCAGCCGGCGCACCCGGATATCGGAAGATGTGCGTTTGCATGAAGCAGTGGAGCATCTGCGGCGTCAGGTCCCGGCCCGCCTTTAATCCTGTGTTAGCCTGTTAGCGTTCTCGCTGAAGACGCTAAGCCCGCTGTTTTGCGGGCCGCTACGACCTTTTGCCATGTCGCTGCAAGTATTTTTGCAAGCTCAACTACTGGGTACCGAAGACTTCCTGGCCGCTCAGGCCGGCGGAAGCAATGGCGGTGGGAAAGAGCTGTTTGGGCGTTGCGCTTGGCTTACTCTGCTCTGCGAGATCCTACCGCGCGCACTGCTGACCGACCTGAAATTATCCCGGATGCTGCTTGGTTCCAGCAGCGCGGAGCAGTTCCTGCTGGTTCTGGCCGAAGAGGAAGTCCCGCGCGCAAATGAGTTTCTGAAGCGCGCGGCAGAATCCATTGTAGAGCTTTCGGACGGAACACTGCGGTTGATTTGGGCGAGCACCGAAAACCTGGGGGCGTGGCCTGTCGCGCGGAAGAGAGTAGACGATGCGCTTGAGGGCAAAGAATCCGCGGCGCTGGCATCCGAAACCGGGGACCGCAGCGCGTTCTTTTCGCCTTTTGTGCCAGCCGCGGGGCCGGGAGCGGACTCCTACTTTGAAGATTTCGCCCGGAAGCTGGCTTCCGCTCAACGAATCGGCTGGTCAAGCGAGCAGCCTGCGCGCCTGACGTGGGATGAAGGGCAGTACACCTGGGCATTAAAGGAGCAGTCCGGGTTCGATGAGGATGGAATTCTCTTCCCGCGCTGCATCGCGATGAATGATGCAGGTACGGAAATTGCTTCGCTCGAAGAGTTGGCCGCTCGGGCCGACGGTGATCGGAAATGGGGCATTCTGCGGGGCGATGTGGATCACTTCGACCTTCAGTTGCGGCGTGCAGGCAGCATTGAAGATCACTTGCACCTCTCGGTCGCGTTTAAGGATTTCTTCGCGGGCGAGCTTGCTCTGGTTTGCACTCGTCTTCCCGACTTCTGGCGCAAGGTCAGCATCCTTTACCGCGGAGGCGACGGATTCACCGTGTTAGGGACCTGGGATGCCCTCATCGTGCTCGCTCGCGAGCTGCAGCGCTTGTTCGAGAAATTCATCGAACATAATTTTGAATCGCTGCCGGGCGTGGAAGCGAAAACGCTGAGTATGGCGCTGGCGATCGCCGCCGAACCCCGGACTCCGGCGCCTCTGGTGCTGCAGGAGGCAAGCATGCTGCTGCGCGCCGCCAAATCGAACGAGCTCGGCTCATTCCACCTTTTTGGACGCACGCTTGAATGGAAACGACTGGACGATGCCGAAGAGCTGAAGGAAGATCTGGTGAGGCTGGTTACCCGGTTCGGGTACCCGGCCGATTACATCCACGACCTAGCATCCGTATATCGCGAAGCGTTTTCGACGCGAGCCGGCCGGCGCAGTAAGGTAGTTCGTGTCGATAAGCCGTGGCGCACATACCTGCGCCTCTCGCGAGTCATTCCTCAGGCTCGCGGCAAAGAAGCAAGCGGTCTGCGCAATGCCGTGATTACGAACCTGGTTGGAAAGAGAACGGCAGGAATGAAGCTGCGCCCATCGGCGCGTGTGGGTTTAGAATGGGCGCGCCTAGCGGCTGGAAGCTGAAAGCTGAGTGCTGACCGCCGATGGCTGAAAGCTTATTCGGAAAGGAATTTGCATGGCTGAAGTAGAGGAGAAAAAACCGGAGGAACGCCGTACCGGGGAGAACCGGCCTCCACGAGAGAATCGCGGAGGCGGCAGGCCGAATGAACGAGGTGACCGCGGTCCGGGCGACCGTGGCCGTGAACGCGGTGGTCCTGGCGCCGGGCGAGGTCCGGGTGACCGGCGCGGCGAAGGTCCGCCCGAGATTGATCTCGACAAGCTGATGGCCGATAGCCTCTATCTGGATAACCAGGCGCACGTTGTAGTAAGTCGCATGCGCGACATGGATTCAGGCACCAAAAGCCAGTTGCGCCGGCTCTACAACGCGGTGCGCCGTGCTACGCGAGCGCCGGAGGCGGAGCGTCAGCATGAGTTTGTGATGGTTCGGGCTCGTTTGGCCTACACGATCGCCCGCCATTCTCTGCGCAGTATGGACGCGCTGGAGCGACTGCTGCTGCAAGTAACGCGTAAAAATGACATACGCGGGTACGAGCGCTTCCGCGATTTATTTGAAGCGATCATCGCTTACAACGAATAACGCATAGCAACGATTGGACAAAGAAACATGAGTTCTCATACTGCGGAAACGGAGCTTACTTTTTTGGGCAAGCTGGTGCTCGAAGGAGAAATCCAGTGTCAGACCGGCCTCCACATCGGCGCGGGCAAGGGTTCGCTTGAAATCGGCGGCGCGGACAACCCGGTAGTTAAAGATGCTTTCGGTATCCCTTACATTCCCGGCAGCTCACTGCGCGGCCGCTTGCGCTCGCTTCTGGAACAATCGCTGGGTCTCGCCGTTCCGAACGAACTGGTTTACCTGTCCAAACGTAAAGGACAGGAAGTTCGTATCCACCAGAGCGACCGCCCCGATGACGACATCTGTGTTCTGTTTGGCCGCAATCCCGGCCGGGTAGAGAAAGTGAGTGGAGAATCCATCGAAGCACCGGCCGCCACTCCTGCGCGACTGACCGTTTACGATGCGCCTCTTCTAATTGACAGCATCACCACCCAGATGCGGGAGAATCTGGACGACGAATTGACCGAAGTGAAAAGCGAAAATGCAGTCGATCGCATCACTTCCCAAGCCAATCCTCGAACCCTGGAGCGCGTGCCGGCCAGCGCGCGGTTCCGCTTTCGCATGGTGCTGGATGTGCTTTGCGCGGAAGATAAGCCGCTGCTGGCGCGGGTTGCGGAAGGTTTGCGCCTGCTGGAAGACGATTCGCTTGGTGGCGGCGGCAGCCGTGGCAGCGGCCGCGTGAATTTCAGCGGATTGAGTCTGGTTTGGCGCAGCAAAGATTACTATGCCAAGGGCGATGCTGAAAGCGCTCTTCTCTCGGATGCCGGCCTGCCCGCTCTTCAGCAGCTTGCAAGCGCGGACGACTTCGCCGAGAAGCTTGCCTAAATGCAGCAGGCGCTTCTGATTCGCCTCCGGCCCGCGGGTCCGTGGCGCTATGGTCCAGGCGATGGCGGACTTGATCGCGTCGACACGCTGTACCGCAGTGACCGGCTCTACTCCGCTGTTACGGTCGCCATGCGTCACCTCGGCTTTTTGGAAGAGTGGCTGGCCGCCACGGCGCAGAGTCCGGTTTCGGCGGTTTCATTGAGTTCGCTGTTTCCTTTTCAAGGCGATTCTCTGTTTGCGATTCCACCCGCAACCGCCTGGCCGCCGCCGCCTGGCCTAGTGACCACGCCCAGTCCCGTGTTTTTGAGCAAGATTCGTTGGAAAGCGGCCCGGTTCGTTCCGCTCACGCTGATCGATTCACTGCTCGCCGGTCAGCCCGTCCTGGCGGATCAATGGATACCCGATCCGGAAAGTGGGTGCCTATTGCGCCGCGATCGCCCCAGCTCGAGTCCGTTCCGTATCGCCATTCGGAGCGGCGCGGCAGTTGACCGGCTGGAAAACCGTTCGGTTGAAGTCCATTCCGCCGCCTGTGTCGAATTCGAAGCAGCTTCAGGACTGTGGAGCGTCGCACGATTTGCCGATGAGCCGGCTGAATCCGCCTGGAGTGGCCGTATTCAGGCAGCTTTTCGCCTGCTCGCCGACAGCGGTTTTGGCGGCCGCCGCACCAGCGGCTGGGGCCAGACGCATGCGCCGGAATTCCAGTATGGGCGCTGGCCAGATCTGCTGTTTCCTCGCCTGACCCGAACTTTAGGCAACCGAAATGGCTCCTCAAATGGCCACGGCGGCTCTGAGTTTTGGTTGCTCTCTTTGTACTCTCCGGCTTCAGCGGACCAGATTGACTGGACCTCCGGAGACTACAGCTTAGCAGTCCGCGCAGGCGCGGAAACGAAGGCCCTTCGGATGATCGCGGAAGGCTCGGTTGTTGCGGCTCGCTCTGCACCCGTGGGTATGGCGGTAGATATCGCGCCGGAAGGATTCGCCCATCCCATCTATCGCTCCGGACTGGCGCTTGCGTTGGAACTGCCCACCATCGAAGCGGTTGGACCCGCTGCGGAGATAACAGAGCCGGAGAACGGTTGCCCACCTCAAACAGAAACGCCTCAAGCCGAGCCGCAACCAACCGAGCCGCAACCAGCTGAGCCGTCGGAGCACGGAGGCCCTGACGATGAATTTTAAGCTGACCGCCCTCACCCCGCTGCTGGTCGGCGACGGCCGCGAGCTTGCTCCAATCGACTATATGGTGTGGAAGGACCAGGTGAACGTTCTCGACCAGGCCCGCATTTTCAAGCTTCTGTCGCGCGGTCCCCGGCTGGAGGGTTACCTGGCGCAGCTCCGAAAAGCCACCAAGCTTGATTTCGCTTCGTGGGGCGGTTTTGCGCAGAACTTTTCGCAGCGCCGGATTCCTTTTGAGGATCCCACCGGAACAGCAATCTGGAACGCCGCTCCGCCGGAATCGCTTTTCATTCAAACCTTCGCGGCCAACCTGAAGGGCCCCTATCTGCCCGCTTCGGCTCTTAAAGGCGCGCTGCGTACGGGGCTTGTTTTCACGCGCTGGTCGGCGGCTACGGTCGATCGCGCCGCTTCCTTAATGGAGGGTGATCGCATTCCGCGGCGTATCGCTGAAGCGGCGGAAGCGAATGCGGGTGCATCGCAAGTGAAAATTGTGAGCATCGCCGATGGCAGCCCGGAGCCCGGCTCCACTTTCAAAATCTTTCTCACACGGGTCGCATCGCTGGATACCCGACAGGCCGGGACGCCGCAGCTTGCCTGGAAGGTGGCCGGCCGCGGCAGTGTTCCGCCTGCCCGAGTATCCGACTCAACCCCGATCTTTGCGGAGATGGCGGTTCCCGGCGCAGCGTTCAGCGGATCTTGGCAGGAGCGGACCTTTTTTGAAAATCCCGATCTGTCGCGCGCTCTTGGATGGCGCTCCGCTCCCGAACCGCGCACGCTAACCGAAGCCGCAAACCAATACGCTTCCGCGCAGCTTGATCTGCATGCCAGGTTTGCCGAGATCGCCGGCCTTCCCGGCCTCCAGAATGGCGTCATGCGGCTGAAGCAGGAATTGGAAACAGCGCGGAACGCCTCGCTCACCTGCCTCTTGTCGCTCGGCTGGGGCGGTGGATTCGTTTCAAAGAGCGCCTTCCTCGATACCAACCTGGACGCATACCGGAAAATTCTTCGTGCCGTGCCTGCCATTGGCAGGGGAATCCGGGAAAATGTGCCGTTTCCCAAGACGCGCCGGGTAGTTTTCACCGGCGGCAAACCATCGGCCCTGCCCGGCTGGGTCAAGCTTGAGCTGGAATCATAGCGCGTCCTGTAAGTACTGTCCGGCTCCTTTTTGGCCCGCGGACTAACGGTTGGCAGTGGAATTGCCGATATTTCAGTATGATAGAAGTGTGCTGGTGTCCGCAGGCCCATACGGCTGCTGATCGCCCGTCGTCCTCCGGTTTGGAGTAGACCTATGCAGAGCGCGATCTACAATGCGTACTTTGGGTTTTCGGAAAACCCGTTTAACATCAGTCCCGATCCGGAATTTCTCTATCGTAGCCCGCAGCACGAAGAGGCCCTCGCCAATCTGATCTATGGCGTGCGGGGGCGCAAAGGGTTTATTGTGCTCAGCGGGGAGGTCGGGACAGGCAAAACGACCATGCTCGAGTGTCTGCGGGATTATCTCGATTCCCAGCGCATCGAATTCGCCTTTATCTTCAATTCGCGCCTCACGCCCGATCAGTTTTTCGACATGATGGCGTTCGACTTCGATCTGCAATGCGATCGAAAATCGAAAACGGATGTGCTTTTCGCCCTGAATGCTTTACTGGTCCAGCAGGCCGAGCGCGGCCGGACGTGTGTTCTGATTATCGACGAGGCGCACAACCTCGATTGGGACGTTCTAGAAGAGATTCGACTATTAGGCAACCTGGAAAACCGGCAGGGCAAGCTTCTTCAGATCATTCTTGCCGGGCAGCCTGAACTCGACCGGAAGCTGGATGCTCCGAACCTAAGGCAATTGAAGCAGCGGGTAGTGCTCCGCTGCACGTTGAATCCGCTCACCCCGGATGAGTGCGCGGCGTATGTCGAAACCAGGCTTGCACATGCCGGTATGACACGGCAGAGCGTGTTCCCCGCGGAAGTGCTGGAAGAGGTTGCCAAGCGTGCCCGGGGCATTCCGCGCCTGATTAACCTGCTCTGTGACAATTTGCTGGTAACGACGTTTGCGATGGAGCAGCGCATCGCAACACTCGATATGTTGGACGAAGTGTGTCAGGATCTGCGCCTGGAGTGGCCGGGTTCGCATCGTGGCCGCGGCCGATCCTCGCGATACAGCGTGGACGACGAACTCTCTCAGACCCCGTACGCAGTCGGGGACTAGCCTCGGCTGTGCCGAGCGTAGCCAAACCGCTCACAATCGAAAAGTTCCATCGTTCTTATAGCGACACCGTCAGGCGCTGTTCTCTCGCTCGTTTGATCATGACGACCTTCTGCCTAATGCGGAAATTCACATGCCTGAGACGGGACATGCAGCCTTCTGGGACAATGCGCCCGGCTTCAATCGGCATCTCCGAGCGTTTGTGAATGCTGCTTCCAGTTAAGCAGAAAGCATCCATCCAGCCTTGCTCTTCGATATTCACGCATTGCTTGGTGCAGTCCTTGGCCGCATTCGTCTTCATTCGCGGGCAAACAACTCGAAAGGGTTACCCCAGCGCTTCGGAACCAACTGCCGATCCTTCTGGCCTACACTGACAGTTTGAACTTGACAGCAGCATTCGAGACAGTTTTCTAGAAACGGAGATCCTACCATCATGAAGAAATTCGGCGTTGCCGCATGCAGTGCTGTTTTGCTGTTCTGCGGCCTTCTATCCGCGCAGCAGACGCAACCGGCAAAACCTTGTCCGGCGGAAGGATTTAGCGGCGGTTTCAGCCACGGCTGTCCACAAAAGCAATTCGCTAACCCGTCCGATATCTCGGCGATGATAGCGGCGTTGCCGGACAAGGCGCTGGCAACACCCCAGAGTCTTCGTCACGTCCTGGTATTGTGCACCGCCAGGGGCTGGGTACATACTTCCATCCCTTTGGCGGCGAAGATGGTGGAGTATCTGGGGGACAAGACGGGCGCTTGGATGACGACCATCACGTACGACCCTGCCGCGATCACCGCTGATAATTTGAAGCACTACGATGCAATCTTCCTGGACAGCACCACAGGCCAGTTTTTGGATGATCCCAACGATCAGACCGTAACCCAGGCGCGCAGGCAGGCGCTTCTCGATTTCGTGAAAGATGGAAAAGGTCTGGCGGGTGTTCACGCCGCGACCGATTCGTACCATACAAGTCCGCGCCCGGCCACGCCCGGTGAAGAGCCAACCACTGCTCCGACGGGCACCTGGCCGGAGTTCAACAAAATGATCGGCGGTTTTTTCAAATTCCATTGGCCGTACCCGACCATGATTCAGGTCAAGATTGACGATCCGAACAGTCCGCTCACTTCCATGTTCCCGGCCCGCGGCTATGTGATTGTAGACGAGACGTACACCTTCGCGCAAAACTCGTTCAGTCGCAAGCGTGTCCACGTGTTGACCAGCGTCAATTACAAGAAGATGAGCGCGGAAGATAAGGCCAAGGAACCGGCCGCAACGCGGCGTACCGACGGCGACTACGCACTGAGCTACATCCAGCGTGTGGGCAATGGCCGCGTATTCTACGAGGCGCACGGCCACGAGGAGGACGTTTACTTCCGTCGGCCATTTGTAGCGCACATGCTAGCCGGGATTCAATATGCGCTCGGGGATCTCAAAGCCGATGACAGCCCGAGCGAAAAATAGAATTGGGGAAATGAGGGTGCGGCTAGAGGAACCGGGTTAAGGATTAGCAGGGTCTAAGCGGACATATCGTTCCCTATCCAGCCGACACCTTTGCCTATATCCCGGCCACATCCTGAGTAATCTCCGGATTGCCGACAAACCGCCCGCGATGGGCGTGAGTACCCGTCGCCGGGTTGCTTCCCCAAGGATGACTATTTGTACGCAATGGCGGCGCTGGACGCTCCTGCAAGATGAATCACCTCGAAGCGTTTGAAGCCAACTTCCTCGCACCACTTGCGGAAATCCGCCCCGGAATAGTCGAATGCGTCGCCGAATTCGATGAGCATGTTCAAGGACATAAGCAAACCGAAAACGTTTTCACGGCGCGCATCGTCAATCAGGGCTTCTATGGCGACCAGCGCGCCGCCTGCTGGAAGGGCATCGTAGGCCGCGCGGATGAGCTGCATCTTCTTCTCCAAATTCCAGTCGTGGAGAATCATCCCCATGGTGATCATGTCCGCTTTAGGCAACGGGGTCTTAAAGAAATCGCCGGAGGCTGTGCCAACCCGATCGCTCAGCCCGGCGGCCGCGATGTATCTTCGCGCGATCGGTTCTACCGGCGGTAGATCGAAGGAAATGCACTGCAGATGCGGATGCGCCTTGGCGACCTCTATGCAGAGCAGGCCAGTCGCGCCGCCGATGTCGCAAAGTGTCTTGAACTTTGAAAAATCGTACTTCGCGGCGAACGCCTCGAAGTTAATCCGCGAGAGGCCAGTCATCGCCCCGAGGAATTGTTCGAGTCTTGGCAACTCTTCGTAAAGCTCCTCAAACATTCCCTTCTGGCCATGCTTGACCTCATTCTGTGGCTTTCCCGTGCGCAATGCCTCGGGTAGGTCGTGCCAAAACTTGAAAAGACGCGCATTGAGCATGACGAGAATGCCGCCTACATACCGGGGCTGTCCGCTGTCGAGATAAAGCGCGCTGGCGGGCGTGTTGAAGTACTTCGCGGACGGGCCGTCCCCTTCGCGCTCGAGGAAGCGCATTGCGACCAGAGCGTCAAAGAAATCGCTGATAGCGCGCGGGTGCAGGCCAAGCTCTGTGCCTAGCTCCGTGCCAATCGTGCGGCGATTGGCGAGTTTCGTGAACACGCCGAGCTCGACTGCGGTGAGGAGCACCTTGGATGACCAGAAAGCGAAAGCCGTCTGGAGAATGGGGCCGGGATCTAGCTGCGGATTCGCACGCGTTGATTCACTTCCGTCAAAATCTGAAGTCATTTTAGTGCCGTGATGATGCTATCACCCTGATGCAGGTATCGGATGGGAACGAGTGACGGGCTAACCATCATTTCGGCCATCGGACTGCGTGTGAACTCCCCCGGTTTTTCCCAACTTCCTGTTTGCCGACAACACTTCCCAATCCAAACAACCAACACTGAACGACGACGATGCAGTTGATTAAACGCGCTTCCAGCTACGTTGCGTGAGGTAGTACGCGCGAAGTCCTTACTCAATTCGCGCCAGCATCTGCCGCGCCAGCCGAGCATAGAGCGCAAGCCCAATGTCATCGCTCCCAGCGATCGACGTGTGAAGCAGCGCTTTGGCAGCCTCCATATCCCCTGCGCCTCTGCGCTTGGCGAGCATGTCCGCATACCAGTAGCGGGCAATCGGTTGTGCTGTAACGTAGGGGACTGCCTCCATGCGCGCGATAGTGGCGCGATGGTGCTCCTCGGCACGTGTCCAGTTGCCCGCGCACGCCGCCGCGATCCCCGCGCCAGTGCGAACAGGGAAACCGGCGTGATTGCAGTCCCATTCGGCGGCGATCTTCTCGGCCTGTCCCTGCAAACGTCCGGCCTCTTCGCGGCGGCCGCTGAGACAGAGCGCTTCCGTCACGCTGAGAACGGCGTTCCACGCCCCTGTACCCCTGCTGGTTCCCGGCCGTGGCAGGAATCGCATCACAGCAGTGCAGGCATTCGCCGCGCCCTGCATCTGAGCCGCAGTCATACCCAAAGCGAGCAGTCCCTCCGGAAAACCACTGCAAAGCACTGCGGGTCCGGCTGCTGCCCTTGTCAACACCGTGAGGGCCTCCTCCGTGCGATCTCGATACAGAAGAATGCCACCCAAGCTGATTTCCACGACGAAGCGCCATCCGAAACGGCAAGACTCCATCAATCCCAGGCCTTCCCTTGCTGCTCGTTCGGCCTTCTCCAGCTCCCCCTTGGCAACGTGCACCTCCGCCAGGACCCAAAGTGCCAGAGACTGCGCGACGTCATGTCCAGTACGCATGGCGCGCGGGATCGCTTCCAGTATCAGCTTCTCCGCTTCCGTTGGTCGGCCGGAGAGGAGCGGCGGCCAAAAAAGTCCCATTTCGACGCTGGCCGCCGACCAGACATCGCCCGATTGTTTGTAGATCCGGGTCGCTTTTCGCGCGGCCGCCTCGCAGAGATTCAGTTGACCGGCGCCATGCCGGGTAAACATCTCTTGATCAGCCGCGAAGGCAATCACCGCGGGCGGCAACTCATTCTCTGGAATTTTGTGGAGTTCTTCGAGAAGGTCGAGAGACTTATCTATCTCGCCGGCAATGCTGGCGCTGTGGGCTTGCATCGCCAACACAATGCATCGTGTAGGGGCAGGGGCATCTTTAGCGTGCTGAGCGGCGCGATCGATAACCGCTCTCACATCGTCGAATCGCGTGGCCCAGGTGTAGAGAATCGCGAGCCGAGCGCAGGTTTCAACGAACCGCACGTCGTCACCCAGCGACTCGAAAAGCGCCAGGGCACGCTCATACTCCTGAACGGCTTCCTGATTCCGCGCGAGACTCAAAAGTACGCCGGCGCGCCGGGCGCGCAGATCGGCAGCGCGCGCGGTGCGTTCATTTTCGAGCAGGGAAACAAGGTTGTCCAACTGATCGAGTGCCTCTTCGTGAGCGGCTGCGCCGCTCGCCTGCCTTGCGGCCTCGGAAAGGAAATGGATGGTCTTTTCCCGGTCCGCCCACGATCCCGCCTGGTACAGATGATGCGCGAGAGCAGATGTGTGGGGGTCGATTCTGGTTGCGTATACCCGCTCCATCGCGTCGGCCACGCGCGCATGCAGCCGCTGACGGCGCGGCAACGACAGCCGCTCAGAGAGCGTCTGCCGAAGCAGTTCATGGACGAAGCGATAGCGGATCTGGCGGCCTGCCGCGTCCATCTCCACCAGGCGTGCGCGTTCGGCTTCTTCTACGGCCTCCAGAGCCGCATCCGGCCGGGCCTTCTCCAGGTCCTCCAGCAGTTCCAGCGCGAACACCCGGCCGATCACGGCGGCGGTCGTCAGGATTCCCTGTGCGTCGTCGCTCAGCCGCTCCAGGCGTCGCCCCAGCACCAGCCGAACACCTTCCGGCACGTGCAGTTGATCCCCACGGAGACCCGGGCGGAACGCGCCCTTCTCGTCGAACAGCTTCCCTTCTTCGGCCAGATGGCGGAACACCTCTTCGACGAAAAACGGATTGCCTTCGGTCTCTTCGAACACCACACGCGTCAAGGACGGCGGGGGCTGCCGCGCACTAAGCGCCGCAAGCATGTGCTCCACTCCAGCCACCGGCAAACGCCGCAGCAAAATGCGCGTGCCGAGCTTTTGCCGCAACAGAGACTCCAGCATCTTGGCGCACGGGCGCCCGACCTCCAAATCCACATCCCGATACGTGCCGATCATCAACATTGGCATTCCGGCTAACGACTGCGCCAAATGCTGCAGCAGTAACAGCGTCGGCTCATCGGCCCACTGCAGATCTTCAAACAACGCCACAGTCGGCATTAGCCGCGTCGAGCGTTCCACAAACTGGCGATACGCATTAAACAGGAATCGTCGCTGTTGTTCTGGCGGCAATTCTAACGCCGGCGGGATATCGGGAAACATCCGCCGCAATTCCGGCATCAGCTTGGCCACTTCGGGCGCGTCATCGCCGAGGGCGTAACGGAACGTATCGGGCGGCACGCTTCGGGCGCTGTGCTCCAGCATTTCAATGAACGGCACGTAGGGAGGAGAACCCTCCATCTCGTAGCAGTTGCCGGTAAGTGCAAAGGCGCCACGCAACCGCGCGGCATCCAGCAGTGCAGAAGTCAGGTGGCTCTTGCCAATGCCTGGTTCTCCGCCGATCAGGATCAGTGACCCGCGACCGGCGAGAGCTTCTTCCAGCTGCCGCGTCAACTGCTTCAGCTCCACGTCGCGCCCGATCGGCGGCAGACGATCAGCCGGATGCTTATCTACCGAAATCGTTGCGGCGGCTTCCGACGAAGCGGCCAGCTTTGCCAGATCGGCACGCATGTCCGCGATGGACGCGTAGCGCTCTGCCGCCTCTTTGGCGAGCATGCGCCGGGCCATCACGATCAAGCCCTGAACCGTCGTGCCCTGCTGGAGGCCGGCGCCCAAATCCGGCGAATCGCGAAGCACGGCCGACAGAGTTTCCACCATGGATGGCTTACGGAACGGATGCCGGCCGCTTATCATCTCTGCGAGAATGACGCCGAAGGAAAACACGTCAGAGCGTACGTCGAGGCTCAGGCCTTTCACTTGCTCCGGCGACATATAGTCGGGCGTGCCGAGAATGGTTCCCGGAGCGGTTAACTGCGTGCCGCTCGCTTCCGGAGACGTGGTGGAGTTGTGGGGCGGCAACCCGCTCGTCATCCGCTTGGCCAGGCCGAAGTCCATGATCTTCACGTGACCCTGCAGCGTGAGCATGATATTCGTGGGCTTCAGGTCGCGGTGCAAAAAGCGTCCGGCGTGGGCTTCCTGTAAGGCTTCGGCGATCTCCCCGGCCACGTGAAGCGTTTCGGAGAGAGACATACGGCCGTTCAACAAACGGCTATGCAAAGTTTCGCCGGCGATGTATTCCATTACCAGGTACAGGGCCTCGCCGTCGTCCCCAATTTCGAAGATTTTGCAGATATACGGATGGTCGAGCGCGGCGGCTGCACGTGCCTCGCGGCGCAAGCGTTCGCGTCCCTGCGGCTCGGCGGCCATTTCCGGCGACAGGAGCTTAATGGCGACCTGGCGATTAAGCCGGGGATCGCGAGCGCGATACACAACGCCCATGGCACCTTCACCAATGCGGTCAAGGATTTCATATGGACCCAACCGAGATGCGGAGGTCAGCGAACGCAAGGAGATAGCTTTTGCAGAGTACTCGGGTTTGGGAAAAACATCCGAAGCGCCTGGATTTTCAATCTCGTCGAGCATCGCGAACACCTTGCCGGCGATTTCCGTATCGGGGGCTGTCGCGTGGACATACCGCTCCCGCTCCGGTTCGGTGAGAGCGACGGCGGCTTCGTAGATCGTGTACGCAAGTTGCCAGCGATCGTCCGTCACGGTCCCGGCGTTCCAGCCAAGGCTTCTTCGAGCCAGTTGCGTGCGAAACTCCAGTGGCGGGCAACGGTAGCGGTACCGCAGCCCATTTCCCGCGCGATCTCTTCGCGTGTCAGGCCTTCGAAGACCCTCAGTTCCACTACGTGCCGGAGCGCGGGATTAATAGCGGCCAGCCGGTTCAGAAGATCGTCAATTTCAAGCAGCGAATGTTCCGCGGGCGAATGCGGGCCAGACAGGTCGGGAAGCTCAGCTTTCTCCGTCCGCTTTGAGAGCGGACGGGCATGATGAATCAGCATTCGCTTCATCAGGAAAGCCGCCAACCCCAGGAACGCAGTCTTCTCGTCCACTCCATCCGAACTGGCCGGGCGAAGGGCTTTGACCTTGACCAGTTCGACATAGAGCTGGTGCACGACTGCCGTCGGCTGGAGTGTGTGATCGGAGCGCTCGCTCCGCATACGCGCCGCGGCGATCCGGCGGAGTTCGGGGTAGAAAAGCTCAACGAGACGGCCGGCGGCCTCGTGGTCACCGTTGCGAAAGTTCGCCATCAGCCGGCTTACGGTATCGGGCTGAAGAGAAGCTGAGACCGCCACTATGGTTATCCAGTTTATCCCAGAAAAAAATTCGAAGGCGACGATACAATCCGCGGCCCTGCTCTCCCATTACGGGGTGAGCAGCCGGTAAGAGAATCAGGCGGCTCTTAAGGAGAACTCAAATGACTACACGTCAAACTTCCGCCACCGCCTCCGATTCGATCGGACGCTCCAGCAACCCCTCCACTCCCCTGGTGAATGGAGCCGCCTCGGCGGCAGGGGAAAGACAAGTCCGGTATGTGCGCGCGGGAACCGGTCAGGCCTATCGCAGCCCCATCGATGAGATTACGTTTCTCATCACCGGCGAAGAAACCTGCGGCGCCCTTTTCATGGCCGAGGTATCGGTCCCGCCGGGCGGAGGCAACCCACCGCACATTCACCACCGGGAGGAGGAGACGTTCTACCTGCAGCAAGGGACGCTGACCGTACACGTCGGCGGGAAGACGCTGACCGCATCGGCCGGAGATTTTATTTGCCTCCCCCGCGGAGTCGCGCATTCCTTTCAGAACACCGGCAACGTGGACGCAAAGTTCCTGCTCGTAGTGGCGCCCGCGGGCCTGGAGAAGTTCTTTGAAGAGGCGTTTTATCCCGTTGAGGATCGTTCGGCGGCGATGCCGCCCATGACCGGAGAGTTCATGGCCAGGGTGCTCGCAGCCGCCCCCAAGTGTGGCATGGAGTTTGTTCCGCCGGCATCGCGGTAGCGCGCAAGGCCATTAACTGAGGGGAAACACAACATGACACGGACCATTGACATAGACGTCTTCGGTGAGGAAGCAATCGGGAATCCGCCAAAGAAGATGTCCCGGTGCTGTCACAATACCGGTATCCATCACGTTGGATTACACGCCACGAACCCCGCGGCTTCAGCGGAATTCTACAGGGATGTTCTCGGCATGCAGATCGTCGGGGGGACCGCCTCTGACCATCCAATCGCTGCCAGCGCGTTTTTGAGCAGTCGTCCCGATGAAGAATCGCACGAAATCGCGTTGTTCGCGAACCCCGCCCTCGCCCACATAGCCTTCAAGGTCTCTTCACTCGTCGAGTTGCGAGCCTTCTACGCACGCGTCGTGGAGAGGAATCTCCCGATCAAGTTCATGGCCAACCACGGGGTGTCGTTCGCCTTTTATTTCGACGACCCTGACGGAAATACGATCGAAGTCTATTGGCCCACCGGAGAGCTGAGCCTGAGCCTGCAGCCTCAGATGGAAATCCTCGATTTATCGCAGCCAGACGAGGCACTGCTGAAAAGGATCACGGGCGCGCAGGGTTAGGCTGCCGGTGCGCCAGGGCGGAAATGAGCCACAACCGTGTTGGAGCGAAACCAGGCATCGCTCCACCGATTTGGCGTTGTGGTTGGATCACGGGCAAACCGGAACTTGGCGAGGGTCGGCTTCCGCTCGCGCCCCAAACGTCCAAACCATCCGCTGAGATCTCTCCTTCGCGGTTTACACCATTTTGGTGCATAATGGTGTTATGAAGGTCGCTGAGAAAGCGGTTCGCCAGAGTGTGAGTCTGCCGGCCGGTTTGGCCAAGCAGGTCGGCAGCATGGCCAAAAGTCGAAAGCTGAGCAAGAATCGCATGTTGGTCGAACTGATCGAGAACGGGATCGAGGCGGACAAGCGGAAACAAGCCGAGTTCTTTGCCTTGGCAGAGCGTTTCCGTAACGAACAGGATCCGGAAGCGGCGAGCCGCTTGGGCGATGAACTGGGCCGAATGGTTTTCGGCGGCTGATGCCGCAAGTCGAGCGCTGGGACAACCTACCCAAAGCGGTACGGCAACATCTAATCGAGCGGATGCATGATCGGGCTATTGGTGTCTCTGGCCTTAATCAACTCGCCTCTGGACTGAGGCACAGTCTCAGGTTCCGGAGGGTGACTGGCACAAGGATTTTGGCTCTTTCAAGCTCTGCAGTAGCGGATCGTCTCCCAAGACGCTCCTGCTCCGAGGCCAAGTTGCAAAAAGGTGAGGCCCTCTGATCCAGAGGATAGCCCCTTTGTCGGCTCAGACGAGACGTACACCTTCGCGCAAGACTTGTTCAGCCGCAAGCGTGTGCGTGTTGACCAGCGTCAATTATAAGAAAATGAGCGCGGAAGATAAGGGCCAAGGAACCGGCTGCAACCCGTCGTACCGATGGTGACTACGCTTTGAGCTACATTCAGCGCGTGGGCAATGGCCGCGTATTTTACGAAGCGCACGGCCACGAGGAGAACGTTTATTTTTCGCGGCCGTTTGTGGCGCATATGCTGGCGGGGATTCAGTATGCGCTCGGGGATCTGAAGGCCGACGATAGTCCGAGCGAGAAATAGGGATGTGACCGCAGGAAGCGGACGCGCGTAAGAACTTCTTGCTGATACAATAGCCCGGCCCGTCAGAGGTTCCGCAGTTTTTGCCAACTTCGCGGAATCGAGAGGAGAAGAACATGTCTAACGGTCCAACGCCGCCCCAAATCGCGCAAGTGCAGTTGAACCTTCAAAGGATGCAGAGCCTCAACGATTACATCTACCCCCACGTGAACACGAAAGTTCTGAATGCCTACCTGTTGCTTTCGCAGCAGGACAACAGCGATCCTGGCCTTACGGTGGGGCTCAATATCTTTGAGGGGCTTT
>DATIMA010000192.1:0-17762 GCA_035475915.1 Bryobacteraceae bacterium
GGTAGGCTCGCGCGCTTCGATAGCCCTAGAATCGCGGGCGAATTCTACGTTGACCGAAGAGAGAAATCCCTGAGCCCAAGGACTAAGAAAAACAGAGGCAGAATATTGCTTAAGGTGTACAAGCACTCGCAAAGTGCTCAAATGCGCAGGCGAAAACATTTCAGAGGAAGCCGCATAAGGGGACTGTTCGCGGTGGCATTTCTGATGATCGCTCCGCTCATGGCGCGGGGCAATGGGAACCGGTTTGGCTCTAAGGACATTAGCATCGAATTGCGCTCAATTGGGCCAGGGGGTCTTGTCGCGGTATTGACGAGTCACAGGAAGGGCGTTGATTATGCAGTAGTTGATCTTTTTTACTTCGGAGAATTGCCCGGAGAAGGATATACGACACAACTGCTTCATAAGGAACTCACAGTTAAACTTGTGAAAGGCGTGGGTGTTATGTCTGAGCCTATTCCAGTCAGTGTTGATCAGGTCAAATTCGTCCGGGTAAGTCAGCTTCGTGTGGCTGCAAGCCGAGAGTTTCGAATTGACCCAGGGCAAAATTCCTTTGATTCTCAGAAGAACTTAAAGGCGGTCCCTGGGAAAGCGGCAAAGCAGGTCCTTTAGTGAATTTCTGAAAGTTATCACAATATAATAGATTTCCAGTGCACAGGGTATGCCCGTAGCGCTCTGCGATTATGCTTGATGCTGCAACTCGATCCACGCTGAATCGTTGGGTTCAAGCAGGATCGAATCCCCAAGCGCTGGCGTTGCGCAGTCGCATCATCTTGGAAGCGGCGTCCGGCCGATCGAATCAGGAGATCGCGTTGGCCCTGGGGTTCCAGAGGCTACGGTGGGGAACTGGCGCGCTGTTTTGCCTTGCAGGGTTTGGAAGGATTGCGCGATGCGCGGCGCTCGGGCCGACCGCCCAAGCATGATGCCGAGATATGGCGGAAGGTGCAGACTGGGCCTGCCAGCCGCCGAAGACCCAAAGGGTGTTGGGCGGTGCTCGCCGTGGCGCGCGAAGCGGGTTACCAGGCAGCACGGTCCAAGCGATTCTGAACGCGTCGGAGTTGCAGCCTCCGCCGGATTCGAACTCTCACTTTCACCCGAGTTCGAGGCCAAGCTACTGGATATTGTCTCGCTTACTTGAATCCGGGCCGGAAAATGCGTTGGTTCTCCGTGTCGACGAGAAGCCAGCATCCAAGCTCTGGATCGCACACAGCCGTTGTTGCCGCCTCGCGCCAAGAAGCCGCAACGTTGGACCAATGTTTTACCGGCTACCTATGCATGCGTCTTCGGTCCTGCGCTGGGTCCCCGCTTTTTGCCGGACTGTCGTGCTGGATGTAGATCGTTGATCCACCGTCAGTGTCAGGGCGGAGCTGCGCTTTCTGCACACTATCCAATAATCGCAGTCTGACTCGCATCTCTCGGGAAAGCCCCGCCACGGCCTGAGGCGCGCCTGGAAATTTTAAGTGGAAAGTAGCTAGTTCATCACATGCTTCCACTGCGGCCGGTCTCGATTCGCGCGTAGAAAGTGACACAACACAGGCACATCGTAATGGAATCCCCATCTTGCCCGTTCCGGGACATCAGAGGACCCAGTGGTGTTCCCTAAACTTGCCAGAGACTCTTGTTGACATCCAAAATCTCTAGAGATCAGACTAACTCAGGTCATTTCCGAGTAGAAACAGCACCCGGTCGGCCGCTCCGACAGAACCACGATCACTGCAGTGAGCCGCCAGTTTGGCCCGATCCTGCATCAATTGCGGAACCTCGTATTCCAATTGTGGCACCTGACAAGCAGAACCTCTTTCGATCCGATGTCATTCGGAACCCGGAGCGGATCACCGCTCCGGGCATGAATGGCCACGATTTGACGTCCTTTCAGTCCGCCTCCGCAAGGCCGGCTGTCGCGAGCGACTTTATCAGCCGGAACTCGTCTTGCGTGAGCCACATTCCCTGGCAGATTTGTTCGGCTGGTTGCCCACGGAGATAGTAGCGCTCCAGCGCATCGCGCTCTTTCGACCCAATGCCGGCCAAAACCTTCTTCATAACCTCAACTTTCTTCGCGAGCCTTATCTTCTCCTGCGTACCTGGTGGTGTCACGGCCGCGAAGATGTCTTCATTCGTCCCGTTTTGCCGGCGATGCTCCATGCGGTGTTCGGATTCGCAGGCAATCAGCCTATTCGCAGTGGTTCGGACAAATCTAGCAGCTGTTCCGGTTCCCTTAGATCGCCCTTTCGAATTGCTTGCGCAACATTGGTCAGGATTTTGCTAACTTGGCTCTCGAAGTCATCACGACTAAGCCGACGCCGAAGGTGATATCGGACGCCGCGCCTGCACCAGGCAGTATAGTTGCTCGAAGCGGGTTTTCTCATCGAAGTGAATGTGCGTGATAATCGCTGCGCAATCAATAAGTGGAAATCCCGCCTACGATGCTTCTTCTGGGACGCTGTATTGGGCGACGGGGAATCCATATCCTGATGACGATGATCGCTATCGTCCCGGCGACAATCTGTATACCGACTGCGTCCTTGCACTGGATGCGAAGACCGGCGCGCTGAAATGGCACTACTAATTCACGCCACATGATCTTAAAGACCGCGATGCCACAGAGCCAAATGTCCTGGTGGTGTATCAGGGCAAGCCATCCAAACTGCTGCTGCATGCGGACAGAAACGGATTCTTCTACGTACTCGATCACAGGACGGGCAAGGTCCTGCTCGCGAAGTCCTTTCTGCAACGCAATGACTGGGCTTCCGAAATCAGTTCCGATGGGCGTCCAGTGGTGAAGGATCCGCGCGGCTGTCCGAGCGACGCGGCTAATTGGGATTCGCCGGCCTTCGTTCCCGAGAGGGGCTTGTATTACGTTATGGCGCTGGAAGAATATACCGGCCAGCCTACCAGCTACCCGGATCAGACCGGAGAGCATTTTCTCCGAGCGATCGACATTCAAACCGGCAATGCGGCGTGGGAAATTCCGCAGCCAGGACCCACACGCGCAAAGACCTGGAGCGGCGTTCTCGCCACGGCCGGCGGACTGATTTTCTATGGCCAGCCAAACGGAGGTTTTGCGGCGGTCGATCAACGGAACGGCAAAACCCTGTGGCAGCTGCCGACCAACGTTCGCATGAAAGCATCGCCAAAGACCTACGAGCTGGACGGACAGCAGTATGTCGCGATTGCCGCAGGGCCGAATATTTTGTGCTTCGGTTTGTGACTGTGGTGCTGTAAATCTAGAAAGCGGGGAGAGGCCGTTCGCCACGACTCAATCCATTCGATTGAATGGAGTTGCAATGAAGACAAGCAGGATGCCGGGGTCATCGAAGGTGGCTATCCGTAAATTTCAGGCATCCTCCCACCAGCGGTAACGTTGATGCAGACCGCCCAGTTATCGTAACGCAGGCTCAGGGCAGCAGGAGATAATGCATCTTGTAAATCTCGCGCCCATAGTCGCGCAACCAATCACAACCCGCTGAATGACTGAGATTCTGTTAATAAGAAGCGGATTAGTCCTGGGAAACGCCGCGGTCTTCTGGAATCCAGTGGGCCGTAAAGCCGCTTATGCTGAGATTGATCCCTGCTGATCACTCATTGTAGTCAAGCCAACGCTGTAGCGGCGATCTGGCCCCGGTTCAAAGCCAGTGGAAAGCGCCTAATCACGACCGACCGCCAAATTCGCGGCAAGTTTATCGTCGGCCATCTGCACGGACGGCAAGTTTGTGGGTTCATGTGTAAGAGTCGGCCGCCAACCAAAGCCCATAATGCAAGGCGTTGCAGCGCCGCCAGGGGCAACGATATGGGTTCAAAACTGCAAGCTTATGGGTTTTGCCACAACCACCAGTCACCACCACATAGCCAAGGAGAACACACAGCATGGCTCGCAATGCCGCGCGCCGGAAGCTCAGCTATTACCCTCTTGTCGAAAACGAGGCAAAACGGATCCGCCAGTTTCTTCAGTTCCCGGAAACTTGCGCTGCTCTCGATCCTTGCGCCGGAACTGGTCGCGCGCTCGATTTGATTGCCGGCCGCACAGGCGCCCGCCTGTATGGCATTGAACTCGATGCGTTACGGGCGGCGGAGGCTGGGAAGACGCTGGATCAGGTTGTCCAGGGCAGTACCTTTGATGCGCACCCGCCGGTTGAGTCGTACTCTCTGCTCTATCTCAATCCACCGTACGACGATGAGGTGCACGACGATCGCTCGCGGCGCAGTGAAGCTGTGTTCCTGGAACACTGTTTTCGCTGGTTGATGCCTAAAGGTGTGCTGATTCTGGTGATTCCTGCTCAGCGCGTTAGCGCCTGCAGCACCGTCCTCGCTTCACATTTTCGCGATGTGGCAATGTACCGGTTGACGGATCCCGAGACAGCAAAATTCAAGCAAGTGGTACTCTTTGGCGTGCGGCGCAGCCGCTACGAACGCGAACGCCTGAAGGACCGAGATTTCCAAGCGCAACGGAGCTTCTTATCGTATGCGGCAGCTGTTTATGCAAAGATCAGCCCGCTTGGAGATACACCGGACCGCATTTACACCGTTCCGGCTGGACCTGCTGCGGTTCGGCTGACGTACCACGGTCTGCCGTTCGATGCGATTGAAGACCTATTGCCGTCTTCGCGCGCCTACCGCGAAGCCGTGCGCAGCGTTTTCGCTCCGCCCATCCACGTTGCCGGGCGGCCGCTTACTCCTCTGCACGAGGGTCACGCCGGAATTTTAAGCTGCAGTGGCCTGCTCAATGGGGTGTTCGGGCAAGGCAGTGTTCGACACATTGCCTGCTGGCAAACCAGCAAGAAGATCGATCACATCGAAGAGACCGACGACCGCGGTGTCACGACACTGCGCGACCGCGAACGTTTTACGCAATCCCTCACTTTGATTTACGCCGACGGCCGCACAGCAGAGCTTTCCGAGGACACTGATGCAGAATGCGCACCTACGTCTGGGCCGGCTTGAATACATTAAGCCCGCCGTTTCCCCCAAATCCACGCCCACTCACGTGACCGTCACGATGGATCGGGTCATTGTAGAACCTGCTTCTGATGAGAAACAGGCGCCGCGGTGTCATTTGCTCTCGGTCTTCGGCGGGGAGCAGGAAATCGCAGCGATACACGCTGCCGTTGCGGACCAGGCCAATTTTCGAATTGCCGGCCCGGATCTCTCCCCGATGGTCGTCAGTCTCGGCGAGCGTGCGCACACATTCCGCGGCTTGATTCAAGCGCCGGGCCGCAGGCAACCGGTCCGGCATCGCGTGTCTGTGTCGCAGGATTTGTTCGAAACGCAAGCCGGCGCAAACGCTCAGGCGAACCGCACGGTCGTTTACAGCGCGGACCCGGAATTTCTGGTCTATCGTCTTGGAGTGCGCTTCGGCATTCCTCTGCTGCCGTGCTGGAGCAGCTGGATTCGAGCGGAACTCACACGGCAAAATCGCGTTCATCCGTTGCTTGGCCTGGGCTGTAATCCCGTGCTCGTTGCGGCCTCCAAACAGGAGTTACTCGATCTCATTGCCGGTGCAGTGAAGCGGGGCGTTCTGTCGATTCCTGATAAGCCGTCGCTTGAGTGGAGTGTCCGGCAGGCATTTGCCATAGCCGAGCTCCGATAACCTCCGATTCCGTTTTCCATCCGTAGCCGACTCTCTGTGCGCAGTTTCTGCGCGGTCCTCGCCAGGAGATTTTTGTGCAAGAAATTCTCACGATTTCGGACTACCTGCGCACCTTTTCAAGCGAGATCGGTGAGCAGGTGGTGTCTCGCTTCCCGCCTTTACACCAGCCGGGAGATCCGGTTTCGCCGCATCTCAACCGGCTGAAGCGCCGGCCGTTTCCCGGGCAGGAACTGGCCATCATGGGCATCGTCAAGACCTGGGAGAAGCAGTCGAGCGCCATGGCGCTCGCCGAGTGCGGGACCGGCAAGACGCTGATCGCTCTGGCGAGCATTTACGCCCACGCCGAAGGACGGCCCTTCACTGCGATCGCGATGGTGCCACCGCAACTCGTGCTGAAGTGGGCTCGCGAGTGCTTTCTCACCATCCCCGGCGTGCGTGTGTTTCTGATCGACGGCGTGCGCAACGGTGTTGGATCGAATGGCTACTCGGGAGTGAACGAAGTTTGCTTCCGTAACGGCCAGGTCCGGAGGGATGGCCTGAAAACGACCCTCAGCGATCTCCGTTTGGCCAAAGGACACCGCTCCGCGCGCGAGCGCTGGCGCCGCATATGTCCCGGTCCGGCCGTCTTCGTGGTTTCGCGCGAGCGTGCCAAGCTGGGATGGTTCTGGCGGCATGCGTATCGCGTTTCGCGCTCGGGACCATATAGCGGCTGCGTGGTTAACCCGGATACGGGAAAGCCGATCCTCACTTCCGACGACCAACTGCGCGCTCCCGACTTCCACAAAGCGAAACATGCCGAAGTGGTGATGCCCGATCCAGAAGCGCCGGAGAAGAGCCGACGCACGTTCTTCAGCGCCCTCTGGCAGCCGGATGGGAAGAAAATTCGACGCGCTGCCCCGGTCGACTTCATCGGCCGCTACCTGCGCGGCGGATTCTTCGATTACGCCATTGCGGATGAGATGCACGAGCTCGCTAACGACACAGCACAAGGGCAGGCGCTCGGGACACTTGCTTCGTGTGCGAGGCGAACACTCGCTCTGACCGGTACCTTCAGCGGCGGATATGCGGACGAGGCGTTCAATAATCTCTTCCGGCTGTATCCGCGGAAGATGCTTGCCGCCGGCTTCGAATTCAGCCTGTCCGGACTGCGCTCCTTCGCCGAAGCCTACGGGGTTCTCGAGCACATCACCACCATCGAGCCGGCCGACAACGCCTGTTCGGAGGCGCGTGTCACGAAACAGGTGAAGCGCCGGCCGGGCGCATCGCCGCTTCTGTTCGGACACTTTCTGATGGACTCGGCGGCTTTCTTGTCGCTCGAGGATATTGCGGAAGCCCTGCCGCCCTACGAAGAAGATGTTCTAACGGTTCGCATGGACCCGCAACTCGAGAGCGCCTATCGCGCGCTCGAAGACGACCTCAAGCACGCGCTCGAAGAGTACGGAAAAAGCCAGTCACTGTTGAGCGTCGGCATGAACGCGCTTTTGCTCTATCCGGATCGCCCCTTCGACATGGGGGACCTGACCGCGTTTGTTCACGACCCCGACACCGGAGAGCGGCAGAAAATTCTGATTTCGCGTCCAGAGGACCTCGACCGCTCCGTTCACTACGCAAAAGAGCGCCGCCTCATTGAGGAAGTCCGTCGCGAGCTGGCGCAGCGCCGCTTGTGTCAAATTTTCGCGGTCTACACGAAGAAGCGCGATGTCACGCAGCGCTTACGCGATCTGCTCGAACGCGATGGGATCCGCGCCGAAGTGCTGAGCACACAAATTCCGCCGGAACGTCGCGAAGCCTGGTACGAGGACAAGCTGAAACATGGTATGCAGGTCTGTATTGCCCATCCGCGTTTGGTCATGACCGGGTTGGACATTTTGGCCATGCCGACCATTTTGTTCTACGAGACTGGCTATTCCACCCATGTTCTGCGCCAGGCGAGCCGTCGCAGCTGGCGTATTGGCCAGAAACAGGCCGTGCGCGTCTGCTACATGAGCTATTCTGGCACTGCTCAGGAACGCTGTCTGCGGTTAATGGGCAAAAAGATGCTTGTCTCTCTCGCGCTCGAAGGCAAGCTCGCCAACCACGGCCTGACCGCGATGGAAGACGATGACGACGTCCTCACCGCACTGGCACGCGAACTGGTGGCTGAGAAAGGCATTGGCGAGTGTGCGGCCGCAGTCTGGAAGGCGCTGAAGCAGAGCCGCACCAACACGCCACCAGCTCATCCGCTCGCGAACGCAGAAACGAGTGGTCTAGATTCGCTGGAAGCGCCAGTCTTTGTGCCGGCGATACTCGAAACTCGGCCACCGGCTTCCGGCGGTAAGCTCGAGCAGCTCTCGTTCTGTTTCTAACCGCGCAAAAACAGGAGTCTGAACAGTCTCCTGTAGCTCCCAATTCATCCAACAGTCCCGGATTGCAACAGCCGCACTGCATGCGATCCGGGCATTTTTCTTTTCAAGAGGCATTTATGGCTCGTACTTCCGACCACTTTGTTCAGCAATTCCGAGCCGCGCGTCGCGTCTCGACCCCAATTGTTACGGTTCGTACGCCGGATCCCGAAAGCAGTCTGGCATTGATGAGGGGCACTCTCCAGAATGAGGAGATGCCGCTCGTGCGCTGGGACACCATTCGTGGCCTGATTGGCATGAACGATGCCGGCAAGCAAGAGATCGTGCGGCTGTTTGGCGAAGTGGCGCCCTCTGCGGTTGTCTCCCCGATCGAGGTGCTGACACAGTTCTATCGCGCCGAGCCGGATGCGATTCTGTTTCTCTCGAACGCCCACCGTTTCTGGAACGATCCCGCCGTCGTACAGGGCATCTGGAACGTGCGCGACGTGTTCAAAGCGCATGGCGCCATGCTGGTCCTGCAGGCGATTCCCGGCGCCCAATTGCCGGCCGAACTCTTTCAGGACGCGCTCGTTCTCGATGAGCCTTTGCCTGGCGCGCAGGATCTCGAGCGCATTCTGTTTGAACTCTACCGCTCGGCCGGATTGGGAAGCCCGGACGAAGAGACGGCCAGCAAGGCGGTAGACGCCCTCATTGGGCTGAGTGCATTTCCCGCAGAACAAAGCGCGGCCATGTGCCTGCATAAGAACGGTCTCGATGTGGCCGCTCTCTGGGAACGCAAACGGCGCGTGATCGAAGAGATCCCCGGCCTGAGCGTCTGGAACGGCAGCGAAACGTTTGCCGATATCGGCGGCTGTGAAAATGTGAAGCGTTTCCTCCGCGCGGTGGTAACGGGCGCAGAACCGCCGCGGGTCGTTGTGTTTTGCGATGAGATCGAGAAAGCCTTCGCCGGCACGGGCACCGACACTTCCGGCACAAAGACGGAAATGACCGGCACGCTCCTGAGTTGGATGCAGGACCGCGAAGCGGACGGTGTCATCTTCATCGGGCCTCCGGGGGCGGCCAAGTCCGCCGTAGCCAAAGCGACTGGTACTGCGGCCGGCATCCCGACGATAGCGTTCGATCTAGGCGCAATGCAGAATTCGCTGATCGGTGCTAGTGGGGAGCGGCTGCGAGCCGCGCTCGCTGTCATCGACGCAATTTCACAGGGACGCAGTCTTTGGATTGCCACTTGTAACGCCATCGCCACGTTGCCGCCGGAACTCCGCCGGCGCTTCACGCTGGGAACGTATTTCTTCGATCTGCCAACAGCAGAAGAGCGTCAGCAGATCTGGAAGATTTATGAAACGCGCTACGCTGTTTCCGGCAAAAGGCCCAACGACGACGGCTGGACCGGCGCGGAGATCAAAGAGTGTTGCCGCAAAGCCTACCGGCTGCGGATGTCACTTGCCGAGGCGGCCTCCTACACGGTGCCCGTGTCACGCTCGGCCGCTGAACAGATCAAGAGCCTGCGCCAGTCTGCCAGCGGTAAGTTTCTCAGCGCCTCGGCTCCCGGCATTTACCAGTGGGACGAGAACAGCGTGACACCGATTGCCGGCCGCCGCTTACGGGCTGCCGGCGAATAGCGCAAGGATATCGGCGCAGCGGTTCAGCAATTGGCTGCTGCGCAAAAGTTGCATCACCCGAAACGAGCATCATCAATCAACCAAGGACTACGACCACCACAAGAAGAACAGATTACCCAGGAGGGTTGCATGTCGAAATACGATCAGTTTGCAACGGTTATGAAGGATGAAAGCCTGCTGGTCTCCGCGCTCCAGGACCTCGGGCACACCGTCGATGTCCACAGGGAAGGTATTCACATCCGCGGATACTGGACGGACGCAATCGTCCCAGAGCCTGTTCACATTGTCATTCGGGCAGCTACGCTCGGCGCAAGTTACGCCAGCGATATCGGCTTTACTCGTCTGCCGGACGGCACTTATCGTGTGCACGTCAACGACATGGATCGGGAGTATAGTCGAGCCTGGCTCGGCCGTGTGCAACAGCGCTATAAAGAGCGCGCCACCGTTCAGATGGCTCAACGAAAGGGATACATCCTTCGGGGTCGCGAAGTAATCCAAACCGAACGCGGCGAGCAGGTCAAGCTCCTGTTCGGCACGCGCTGAGGCTAACCCGAATGTCGAAATACGATTCTTTTCAGACGACGTTAACGGAGGAAGCGCCGCTCGTGGCGGCGCTTCAGGCGCTCGGGTATCCCGTCGAGATACACACAAACGGCGCTCCGCTTTTCGGCTATCAGGGCGATGAGCGGCCGGAGCGAGCTCATATCATCATTCGCCGCCAGCATCTTTCTTCGTCTGCCAACGACATTGGTTTTGAGCGCGACGCCGATGGCCGCTTTCGAGCGATCGTTAGCGAGTACGATCGCTCATCCGGTTTTGGCGACGCCTGGCTCGGGCGCGTTCATCAGCGCTACAAGGAAGAGCGCACGCTGGCGATGGCCCGGAAGAAAGGCTATATCTTCCGCGGCCGCGAAGTGATTCAGACGGAACACGGCGAACACGTGAAATTGCTGTTCGCTGCACGCTGAAACCGGAGGAAACCACCCACTATGAAACAAATCACCGTTTTGATTGACGAGGACGGTAATTCCTCGGTCGATTTGACCGGCTTCACCGACGGCAGCTGCGCGCGCACGATGAAAGACTTTCAGGGCGACGACCAGGTGGTAGCGGAACACAAGAAGCCGGAATACTTCCGTCAAGCACAGCAACAGCAGCGCGAGCATCGGGAGGGCCGGCACTAACCGCCTTGCCATGCGCATTCACACGTTTCTCGAATGCAGCCTGGTCAACGGCCCGGGCCGGCGAGCCGTCATCTGGGTACAGGGCTGCCGTCTCGCTTGCCCGAACTGCTGGAATCCTAAAAGTCACTCGATGCGTGGGGGCTCTCCCGTATCCACGCGCGATCTCGCCCGGCGTATTCTTCGCGAGTACGAGACGGCGCGAATCGAGGGCCTTACGCTTTCCGGCGGCGAACCGCTGCACCAGATCACGGAAGTACTACGGCTCTTGCGCAATTTGAAACGGGAAGCACCGGATTTGAGCACCGGATTGTTTTCCGGTTATACGGAGCACGAACTCGAGCAGGGCCGTTTTCAGACTTATTTCCCATCGAGCATCCGGCTGCTTCAGGCGCAATGGCGGGAACTTGAATCGCTGCTCGACTTCGCCATTCTAGGCCGTTACAACCAGCAGCAACCCTCTGCCGATCCGCTGGTTACCAGCCGCAACCAACGCCTGCGATTGTATTCCAGCCGTTACCGTCCTGCCGATTTCCACGAACAAACCGTCGAGGTTTCCATTGAATCGGACGGACTGACGCACGTGACCGGGTTTCCGATACTCGGTTCCATTTTCTAAAGCTCTCATCAGAAAGGGGACTCTCACCATGTCTGCCGCTCTCACGGCACCTCTTGCAGCCGTAGACAATCCCGGTCAGGATCTGGCACGGCGAACGGTCTGCATTAAAGTCCAGCGCACACGGCTTGGCAATTCGCGGAAGGTCAGTACGGCCCAGGTCGAAGTCGATACCGATAAGACGCTGCTCCGCATCTCGAAGCGGCTTTTCGATTGCAACGAGTACAAAGCAATCAGCAACTTCGATGCGGAAGTCAGTAAGTATCTCGAATCGGTGTGTCTTCCCTTCGAAAAGGGAATCCACCTTTGTCCGCTGCAGCTCCTGCAGCAAGTCGATCAGAAGCTGAAGGAATTTGCGGAACGCCGGCCACCTCTGGTCGAAGCCTTCCTTAGCGTCTATCCTGATCTCTGCGCGCAAGCGCCGGAGCGCCACCGCGCGCTGCACGATCCGCGTGATTTTCCATCTGTGGCGGAGGTGCGCCAGGCGTTTTCGTTTTCCTGGCGCTACGTCAGCTTTGGCGTGCCCGATAAGCTGCGCGATATCGCGCCGGAACTCTGGGATGAAGAACGCAGCAAAGCAGCGCAGTTACTGACGAATGCCGCCGAGGAGGCGCAGCAGGTCATGCGAACCGCATTGGCCGAGCTCGTCCAGCATCTGGCCGTACGCCTGCAGACCACCGACGAGGGCAAGCCGGTTCGCCTTCATAAGACCGCCGTATCGAATTTGCTCGACTTCCTCGGTACGCTCGATTTCCGCAACGTAACGAATGACGCGGACCTGAAGCGGCTTGCCGACGAAGCGCGGGCACTGCTCACAGGAGTGAACATGAAAGACCTCAAGAGCACAGGCGATCTTCGCCAGCGCGTCCGCGACGGCATGCAGCAGATCGCGACGCAACTGGATTCGATGCTGGTCAGCAAGGGACGCAAGATCCGGTTAGACGAAGAATGAGCGGTCGCGAGGCTATGTGTCCATTCGTATTTTGGCGCATAGCCTCCTGATCGCCCGAACTACCAAATACTCATTTCGCGAGAGCTGCAATGAACGACACGATCAAAATCTGGAAAAGCAATCTGCAAGGCGTGCTGGAGGAAGTTGTCGGCCCGGTCTATCTTTTCGGAGCGTCTGCCACGTCGAATGGACAGATCCCTATGACAACTTTTTATGTCAGCGTGGCCGGTTTCAATAACGAAGGTAATGTCTGCGAGTTGCACATCCCACAATCTTCTGTCCCGGCTTTGCTCGGCGACGAGCGCGCGAAGGCATACAAAGAGAACCAGCGAGTTCTCGACGAAGTCAGATCGCGTCTGAACGGGGTCGAGCGCGAGGTTCGTGACGGACTGATTGGCAGCGAGCCGGTCGCCGGAACCCTTTGACTTCGGAGCTGATCAGGATCTTTCCTGACCCAGGGATACCGGGCGCTTCCGTGCGACTCGCATCGCTGCCTGTTTCCCCCAAACCGTATGTCCCCCGTACAGCAGGAATGGGCTGCTTTTATCGCGCTCGTTCCTTATTTCTCTGCTCACCACGCCGCGCGGAAAATGCGTGATCGACTACTTGCGGCACTTCAGCAATGCAAAGATCCGGTGCTCTCGCTCGACGCCCTGTTACTGCGGGCCGGTCTGAGTTTCTTTGCAGACGATCTCAACGTTGATCTTGCGTTAATGCAGTTTGTTCGTGAGGGATGGCTTGCGCCGATTGCGGATCGGCCCTTCACGTTTGCCCTGAACCTCACTCATTCAAAAGCCGCCGAGCAATGCCTGCCGTCTCTCTCAAATCAGGCTGGCGGCGAGTAATCGACGGCTGCGCGTAGGGGCGGTGGCCCGCACAGTTCGTGTCCATCGCATCGCAGAGCGCCTGTTTTGCCCGTTACTTGACCAACGGACCTGCTGAGTTCTTTCCTCCCATGTCCAACAACTCTTCGTCATTTCGAATAGGACAACGCGTTGCCTTGTCCTACAATTACGTGCACCCAAACCGGCATCTCGGCCGAATTGTGGTGGTCTCACCAAAATCCGTCCACGTGCATATCGACGGCGAATGCCGCGCGGCACGTTTCTTCCTCGCTCGGAACGGCAACTGGCGCAGCAAGTTTGGCCGGAGCGTATCCATTCAAGTGCTGCCGGGGTGACTGAAGCAATCAACGATGGCGCGCCGGCGCGATTTCTACCGCCCCGCCGGCGAAGTAAGTTAAGGCGCTGGACCGTTACACCTGATCTATCTCCGCGGCAAGTTTCCGACAACCCGACTTTTCCGCGAGTGAGCTGCGCAAAGTAAACGGTAGGCCGTTACACACGACCTATGCAGGGTCAAGCCACCAGATCGGCGAGAAGCGCGTTACACGACAACTCACTCTTCAGCATCTCCCGGATGCGGCGCTGGCAGCTCGCTGGCTCATGCGCGTTATCGTTGGGAGAAGCCGGATTCGTAGATGGCGATTCCCCGTGCCGACAGCTCACTCAGCAACTGCTTCACTGCTGATGAGATCTCACTGTCTCCGGCTACGATCACTGCCCACTCCAAATTTTCCCTGAGCTCGCGCGTGACGATCTCCCACTGGCCTAGATGAGCTGGTGTTGTAACTCCAATTTGAATGAGGGACCAGTGTCGAACGAGTGCGAGTGCAACTTCCCCATCAGGCAGCGGACCTCGAACGATGAAGTGATTGTCGCCATACACCAAGATGCCGACCATCGCGATCTTATGCCGAAAGGCGGGAATCGGGAATCGGATAACCGATCGCGAAATGGTACACCACTTGTCCCGCCTTGGGCGTGAGGTTGAGATAGCGGTGCACCTCTTCGTCGTAAAACGCGCCAATGCCGGTTGCCGCCAGCCCGAAGGCTTCTGCCGCCAGATAGAGCCGGTGCCCGGTAGCGCCGGCTTCAAAATGTACATAGCGGTAACCACGATCACCATGGGCGCGGATGGCACGGTCGAGATCGCCGATCATCGAGAAGGCGACGCATGCGTTACCGGCGAGATCCTGCCCGAGGCTCAGACCAGCGGCAGGAACGCGCTGGTCGCCACTCCTGATCTGCTCCAACTCAGCACGATCGGGCCACAGCCGGTATACACCGGGTTGCAGCCCATCGATACGATGGGCGTACAGATAGAGCTGGATAAAACGTGTACCGGCGAAATCAGAAGAGAACGGCCGGCTTACGACTGAGAGGATGCCCGAGAGTTGCGCCAATGATATCGAGTGTATTCCGCCCTGGAAGTTGAGCGCCGAGCGCCGCCTTCGAACGATTTCGCCAAAGGCACACTGTGACGAAGCGGCAAATGGCAGCTTGATTTCTCCGCAGCCAGTGGGAGGCGGCTCGGCGGCGGAAATGCTGTGCTGCGAGTGCCGGCTGAGTTTCGTAGCCGTGTGAATCTCTTCAATACGTGGGTAAGCGATTGTTTCTGTCGAAATCTGGTTCGCGTGCCCGCCGTACCAAACGGGTTGGCAGGCTTGCCGCTCGCCGACTGGAATGGACCTGCCACGCAGCTCGACAATGAGCATCGGCCACTCGTCCGGTTCGAGGCCGCAGGACTGGGAGACTTCATCGTCGCGAAAATGGCCGAACGCAAAGGCGCCGCATCCAATAGCTTGCGCGGCTAATGCGAGCGCCTGCCAAGCGTGCCCGATGTCGTGTAGGCAGTAACGATATGCCCGGTCGCGGTACTTCCATGTCTCGCGCCACGCAATGCTGGTGAGCGCAAACACGACCGGCGCGGAGTTGTCACTGCCGGCCAAATCAAAGTTGAGATCGCCCAGCGCACGCTGCTCAGCCATATGCGAAGAGGGGCGGTAATGATAGAGCCCGTCGGGCCACTCGTTCAGCCCCCGTGTGAGGAAGTGAAACTCGGTCGGATGCAGATTACCGGAGGATGGATTCACGCGCAAAGCGTATCGATCTCCGGTGGACGGAACGCGCTTGGACGCGCTGATCGCAGCGGAATAGAACAGCAGTTGCGAAAGGAAGGTCGGACCGTCGCCGGCCGGCGTGGTGCCCGAGAGACCGTTGAGTACTGCGAGGGCCGGGACTTCAGGGGTGGGCGGATCGGCTGGAAGGTCTAGCACCGGCACGCCCTCATAATGTCGGAACGGATCGGGCATGTTCGCCCAGTCGAGAAGATGCGGCGCTCGCTTCAGCGATTCAACGCTGTGCTTTGTAGATTCGTGATATTCGCTCCAGGTCATTGTCTTCTCGACGGGCATCGCCGAGATTGATCTAGGGGCGAGGTGCCGCCCGATATTAGCATCGAAAACGTGTCGGAATCCTCTCGATACGCTTCCGGTGTTTCTCGATGGCCAGTTCAAGGAAGCTTTGATTGCGGGGCGCGGAGTAGGATCGGCAACAAGAGGTGTGCATATAACATGTTTCGCGAGACGTGAGGCCTCGGCGGATAATCATGTGTAACGGCGTACCGTTTAGTTTCCGAGTTCTTCCTGGATTGTTTGAATGAATAGGTACCGAGGAGCGCTTGGTGTACAAAAAGCTGAACTCAGCAGAGATGCTGATTCAGAGTCAAAAACCAAGGAGGCTCCTCTATGGACAGTATGTATTACATTGGGCTGGACGTTCACAAGAAGACGATCAGCTATTGCGTGAAAGATGCAAGCGGTCAAATCCAGGCCGAGGGAACAGTTGCATCCACACGCACGGATCTAGATTGCTGGATGAAGACTCTTCCGCAGCCCTGGACGGCGGCGATGGAAGCGACTATATTCACAGGGGGGATTTACGACCATCTGCTTCCGCACGCCGCACAGGTCAGGGTGGCCCATCCTCTGATGCTGCGTGCCATCGCGGCCGCCAAGAAGAAGAACGATCGCATTGATGCCGGCAAGATCGCGGACTGCCTGCGCTGCGATTTTTTGCCCGAATGCTATATGGTTTCAACCGAGATTCGTGACCGCCGTCGTACCTTACGTTATCGCCACCTCTTAGTACGGCAGATGGTGCAGTTGAAAAACCGGATCTCGGGACTGTTGCTCGAAACCGGGGTAAGCCATAACAAGCAGCGGCTACACAAAGTGGGCTACTTTCGTGAGCTACTCACTACCAACAAAGAAGTCACTGAAAGTATCCGGCCTTTGCTGCAACTCAGCCGGGAGACAATCGTGCGGCTGCAGAGAACGGAATACGCCCTGGTTAGCTCCTTGGTTCGGGACCCGTTGCTGAAAGAGAGGATAAAGCGGCTCAGGACCGTTCCGGGAGTTGGTCCCATTTCAGCACTCACCTGGGCGCTCGAGATCGGAGATGTGGCACGCTTCCGATCCGTCAAGCAAGCCGTCAGTTATTGCGGGCTGTGCGGGGCCGAGAAGAGTTCAGCTGACATCGCTAAGCGCACACCGATTTCTAAGCAACGCAACAAGCACCTCCAAAGCGTGCTGGTGGAAGCCGCAAAGCTAGCACCTAGACAGCATCATGAGCTGGCGCCTGGCCGTGGACCGCCGCGAGCGAGAATTCGTGATAGCAGAAGACCAAAGCACGGCCGCCTGAACCGCTGCTGATGAGGGAAAACCACACAGAATTACACAGCGCGCAGACTGCCAGGTCTTGCTGATTGCCGACTGAGCGAAGGAGAGTGATCTCCCGAGGCTCCCTTCCAATTGTTTCGAGACTGGCAGAGAACACAAACTCAATCTTCTGCGAAGGCCATCTCCATGGCCCGAGGCAGTAAATGGATGTCCGGTTCTGCGAATCGCAGGAACCACCGCCGAGAGGCACAACCGCGAGCTGAAAATTCTGCAATATGCGTCTTACGCGCTCCTCCGGGCGCGCCAGGAGAGTCGTTTTTTCTCTTGACAAGTACCTATCATGGACGTCGGCAATCCGGTAATTGGCCGATTCGTATCCGATCCTGGTCTGGGGGCGCAGCATTTCGGACATTCGAATCACGTCTCGCGAACGGATTGTGACACACTGGAGCCAAACTGGTGAACCTATGAACCTGCTTGCACGTACGGGCGCATTATGCGCGCTTTCTTGTTCCTTGATATTTGCGGCCGATTCCGCCGCGACCATTGGCCAGATCCATGACCGTGAGTTGTCGATTCTGGAACACGAACTGGTTCCGCTGGCTGAGGCGATGCCTGCGGACAAATATGATTTCGCTCCTACACAGGGCGCGTTCAAGGGTGTCCGGACGTTCGGGCAACAGATGACCCACGTCGCATCCGTCATGTACGGTATTTCGGGCACGGTCCTGGGCGAAAAACCGCCCGCTGACGTCGGAACGGGCGAGAACGGGCCGGATTCGCTGAAAGGAAAAGACGCGATCGTGAAGTACTTGAAAGATGCGTTCAGCTATAGCCACAAGGCCATGCGGTCGCTCACCGAGCAGAATTTCGTCGAATTGGTTCAGGCGTATGGAAGTAAAACGCCTCGCGGACAAGTTGCGAGCGAACTAGTGTGGCACGGGTT
>DATIMA010000193.1:0-4460 GCA_035475915.1 Bryobacteraceae bacterium
CAAAGCGCCTGGGAATGACCCAAGCGGCCAACCTTCTCCAGCAGACCCTCAGCGAGGAGGAAGCGGCGGATCGTAAGTTGAACCAGATTGCCGAATCTTCTGTAAACGTTCAGGCTGCTTCCACAGCCCGGGCCTGAGTGCCACTCGTTATTGCGAGCCGGAAAGCTCTTCCGGCTCGCGCCTAACTTTTCACGGCTACAATCCGGAGACGCCTGTAGTCAGCAAACCATCCTTCTGGGCTGAAGAGGGCAGGCCGCAGTTCCTGTATAACTTCTTGAAGTGCCGTTTCCCGTTGTGGCATAGGGAGGGCTTCGAAGTAGTACCAGGAAAATTGACGCAGCCAGTTTTCCATTCCTTGTTCGCCGTCGAGTTTTGTTGGCCGGTCAAAAAGCTGTGCCATTCGCACTTCAAGACCTTCGGCCTCCAGCAAAGCCGAATACTCACCGACGGAGGGGAAGAAGGTTCTACTGCCAGGCATTTTCTCGCCTAAGTAGCGCGCCAGCACGGAGTGGACAGCGTGCTCAATATGCGCGATATTCCCTTTACCACCAAGTTCGGCAACCAACCGGCCGTTCTTCTTCAGGGCACGCGTAATTCCGCATGCCACGGACCTGGCGTCCAGCATCCAATGCAGCGCAGCGTTCGAAAACACGGCGTCGAATTCGCTCGCGAACTTCATTTCGGCGGCGTTCGCTAAAACGAAATTGAGGCGCGGGTAGTTCTGGCGGGCTTGCCCAATCATCGCAGGGGATGAATCGATGCCCACGACATCGACGCCGCAATCGGCGATCTTCTGGGTCAGATTTCCGGGTCCACATCCAAGGTCGAGCACACGCTCGCCCGGTTGCGGGTTGAGCAGATCCAGCAGGCCCTGCCCAAAGTGCCAGACAAACGAATGCCTTGCTTCGTACAGTTCAGGATCCCAACCTGTGGTTTGTCCCACGCCGCTTTGCTCTTACAGCTCCAGCTTGCCTTTGTAAGTCATGTCTTTCAGCCGGAACTGCTTTTGAATGGTTAGCGATCCAAAACGCGTGGTGAAGGTAACCTGTTTGTCGGCAAGTGAGATGCCGCTGGTTCTGGGGAAGAAGACATGCAAGGTGCCCGTGCTTGCATCCAGCTTTGCGTCATCGGGCCGGATTGCCGGCTTATCTTTCGGCGTCAGCAGGGATGAGGCCATTAGACCTTCAAGCAGCGTCTCGGGATTCCGGGAATCTATCGTGTCGTCGCTCCGCGACTGAGATTCCGTGGTGCCAACAGACCGATAGCGCCCGGCCGGCACCAGACCCACAATGGTGACGATGTAGTCCTTCTCAGCCCGTTCCGCGAGACCAGCCTCGTGACTCTCCTCTTCCGACCGGCGTAGAGCCTCCCGGACCGGGAGGGCGCTGTCCCAGCGAATAAGGACGTTCAAAGTGGGGTCAGGACCCCGGGCGCGGCCCACGCCTCCATCCCAACGGACTCCGGGCGGGTTACCAGGGCCGGCCAAACCGGCCTGTGCTCCACTGGGCAGCGGGGGTGCGGGAGGCGGCTCATCATCGGCAGCAAGGCTAAATTTTGCGCTTACCTGCTGGGCCCAAGGCGAAGCGGTCAGCACCTTCTGCACTTCATTAGGCGTCCAATGTGCCGCGTCTTTGTTCCGGGCTTCAGCGCCGAAAGCGTATACGGCTGCTATACCGACCACTACGCCAAGGGCGTTTATCTGCACAAATCGCGGCATCTTTAGGAGACGGCTGAGGGGACGTTGAAGTTGCGGAGCAGGAAATCCGGCTTAGACGCAACAAACCTGTCAGTTCAATCGTCATTCTATATTAGTGGGCACGCGAACAATAGTGGGAGGTCATTACAGCCGGATTTCGCTCGAACGTAGCTAAATGACCAAATCGCCAACTTTACGTCTGCTGTTGGGGCTGTTGATTACGCTCGCAGCCGTGATGGGGTTCTCCTGGTATGGCCTCCATCAATTAAATGGATTACGGACGCTTCAGACCGACACAATTGATCTGAACCGGCACGACTCGCTTCTGCTGCTGCGGGTGCAAAACGATGTCGACACCGCGGGGCTGCAGATCCGTGACATGATTCAGTCGCGGAACACAGAGGGGATTTCTGCCTACCGGGCTCAATTCGATCATCTGCGGACCGACCTGCAGGAGGCCATCGACGCGGAATCGCAACTGGCTCCGCTGACGCGGCGAACGGAAAAACAAGCCGAGCTGGTGCAAGCGCTGCAAGAGTTCTGGCGCGGCTCCGACCAGGTATTTGCGGCTGCCAGCGCGGGACAGGAGGCCGCGGCGCGACGGCTGGCGTCAAGCAAGCTGTTTCCCGAGCAGTCGAATCTGGCAAGCCGTGTATCGCACATTCTGGAGCGCAACAACGTGGCGGAGGAACAGGCGGACCGCAAGGTTGCCGCTATCTATGATGGCGTCGAACGCGACGTTTACGCTTTTCTTGCGGCTACCATTCTGGCGATTCTGATCACCAGCCTTTATTTAATCTATTCGAATCGAAGAATCTTCGAACAGCTTGAATCGTTGTCACGGCAAAGGCGGGTGCTGGCGGCAAGGTTGATTACGGTGCAAGAAGAAGTGCTCCGCTCCGTCTCGCGAGAGCTGCACGATGAATTCGGGCAGATATTAACCGCGGTTGGCGCAATGCTTGCCCGGGCTGAGCGGAAGGGGATCCCCGCCGACTCGCCGCTTCGCACAGAACTCAGCGAAGTACGCGAGATCACGCACAACACCCTGGAAAAGATGCGGAGCCTTTCGCAAATGCTTCATCCGGCGGTAATCGACGATTACGGTCTGGCGAAGGGCATCGAATGGTACGCCGAGGTGTTTCAGCGGCAAACCGGGTTGACCGCGCGGGTGATCACACATGGAACTCCTATTCGGATTACCGGACAGCCCGCCATCCACTGTTTCCGGATTGTGCAAGAAGCGTTGAACAACGCCGCTAAGCACGCCGATACGAAATCAGCGGAAGTAGAGATGATCTTCGACTCGGCGAGTCTCGCCGTGAGCGTGCGAGATTTCGGACAGGGAATCGTGCCGGCACGGCACTCGAATAAGCGAGGGCTGGGGCTGATCGCCATGCGTGAGCGGGCTGAACTGCTCGGCGGAACGCTAGATATTTCTTCCACGCCCGGCACAGGTACGGTCGTCACACTAGTGATGCCTTTGAGGCAGGATGATCGTCCAACTGAGATGGAAGAGCACGACATGTATGTAGAAGAGATTGTGAGCAGAAAATCATGAACGAAAGCAGCGTGACCGAAGTTGTGGATGAAAAGACGATGAGTGAAGAGATAACAGTCCTGTTAGCGGATGACCATAGCCTGGTGCGGCGCGGATTCCGCCGCATTCTGGAGGACGAGGAAGGCATGAAGGTGGTGGGCGAGGCCAGCAACGGCGTGGAAGCGATCCGGATGGCTTACGAGTTGAAGCCGAAGGTGGTGGTGATGGACCTTTCGATGCCTGAGCTCGATGGTGTGCAGGCCACCAAGGAGATTGTCAAGCATCTTCCAGGAACCGAAGTATTGGTTCTGAGCATGCATTCGGACGATAATTACGTGCGAAATGCCCTGGATGCGGGAGCAAAGGGCTATCTGCTAAAGAGCGCGATTGACGTGGACCTGGTGGGAGCGATCCAGGCGGTGGCCGACGGCAGACGGTTTATGGGGCCTGGACTGAAATACGTCGCGCAGGAACAGGACGACGAGCTTAAAAAGCTAACCGGCCGGGAAAAGCAAGTGCTTCAGTTGATTGCGCAGGGCAAATCGAACAAAGAGATCGCCGGCTTGTTAGATTTAAGCGTCAATACCGTTTCCGTACACCGCGCGAATTTGATGGAGAAGATGAACATTCATCGAACGGCGGAACTGGTTTTGTTCGCCATTCGCAAAGGCTTAGTGGCCCCTCAATAGGGACCTGCTTACTGCACTTTTCGGGCGGCTTTGGCTTCGGCTGCCGCCTTCTTCTGAGCCTGCAACTCGCGAGCCTTGGCGAATTTCTTCTGAAAGCGATCCACGCGGCCTTCGGTATCCACCAATTTCTGCCGGCCGGTGAAGAACGGATGGCAACTGGAGCAGATTTCGACGCGGAGGTCGCCCTTGTGAGTGGAGCGGGTCAGGAAGTTAGATCCGCACGCGCAGATCACCTTTACTTCCTCATAAGCGGGATGAATCCCTGGCTTCATTTATCTAGGATTCCTTTCAAAAAATGGCAGGTTAAACCGTCATTTTAACATGCATTGTGAGTTCTAACGCGTAAAAGCCCCGGAGGAAGCACATAGCTTCACCCCGGGGCTCTACAGGAGCCTTACGGCTGTACTCTAGCCACGTTACGCGCGACGGGGCGGCCGGTCCACAGGAACTTCGGCCTCGCCACTGAACGAAACCTGAACGTACGAACGGCGACTTTAAGAGTCGGCCACCTCGCGCGTGGATTGTATGCTACAGTCAC
>DATIMA010000194.1:0-5740 GCA_035475915.1 Bryobacteraceae bacterium
GTTCGCGAGGCGTTCGACGAGTTCTCTCTTCAAAGCTTCCGCTTCCGCTCCCGGCGCAACCGTACCGCCGGCCTCCCGACCCTTTAGGTTCAGGTAGAGCCCCGCTAAGCCAACTTGATAGGCCCGGGTGCGTTGCCAATCCACTCCACGGAAATAAGGGCCGCTCTCGTTCGCTCCATCTTTCAGTGCCAGGTAGCCGTTATCGCGTAGCCAACTGTTCAGATTGATCCCACGCCGGAACGAGCAGAAGCCATGATCGGAAAGGACAAAAAATACAGTTTCTTTATCGACGTGCTTGGATGCCAAACCCACTAGAGCGTCCATTCGCTTATACATCTCTTCAATGACGCCCGCATGCTCACCGCCGGAGTGCAGATAACGGTAAAACATGTGCTGTATCCGGTCGCTGGTATCGAACACGCAGGCGACCACCCCGCGGCGCGTTTTCTCCAGAGCATTGCGGAACATGGCCTCGCGTTCATTCAGCAAAAGGTAGGCCTGGTCGAGAAAATTCTGCTCACTGATGACGCCTTCATTTAGCGCCCAGGTGTCTTCCGCCATGCCAAGAGTCGAGAAGGTTCCCAACAGCTTCGCGAGATAAGCGGCGTAGTACGACGGATGGCTCACGGGCAAGGCCGGCTTTTCCGGGTCAATTTGCACGGGCGATACATAAAGCGAGAATTCCGGTTCTGTTTCCGTGATTAAAAAACGCGCGATACCCGATACCTTAAATCCCGGTGCGTCCCCGAAGGCGAGCCTGATCCAGCGCGAGTACACGCCCGGTTCAAGATTTACCGATTCTCTGCCGATCCGCAGCACGTAAACCGGATCTTGTCCCTTCTGTTCGATGCGGAATGAAATACGCAAAGGACCGGCGTCCTCAACTAAGCTGTTCTCCGGGCCTTCCAGCTCACTTTCAAAACCACTGCTCCTTCGCCTGAGGGGGTAACGGCTGCCCCCTTCGTAAGTTGCTTCGCCCAGGCGGGTCGTAAAAAACGAGAAGCTTCCCTGCGTGCCGCGCAAATCGGGCGTTGCCATTGCCGAGAGTTGCCGGCCGTTGAACTTGTCGGGTGGAAACGTGATTGGCACGCGAATGATAGTCGATCCGATGTTCTGTTCGCCTAGTAACTTCCAGAACGGCTGGCTCTTACGGCGCATCTCGATGCCCGGCCTGGAGAGCGGAATCCGCCAGCGCCCGATCCGAACCACCCGAGAGGGCTTCGTCACATGCGCGGATGATAACTGCGGAACATAGGTCTTCAGGCTCCGATTCAAGAAGTCGAAGATGTTGTGCTTTGCGGGGTTCACGCCGGTGGCGAACGTGGACCATGCTACGGGCGATAGCGACGGGAAGGTTGTTCGTAAGCGGCGGTAGCTTCCTTGCTCTTGCAAGCGCTGTAAGTGCGGCAGCTTGCCCTCGCTCATGAATTTCTCGGTCAACCGGGGATCGAGACCATCGAGGCCCAGAAAGATGATCTTGCGCGCCCGCACATTCCGGAACCCCTTCCGGCGTCGCACCAGACGCCAGGCCATACGAAAGGGCCAGGACAGAAAGGAAATGAGGGTCAGAAAGAAGCCGGCCACGAGAGTTAGAAACGACCCGAGAAAAGCAAAGCCCGCGCCCGGCCCGATGTACGCCAGTTGCATTTCACCGGTGTGGTGATGAAACGAACGAATGAGGCACACTAACACTACGAGGAGAAGGAGGGCGGCAGGCTGTTTGAACTTACTCACCGCAGCTTGCCTTCGACGAAGGGCACTTCCCACACTTTGGGGTGCTGAATGGGTCCGTGGCCGAAATAGCCATCTTCTCCGAACAATTCCCCATGGTCGGCTGTAATGGTTATATAGGTGTTTTTCGGTACAAGGTCAAATAACTCCTCAACCACGCGGTCGAGATATTTGACGGCGCGAATCTGTCTTTTGCGGAGAGCCTCAAGCTTCGTGGTATCAAAAAACTTCTTCTTGCGCTCTGCCAATTTTCCACCGACCACATGGTCGTCCAGGTGCTTGAAAACGCCGTGTACACCACTGATCCGGGGCCATTCCTCTGGCGGTTCGTCCGGCAAAGCATAGGGATAGTGGGTTTCGCCCACATTCAGGAGGTAGAACGAGGGGTGCTCCTCAGAGAACGTCATTTCGCGCAGCATCGCACGCATGTCATTATGATTCTCCATTAACTTGTAAGTATCGAACCCCTGATTAAGAATCGTTTTTGGATTCAGTACCGGGAGTGAAACCCGGGCATGTGTCCGGTAGCCCAGAGTTTCTTTCAGAAATAATGGAAGATACAGCCGAGGTACGAGAGAAGCAAATTTCAGATCGTCTGAGCCTAATCGCTCGTTGAATTTCAGAAACTCTGTTGTGTAGTATTCGGAGGCATAAACATGCCGCGGGCTCTTGTGGGGAAGCAATCCGGTGAGTAAATTGAAATGAGACGGCGATGTCCAGGAGGCATACGACCAGCGGCGCTCGACGGAGCCTAATTTCCTGATTGTCTGTGGCCGCGCACGAATCAGGGAATCGTACCGGCAACTGTCGAAGACAATCAAAATATAGTTGTTCCGGCTGGGACGGCGTGTTGCCACGCCCCTTAGTTTACTCTGCGGAGAGACACCACACGAAGCAATATTAATTCTTCAGTTTTCCTTCTGGCTTTCCGGCGCAGCGCCCGATCCTCCAAGTCGGTGACAGCTCTTGTGAAACTTTATCTTCCTTAGACTCAGTTGCTTGCGGCCTGCAAGGCTAACGACCCAGCGCGAGCGCTACGTACGCTCGTGCACATGAATCCTACTATTACCAAAGTATTCGAATATGTGCTTGCCGCGGTTTTCGTGATTTTCGCAGTAATGGCAATCCAACACTGTCACCGGCAGTCGCATGATCGGAAGCCGACAGCACAGCTCGCGACGCCTCGCCCCGGACCTCCCAACCCGGTGACTAAAGTCACTGGCTTCTTCCGCCCCGCCAGTCAAGCTTGAAGCAGAGTAAGTTATGTCAATCGATACTACACAAACTGTTCGCGATATCGTGCAGCAGCATCCGGCCGCGGTTCCCGTTTTGGAGTCGCTCGGCATAGACTATTGCTGCGGGGGAGGCCGGTCCCTTGAAGATGCCTGCAGGAAAGGCAACATCCAAGTCGACAAGGTTCTCTCGGATCTTGCTGCGGCCCTGATTGCACGGCCGTCGAAAGACGATGCCGTCTGGATGAGCTCTACTTTGAGCAACCTGGCGGATCACATTGTGCAGCAGCATCACGAGTATTCGCGCCGCGAGTTGACGCGTCTAACCGCGCTCGCCGAGAAGGTCTTTCTCAAGCACGGAAATAAACATCCGGAACTCGCTCAAATCCGCGATCTGGTGAATGCGATTGCCAGTGAAATGTCGACTCACATGCTTAAAGAAGAGCAGGTGCTGTTCCCCCGCCTAAGGCTCATCGAAGAAGCCGCGAACAATGGAACGAAGCCCATGCCCGCGTTCTTTGGATCGTTGATTAACCCCATCCGGCACATGATGGCGGATCACGACGATACCGGCGAGTCACTGCGAAGCATCCGTGCAATCAGCGATGGCTATCAACCCCCGGCAGGCGCTTGCATGAGCTATCAGGCGCTGTATCACGGGCTCGCCGATCTCGAAGGCGATCTGCACCAGCACATTCATCTCGAGAACAATATTCTGTTCCCACGCGCGCTCGAGTTCGAAAGAGTACATTAAAAATCGTAATATGCAAGTCGAGACCGTTGCGCAAGAAAGCATCTCACGCGAGAAGGCTCTTCAGCGGCTCGTAACCGCCTTTATTTCGGCTGGCTTGGCATTTCTGATCCTGCCAGGCACGTTTCTCGGCGTATGGAATCTGATCGCCATCAGCAGCAGCCGCTCAGCACATTTCTTGTCATCGCCATGGATTCAGGCGCACGGCCAAGCACAGATATTCGGCTGGATCGGCACCTTCGTTATCGGCATCGGCTTCTATTCTTTATCGAAAATGGGCCGGCTGGCGCCCTTTGCAGTACGACGCGGCTGGCAAAGTTGGGTGCTGTGGGTTGCCGGGGTCAGCCTGCGCTGGATGACAGGTATTTATGGTTGGCACTGGCGCATTATGCTTCCCGTTTCGGCGGCGCTGCAACTGGCCGGCTTCCTCCTGTTCTTTTGGACGGTGCGCAAGCACAAGCCATCGGAACAGGCCGTTGCCGCACAGAAACCCCGGCCCGCAGAGGTGTGGATGCGCCTGGTAATCGCATCGACCTTCGGTTTCCTCGGAGCCTTGCTGCTGAACTTGGGCGCCGCCGTGTGCGCCGCCTTCGTGGCAAGCGGTCCGGCGCTGCCGCCCTCGGCAGACCGGCATTTGCTCCTGATCTCAGCCTGGGCATTCCTGGTTGTTTCAGTCTGGGGCTTTAATGCTAGATGGCTTCCGGTGTTTCTGGGTTTACCGCAGCCGCATGGACGCGGCCTTCTGACCGCTCTGGCGATCCTGATAGCAGGAGTGATCACCGGCCTGGCGGACGCACTCGTCGCATGCGGAGTCTTGCTGCTCGCCGCGTGTGTCGCCGCAATCCTGTCTCTTCACATCTTCCAGCCGAGCGTCCACCCGCCCAAATTGAATGGCATTCACCCTAGCTTTCCTTACTTCGTTCGAGGAGCCTATGTTTGGCTCCTGATCGCGGCAGCATTATCAATTTGCGCGCCCCTATTCGATCGAAATGGCGGAATCGGCGGAGCATCCCGCCACGCGCTGACGGTTGGCTTTCTCGCCACGATGGTGTTTGCAATCGGGCAGCGGGTTCTGCCTGCCTTCTGCGGAATGCGTGTTCTCTTCAGCAAACGGCTGATGCTTGGCGCCTTAGCTCTGCTGAACGCCGGCTGCCTGCTGCGAGTCACATCTGAAATTCCCGCCTACGAACACAATTTTGCCCTGGCCTGGAACATTCTTCCCGTCTCGGCGGTTATCGAATTGACGGCCGTCGCGCTCTTTGCAACCAATCTGGCCGTGACATTTCTTCGTCCGCCCGCTCACCTGGCTGCTCCGTCCAGCCCACTTGTCTCCAGCGTCGCTTCCGCGAAGTGATTACGCGTACTCGCGATCGATCAGCCGTTCCAGATAGGCTTTTGAAGCGCGAATATCCGCTTCCTGCTGCGGGCCGGAAATTTCGCGCTCTATTGTGATGGGGCCGGAATAAGACAACTGGCGCAGCCGGCGCACCAGCTCCGGAAAGTTTACGCGGCCTTTGCCGATTGCCACTTCCTTGCCGAGCTCTCTGGGATCGGTGGGGTACAACCCGTCCTTTGCGTGCAAGCCACGCACCCGCGTTCCCAGCACGTCCATCGCGCCTACCGGTTCTCCCTTGCCGTACAGAATCAGATTCGCCGTGTCGAGGTTCACGCAGACGTTATCGAGACCCGTGCCTTCGATGGCGCGGAGCATGGTGATGGGTGTCTCCTGGCCGGTCTCCATGAGAAATGTTTGGCCGTTCTGCTTGCAATGGTTGCCCACGTCCTTAATGGCCGCCACCGCTTGCGGGTAGAGCGGGTCGCTGGGATCCTCGGGAATGAAGCCGCAATGGGTGTGTACGGCTCCGATCCCGCATTGCTTCGCGAGATCGGAGGCCCGCTTCAGGGCATCAATTCGCGCGGCACGCGTCCCAGCCGGCACCAAGCCGATCGTTTTAGGCCCTTCATAAAAATTCCAGACCATGCGGCCGGGTCCGAGCGTCATCACGGCCGTCGCTTCTACGTTGTA
>DATIMA010000195.1:0-33304 GCA_035475915.1 Bryobacteraceae bacterium
ATAAGTTGCGGAAGCGCACAGGCAGATGCAGCAGAAAGCCGCGAAGATGCGCATCAGCATGCCGGCAGCGAGGAATTTGTGCGACGTGACCAGAGGAACAAAGACCAGGATGTTCTTGGCATATTGATAAGGCCTTAGCGCTCGTAAGATAGCGGGGGAAAAATGCCTGGCTTGAGAGTCGATCAGGCCGGCTCCGGCGAATTGCTCTGGCGAAGACACTGGCATGTTGGGAGCGCTGCGGCAATGCTCGCAGACTGTATGCTAGCGATGCGGGCGAGACAAATGATCGAGGAATTGTAAAGCTTGTGTAAAGGTGTTCGACGCCGGACCCGCGCCCTAGAACCGAATGCCGCCGCTGCAGACCAGCACTTCGCCGGTGACGTAATCGGAAAGCGGCGAGCAGAAGAAAAACACGGCGTTCGCGGCATCTTCCGGAGTTCCCAATCGCCCGAGTGGAATCATTTTGGTTGCCTGCTCGCGGACCTGCGCCTGCATCCCGACGTGCACCTGGCGTTCGCCGATCGCAATATTGGTTTCCGCATCGTCCATTGGCTTGATGAGCCGCGTATCGATGAGACCGAATCCCACCGCGTTCACGGTCACGTTGTAGCGCCCCCATTCCTTCGCCAGCGTCTTCGTCAGTCCGACAACTGCCGCTTTGCCCGACGCATAGCCGGACTGCCCGGGGTTGCCATCGAGTCCGGAAATAGAGGTGATGCTGACGACTTTGCGTGTGACCGGCTTGCCCGTCTCACTCTCTTTCTTGGCCCTTTCGCGGATCCAGTTCGCCGCGGCCCGCAGAATGCGAAAGGGAGCGATCACATGAATGTCGAGCATGGCCTGGAACTGTTCGTCGGTGGTTTTCTGGATCACGTTGTCCCAGGTATAGCCCGCATTGTTGACGATGATGTCGATAGATCCAAACTCCCGAATCAGCCGGTCGATCACGGCCTGCGCAAAATTGGGATCGGTCAAATCTCCGGCCAGCGTCGCGATCTTGCCTCCTGAGCCGGAAAGCGTCTTTTCCGCCGCTTGGAGAGCGCTCTCGTCAATGTCCACCAGCAGCACCGACGCATCCGCCGCGGCGAGACTGCGCGCGATCGCCAGACCAATACCGCGGCCCGCTCCTGTCACCACCGCCGATTTGTTTGCAAGCGAAATGTTCATAGGGATCGGGTGGGCCGTTGCCCACGCCAGAATATCAGAGGTTTAGGGAATTGGCCCGCCGCTGAGCAGGAAGATTGTCAGGCGCACCAGCGCGTACACAGCCAAAACCAGCAGCAATACGCGATGCCGGTTGGCGAACTGGCCGGCTCTCTCCAGCAGCGTCTCGTCGTAGGCGCTGACTGGCAGATGGTCGAGGAAGCGCATCAAATCCGCTGCGAGATGCTCTACGTGCTGGTAGCGGTCGATGGGATCGGGGGCCAATGCCTTTCGTGCGATCGCCGCCAGCGGCCGGGATTCGCCTTCGCGCAGCAAGTCATGGAGTATTGCGCCGAGAGCGAAGACATCGGCGCGGCCGTCCACGGGATCGGAACGCTCGCCGGTTTGTTCGGGCGCAAGGTAGCGCGATGTTCCGGAAGCGAGTGCGACGCCTGTCGAAACGGAACCGGCCAGCCATTCAGCCAGCCCCCAATCGATGACAAAGACTTCACCGAAATTTCCAGCCAGAATACTGTGGGGATTCAGGCCCCGATGAATGACCCCCGAATCATGAGCAAATGCGACCGCGTCGCACACCTTTTGAAAAACCCGAAGGCGTGCGAACAGACTCGGCTCACGGGCGAAGAACGTGCCCAAGGGTTCGCCGTGAACCAGGCGCATGACGTAATAGAGCCTGTCCCCGGAAAGCCGTCCGCCATCGTAGATAGGAACGATGCACTCATGCTCCAAACGGGCCAATATCGTCGCTTCCCGGAGCACTTCGTCCGCGGCGATTCCCGCGTGCCGGGCATCGATTATTTTGAAGGCAACACGCCGGTTGAGATGAGTGTCCCAGGCTTCGTAGACAACCGCCGTGTCGCCACGCGCGAGTTCTTTTCCCAGTTCATAGCGCGCGCTCAACAGATCACCGGGCCTGGCGCTGGGGCGGTGATTGTCGGGTCCGATTACTCTACTATAGTCCGCACGGTGTTCGTACCAGTTAACGTCCTTTCGCGCTTCAGCCGAATCCAAAGCTGGACCCGTAAACTTGGCAGGAGCAGAAATCGCTACTCCGGTCGATCTACTAATTAACAGAAGTTCAGTAGAGGAGATCTGTAGATGGCAAGTAGCAAAACTGGAATGGCCCCGACTGAGTCAGTAAGCACAGCTGACAAGCTTACCGATGCTGCACAAAGTGTAACCGACAAAGTCAGTGATACAGCTACGGCAGTAAAGCAAAAGGCGTCCGATGCCGGGCGGCAGGCAACGGAGCACATAAATTCGAAGCGCGGCCCGGCGGCTGACGCGCTGGAAGGCGCCGCATCAAAGATTCACGAAAAGGCGGGAAGTCTTCCGGGCGGTGATACCGTCCAGAGCGCCGCGCATTCCACAGCCGAAAAGCTCCAATCGACCGCGGATTACGTTCGGGAGCACGACGTTAAATCGATGCTTTCCGATGTCGAAGAGATCGTCCGCCGGAACCCTGGCCCTTCGCTGTTGATCGCCGCCGCGGTAGGGTTCCTGATCGGTCGTGCTTTCCGCGAAGATTAGTTTTTGAGCGGGCTGAGCACCGAAATGGCTGGAGAAAACGGTCGTTCCATTACCGATGTCCTTCAGGACATCGTGGCAAATATACAAACCATCATTCGTTCAGAAGTCAGACTAGCCAGGACCGAAGTGACTGAGGAACTTACTAAGGGTGGACGAGCATCCGGTATGTTGGCCAGCGGCGCCATTTCGGCTTTGTTTACAATCTGGCTGCTGCTCCTGACTATTCTCTTCGCCCTCGCAACGGTCATGCCCTTCTGGGCGGCGGCACTACTGCTGTTCGTCGTTATGGCCGCTGTAACGGCAGTTTTGCTCTCATCAGGCAAAAAACGATTGAAAAGTGTCCATGCAATACCGGAAAAGACAGTCGAGACGATGAAGGAGAACATCGAGTGGATGAAAAGTCAGACCAAATAGAGCGTGAAATCCAGTTAGAACGCGGACAGCTCGGAAGTAATTTAAACGAGCTCCAATCCAGAGTTGAAGAGGCGACAGACTGGCGTGTCCAATTTCAGAAGAAACCGATGCTGATGATGGGCGTCGCTTTAGGCGGCGGATTGCTCTTGGCATCGATGACACGAAAGAGAAGGCGGAGAGGAGGTTCCTATTCCGACGAACGCAGCGCAACAGAATATCACCCCCGCCGCGGAACCGAACTGCAGAAGAACGCAGCACTGGAGACATTCGACAGCATTAAGGGAGCAATGATAGGTGTTGCTGCCAACACCTTCAAAGATTGGTTAGGTGAGGCAATTCCGGGTTTCAGGGATCAATTTCAAAAAACTGCCCAAGAGAAGCGCTCATCCTCAGCAATCCCGAAAACAGCATCGGCGGTGGCGGGCACTGACTAGCATACCGCCTAGCCGCGTAAGGGCTGATATGACCTGTCAGTTCAATTTGCTCTACTGTGCGCGATTTGATTTGGTTGATTTGCGGCCTACGAGAAAACCGATACCGGCCGTGATCAGCAGGGACGTCCGGGATTTTGCCCGGAGTGGCGCGATAACATCCCTGTCGGAATTCAAGTTTCTAGGCTGCTTCCCGATTCTGGGCCTGCTTGCTTCTGGTTCAAGCTGGTGGGCCCCCGCAACGCCAGGGTGCGCATCTGCATAAATTCGAGTGAATTCGGCGCCAAAGAAAAAGATCTGAGCGGAGTAATAGATCCACACAATCACGGCGACCAGCGAGCCCGCGGCGCCGTATCCAGACCCGACACTCGCCTTTCCCAAATAAAGCCCCAGCAGCAGTTTCCCTACGGTAAATAATAAGGCCGTTCCGATCGCCCCAACCCGCACACTCTTCCACGAAATGTCACGGGCTGGCACAAACTTGAACATCATCGCAAATAAGAAGCTAATTACAGCAAACGATATTACAAAGTTAAGAATTTCCATGATGAACCCTGGGACCGGCATCATGTGACTCAGAAATTTGCCAATGAAGGCAAGCCCTGAAGTCATCACCAACGAGACAAGCAGCAAAAACCCGACCGAGAGGACCATACCGAAGGAAAACAACCGCTCCTTGAGCATTCCGAGCAATCCGGATTGACTTTTGGGCTGAGCGTCCCAAATGATATTCAGTGCCTCACGGAGTTCGGCGAAAACTCCCGAAGCCCCGAAGAGCAAGATCAGGAGCGCGATAACGCCCGCGATGATGCCAGATGAAGGCTTCTGTCCATTTTGGAGAAGTAGCTTGACCATATCCCCTCCATGGTTCCCGATCATCTGACGGGCCTGATCCACTAGATAGTTCTGGGCTTGTTGTTGCCCGAAGATCAGGGAAACTATAGCGATTGTCAACATTAGCAGCGGGGCAAAGGATAGTAACGCATAGAATGCGACCGAAGCTCCCAGTCGCGGTGCATGATGACTGCTCCACTTACAGTAAGTTCCTTTCAGGAGCGGACCTATGGCCCCAGTAGACATTCAAAACCCCGTCAATAGGATGTAGACCGAACGACCTGGCGCATCTGTAACTTTTCCGGGCAGACTGGTTGCCTTGATGACATGGCATCGGGAAAACGGTTCGGCATCGGAAGTCCTCGGGTGCGGTTACTATACTATAGTCCGCACGGAGTGGGAAATTGAAGATTTCAAAGATGATTGCGCTGCTTTTGATGCTTCCGGCAGCGTTGATGATGGCGCAGCAGCAGAGCGGTCCGCAAGCGCCGCCCGCGCAAAAGGATGCTGCAAAGCACGAAGCATCGAAAACCGAACAGGGGCAAGCAGCGGAACTGAAGCCGTCCATTACGCACCACAAGATCACGGTGCGAGGGAACACGATTCAGTACACCGCGACGGCGGCCCGCATCCCGATCAAGGACGAGCAAGGCAAGACGGAAGCGGAAATGTTTTACGTCGCTTACACCGTGGATAACGGTGGGCCAAAACGTCCCTTGACATTTGCATTCAACGGAGGGCCCGGTTCGGCCACCATCTGGCTGCACATGGGCGCCTTTGGACCCAAGCGAGTGAAGATGATGCCGAACGGTTTCATGCCGCCGCCGCCCTTCGAGCTGGAGGACAACCAGAACACGCTTTTGGACAGGAGCGACCTGGTGTTCGTGGACGCAATCGGGACCGGATACAGCCGGGCCACAACCCCGGAATTAGGGAAGAAGTTCTGGGATCTGCATGGCGATATCGCGGCCTTTGGAGACTTTATTCGCATCTACTTGCAGAACAATTCGCGCTGGACTTCACCGCTCTACCTGGCGGGCGAGAGTTACGGAACGACCCGCGCCGCCGGACTCTCCGGTTACCTGGTGGATCACGGGATCGCACTCAACGGCGTCGTGCTGATCTCGACGATTTTGAATTTCGGAACGGTCAGTTTCACGACCGGAAACGATCTTCCCTATGCGCTGTACCTGCCCACCTACGCAATGACCGCGCTCTATCACCACAAATTGGCGCCGGAGCTGGAAAAGGATCCCGGCGCGCTTCGGGCGGAAGTAGAGAAGTGGGCGGCCACGGAATACACGCTGGCGCTCCAGCAGGGCGATTCGCTTCCCGCGGCAGAGCGGCAATCCGTGGCGGACCACCTGGCCCGTTATACGGGGTTGCCGAAGCAGTACATCGAACGGTGTAATTTGCGCGTCGATCTATCCCATTACGATACGGAACTGCTGAGGGATGAGGGCAAGATCGTGGGGCGACTGGACGGGCGCTTTACCGGCCCGACCACTTCGGCAACGGAACAGGCTCCCGATTACGATCCAAGCGAGGCAGCCATACGGCCTCCCTACACATCGGTCTTTGGCGATTACATTAAGCAGGAACTGGGCTATGAGACCGATTTGAAGTATTACGTGTTGGGAGGCGGAATCGGGAGATGGAATTACGACGTAAACGGATGGTCTGGATTTGCGAACGTGAGCCGCTATTTACGCGAGGCATTCGAGAAGAACCCCTACATGCACGTGTTCATTGCGGAGGGTCTCTACGACGCGGCCACTCCCTACTTCGCGGTTGACTACACGTTCGACCACATGCAGCTTACGCCGGCGGCGCATAAGAATATCAGCAAGGACCATTTCAATGCCGGCCACATGGTTTATCTGGATAATGCTTCCATGACGAAGCTTAGACAGGATATAGACCATCTGTACGACGAGACCGGCTCCAAATAGGGCATAACCGCTTAGTCACAATTACGAGGCTGTTGATTTCTATAGATTGGGAGCCTCGTATTGGAACCGACAAAAATAGGCCGGAAATCCGCACCATCTCAACTCGCCTTGACGGCCGTCGCAGTTCTGGCCTGCCTCTATTTTGGGCGAGACGTGCTGATTCCGTTCGCTCTGGCGGTGCTGATCACCTTCCTGCTGAGTTCGCCGGTCGGTTGGCTGCAACGCTTGAAGTTTGGCCGGGTGGCATCCGTTTTGATCGTCCTGATCATCACTTACGCCGCGGCTGGAGCGCTGATCTGGGCTGGAGCGAAGCAGCTTTCGGCAATCCTGGAGCAGTTGCCGGAATACCAGGCGAACATTGACCGGAAGATCGAGAGAATCCAGAGTCCGATGGGTTCGTCGAGACTGTCCAGGGCGGTATCGAGTATTGAAGCCATCAAAAGCGATCTCACACCGGGCAGCAACGGGGGGAACCAAAAGGACGGTCCGGAAAAGACTGGAACAGCGCGGCAGGATTCAAGTCCGGCCAAATCTGCGCCGGTTCCGGTAGAAATCGTTAAACCGCATGAGGGAATAGCTGCATCCCTTGGGCTGGCAAGTACATCAGCCGCTCGCATCCTTGCGGCAATTCTGGCGGTCGCGGTGCTTACCCTATTCATGCTGCTGAGACGCGGCGATCTTCGGGACCGTATCTTCCGGCTATTCGGGCGCGGGCGAATCAATATCGTGACAACGGCGATGGACGACGCCGGGGGGCGCGTCAGCCGCTATTTGCTAACCCAATTTCTGATAAACAGCACCTTCGGCATACTCATGGGGGTTGGCCTTTTTTTCATTGGAGTGCCCTATTCGCTGTTCTGGGGTGTGCTGGCAGCCATACTGCGCTTCATCCCGTATGTCGGCACGCTAATTGCCGTGGCGTGTCCGTTCGTAATGGCGGTTGCGGTGTTTGCAGGCTGGAAGCAACCGCTGCTGACGCTGGCGTTGTGGGGATGTGTAGAACTTGTGATTACGTGCGTTCTGGAACCCTGGCTTTATGCTGTACGCGCGGGTATCTCATCGCTTGCGGTTCTGCTGTCCGCGGCGTTCTGGACGATGCTGTGGGGTCCGGTCGGGCTGGTCATCGCAACGCCGTTGACGGTTTGCCTGGTTGTGCTGGGGCGGCACGTTCCGCAATTGGAATTTCTGTACATCCTGTTTGGAGACGAGCCGGCGCTTGCTCCGGAAGCCAGTTATTATCAGCGCCTGCTAGCGATGAATGAAGACGAAGCTCGCGAGGTGCTGGATAGCTATCTGAAAGAGAAATCGTTAGTTGACGTGTACGACTCGGTGCTGATTCCCGCGCTTTCGCTGGCGGAGCAGGACCGGCATGACGGCACTCTGGACGAGGCGCGGCAGAAGTTTGTTTATCAAACCACGCGGGAAATGATTGAGGATCTGGGCGAGGAGGCGTCTGGCGAGGGACGTAGGGAAGCCCCACAGTCGCACCTTTCGATTCTCTCCATTCCAGCGCGCGATGAGGCAGATGAGCTGGCGGGATTGATGCTGGCGCAGGTATTGACGCAGGCTGGGTACGCTGTGCAGTCGATTCCGGTTGGATTTATCAGGGAGGCCATGGCGGAGATTGTCCGGGAGAAGCCAGACATTGTGTTCGTCTCGGCGGTACCTCCATTTGCGATCAGCCATGCGCGCTCCATCTGCCGCAGGGTGACCCAGAAAGCGCCTGGGGCGAAACCAGTGATCGGGTTGTGGGGATCGGAACTGGATAAGGCGCTGTTGCAGGAGCGACTTGGCCCGGGATGCTTGGATTACGTGGCGAACAGCTTATCGCAGGCCCTGTTGCAAGTACAGAAGCTAGATCCGGAAGCCGCCAGTGGAGACGACCGGGTGAAGGGTGTAGAGGTCAGCACACACTGAGTTTCTCCTTTTATTCGCCTATACTGATGATGTGGCTGATTATGTAGAGCTGCATGCACGGTCGGCGTTCTCGTTTCTGGAAGGCGCCTCTTTGCCCGAAGATCTGGCGTCGCGCTGTGCAGAACTTGGGCAGCCTGCCATGGCGATCACCGATGCGCACGGGGTTTACGGCGCGCCCCGATTTCATCTTGCGGCTGGGAAGTTAGGGATCAAGGCGCTGATTGGCGCTGAAATCAATTCCTTTGAAAATGGCCGCTATACGCTATTGGCGGAGAACCGGCAGGGATATCAAAATCTATGCCGTCTGATTACGCGTACAAAGTTACGCGACGGAAAACCTGGGAAGCCGGAATTTCCTTTTGCAAACGAAGATGATTTTTCCGAATATGCCGGAGGACTGGTTTGCCTGACGGGTGGAGAGGAAGGGCCGCTTGCACAAGTATTTCAGAACTTTGCAGGATTGGCAGCGGCAAGCGAGGCGCGGCGGGTATTGGAGCGGCTGACTGGAGCATTCGGAGAAAAGAACGTTTTTGTCGAACTGCAGCGGCATTATAGCCGTGAACAGGAAGCTCGCAATCAGGCGCTGATTGGTTTAGCGCGCGGTATGAAACTGCCGGTACTGGCAACAAATGGCATCACGCACGCAACCGAAGACCGCCGTGAGCTGCAAGATGTCCTAACTTGTATTCAGAACAAAACGAATCTGGCCGAGGCGGGCCAGCTGCTGAACTTTAACGCAGAGCGGCACATGAAAACCTCCGGGCAGATGCAAAGGTTATTTGCCGATGTGCCGGAAGCAATTGCGAATACGAGCGAACTCGCGCAGCGGCTGAATTTCACGCTAGTCGATCTCGGGTATCAGTTTCCGCGCTATCCAGTGCCAGCTGGAGAAACGGAGATTTCGCATCTGCGGCAGTTAACCAATGCGGGCGCGCGGCGGCGCTATCAGCCCTACTATGACAAGGCACGGCGGCAGATAGAACGCGAACTGACGCTGATTGAAAAGCTGAACCTCGCTGGTTATTTCCTGATTGTCTGGGACATCGTCGATTTTTGCCGGCGGAAGAACATTCTGGTGCAGGGCCGCGGGTCAGCCGCCAATAGCGCGGTGTGTTACTCGCTGGGGATCACGGCGGTCGATCCGGTGGGAATGGATTTGTTGTTCGAGCGGTTCCTTTCCGAAGAGCGCGACGAGATGCCGGATATCGATCTCGATCTGCCGAGCGGCGATCAGCGCGAGCGTGCCATTCAGTACGTATACGAGCGATACGGTCAAATGGGCGCGGCCATGACCGCGAATGTGATCACCTATCGCGGGCGTTCGGCAGTGCGGGATGTGGGCAAGGTGCTGGGGTTCGATGAGCAGCAGATCGCACAGCTCAGCAGCCAGATCAACACGTTCGAATGGCGTGATCCGAAGGATTCGCTGGAGCGGCGCTTCCGCGAGCAGGGTTTTTGCCTGGATGATCCCCGCACGTTGAAATTCTTTTCGCTCACCAGCGAAATTCTGGAATTGCCACGGCATCTGGGCCAGCACTCCGGAGGCATGGTGATTTGCCAGGGACAACTTGATTGCGTGGTGCCACTGGAACCGGCATCCATGCCGGGCCGCGTCGTGGTGCAGTGGGATAAGGACGATTGCGCCGATCTCGGCATTGTCAAAGTGGACCTGCTGGGGCTGGGCATGATGGCAGTGCTCGAAGACACGATTGAGGTCATCCGGGACCGGTATAACGAAACTGTTGACCTGGCGCACTTGCCGCAAGACGATCCGCCGGTTTACGAGTGTTTGCAGAAAGCGGACACGATTGGCTTGTTTCAAGTAGAGAGCCGGGCGCAGATGTCGTGCCTGCCGCGCATGAAACCGGCGAAATTTTACGACATCGTGGTGCAGGTGGCGATTATCCGGCCGGGTCCGATTGTGGGTCAGATGCTGCATCCGTATTTGAAACGGCGGCAAGGTTTGGAGCAGCCGGTATGTTTGCACCCATCACTCGAGCCGGTGCTGGCGCGCACTCTGGGCGTGCCGTTATTTCAGGAGCAGTTGATTCGTATTGCGATGATTGCGGCCGGGTTCAGCGGCGGGCAAGCTGAGGAATTGCGGCGGGCCTTCGGATTTAAGCGCTCCGAAAAAAGAATGCGCGAAGTGGAGATAAAACTTCGCGAAGGCATGGAGCGGAACGGTATTTCAGGCGAAACGCAGGAGCGCATTGTTCAGGCGATCACGTCATTTGCACTGTACGGGTTTCCGGAATCGCATGCCGCCAGTTTTGCGCTGATTGCGTATGCCAGCGCTTATCTGAAATGCCGCTACCTGGCAGCATTTACCGTAGCGATGCTGAATAACCAGCCGATGGGCTTTTATTCGCCCGCAACACTGGTAAAAGACGCGCAGCGGCATGGGCAGCGCTTCCGGCCGGTGGATATTATTCGCTCTGACTATCTCTGCACGGTGGAGACGGATGGCAAACAAAAGTATGTGCGTTTAGGTCTCAACTATGTGCGCGGGTTGAGCTCCGTAACGGCGCGCAAAATCGAGCAGGAACGGAAGCTGCGACTGTTCAATTCACTGCGGGACCTGGTGCGGCGCGTGCCGGAACTGCAGAAGGATGAAATCTCGGCCCTGGCAGAGTTGGGCGCATTGAATTCTCTGCCGAAAGAGAAGTCAGACCGGCACAGACGCGGCGCATTATGGCAAGCAGAACTCGCGCTTCAACCGGTGGGGCGACTACTGGAACCGGCAGCCGATGACGGTGCGGCATCGCCTTTGCAACCGATGGCAGACCAACAGCGGACTTATGCGGATTTCAGCAATAGCGGCCTGAGTATTGGCAAGCACCCAATGGCATACTATCGCGAGCGTGTGCGAAAGATGGGAATCCTGGACGCAGCGATGGCAAAGGCGCAGCGCAATGGAATGGTGTTGACGGTAGCGGGGTGCGTAATTACGCGCCAGCGCCCGGGCACCGCAAAGGGATTCGTCTTTATGAGTTTGGAAGACGAGACAGGAATTATAAACATTATCATTCAACCCAATCTGTTTGATCGCAAAAGACAAGTCTGCACAGGCGCTCCTTATGTGCTGGTGAAGGGAGTGCTGCAGAGCATTAGCGGCGTGATTTCCGTGAAGGCGGGAGATATTGAAGAATTAAGCTTTCGCGGAGCGGCAGCTATGCAGTCGCACGATTTTCATTGAATCCATATATCACCCCATTTCTCACTGTGCTACTCTAGAAAAGGTTTCCAGCCAACTTGGGAGGCAAGGGTGTGTGTGTCTGCGCCTGAGCCGCTTGGACCAGTCAAAACATGAGTCAAAAGCCCGGCAAGAAATACGAAGCCGCGGCCAAGCAGGTAGATCTAAAGCCCTATCAGCTTGCCGAGGCCGTCAACTTAGTTCAAAAGATTAAATTCACCCGATTCGATGAGACGGTTGAGGTGCATATGCGCCTGGGCGTCGATCCGAAGCACGCCGATCAAATGGTTCGGGGCACGGTGGTTCTGCCCAACGGTTTGGGGCGGTCGAAACGGGTGCTGGTGATCGCCTCCGGCGACAAGATCCGTGAAGCGCAGGAGACGGGCGCGGATTTCGTTGGCGGCGAGGACATGGTTACCAAGATCCAGAGTGAGAACTGGACTGATTACGATGCCGTGATCGCGACGCCGGACATGATGCGCTCCGTGGGCCGGCTAGGCAAGGTGCTGGGCCCGCGTGGTCTGATGCCGAATCCGAAGACCGGCACTGTCACGACCGATGTTCGCAACGCGATCCAGGAGATCAAGGCCGGCAAAGTGGAATTTCGGGTCGATAAGACCGGCGTGATTCACGCTCCGGTGGGCAAAGTTAGTTTCGCAAGTGACAAGTTGCTGGAAAACACGAATAGCCTGATTCAGGCTGTGATCAAGGCAAAGCCGACGGCAGCGAAGGGCAAATACGTCAAGAGCGCGACCTTATGCTCAACGATGGGTCCTGGCGTGCCGCTCGACGTCACGCCATTTAACGCCAAGGCCGTATAGGCGGGGAAGAAGAGGCAGCGCCGCATGAAGGATAAGAACGAAAAGAAGAAGGATCTCGAGGATCTGAAGAAAACGATCGCCGAGAACAAAAACCTGTTCGTCACCAGCTACGAAAAGCTGACGGTCAGCCAGGACTTCCAGCTTCGGAAGGCAGTTCGCGATGCGGGCGGCAGTTACCGCGTCGTGAAAAATAATCTGGCCGCGAAAGCCGCTGAAGGCACCCCGGCGAACGATCTGCTGGGGGACTTGAAAGGTATGACCTCGCTGGCCTACACCGCCAAGGATCCGGTTGGCCTTGCGAAGGCGCTGGCGAAGTATTCCAAAGAAAACGCGGCGTTCACCTTCAAGGCCGGCATGGTGGAAGGCCGGGTGATCGACCTGAAAGCGATCGGCGAGCTGGCCACGATGCCGCCGAAAGAAGAGCTTTACGCGAAGCTGCTTTACTTGATCAACGCCACGGCTACCCGGCTGGTGACCTCGATCAACGGGGTGGGCCGGAATTTGGCGGTGGTGCTGGATCAGGCTGCGAAAGAGAACAAATTTCAACAGTAGATTTGGTTGGCGGTCGAATCCGCCGTGGACCAGAGAATTTTTAGGACATCGTAAGGGAGTTTAAAAGGAAGAAATGGCGGATATCAACGCAATAGCAGAACAGATCCAGGGCCTGACCCTGCTGGAGGCTTCTCAGCTTGTAAAGATGCTGGAGGAGAAGCTGGGTGTGTCGGCTGCCGCGGCTTCGGTCGCGGTTGCGGCTCCGACGGCAGGTGGCGGGGCAGCGGCGGCTCCGGCTGAGGAAAAGACCGAGTTTTCGGTCATTCTGACCGCTGCGGGCGCGAATAAGATCAACGTTATCAAGGCGGTGCGCGAAGTAACCAGTCTGGGTCTGAAGGAAGCGAAAGATCTGGTGGACGGCGCCCCAAAGCCGATTAAAGAGGGTGTAAACAAGGACGAAGCCGAGGCGATCCGGAAGAAATTCACCGACGTTGGGGCGAGCGTCGAGGTCAAGTAGGTACAAACGCCAGCTTTCACGGGCGTGACATGGAAGTGCGGGCCAGTCGTGTCAGTTGACGCGGCTGGTTCGATTTGTGTTATTCTGAAACAGACGTCAAGCCGGGACGGTCCAGCATTCAATTTGTGGTTTCAGTTCCCTAAAGTTCTCCCGCGGACCTTGTATGGGTCGGTGGGGCTTTTGCATGCCTGAATTAACTCTTTCGATCGACAGATCATCTTTTGCACCCTATCTGCTGGCAAAACCGCATCCCGAGCCTATAAACGTAATATCGTTAATTTCGACCTTTTTCAATAGTTTTTCTCTCCGCGCGGCCCTTTTTGCTAGCGCCGCGCAAACAGTTGGCGGTGGGTCGCCTGATCCCCGCTGATGGTCGTAGCCCGCTTTCGTGCTGCGCTTCGGCTTCGTTATCGCGAATTGCTGAATGTCGTCATCGTGTCATTGGTTTCCTAAAGGACAAGCGTAGATGCCCAACGTGTCAAAAGGATCTCTCCGCGAGAGAGTCGATTTTTCGAAGATTAAAACTTCGATCCCCATTCCAAACCTCATTGAGGTACAGAAGCGATCGTACGAGCGCTTTCTGCAAATGGACCTGCTTCCGAAAGAGCGCGAAGACGCAGGTCTGCAAAGCGTATTCAGCTCCGTTTTCCCGATTTCCGATTTCCGCGGCCTGAGCCAGTTGGAATTCGTCGACTACTCGATCGGGAACTGGGAGTGCAAATGCGGCAACCTGAAAGGGCTGCATCACCTGCGCACAATCTGCCGCAACCCGAACTGCGGCGCCGAAATCCGGACCGATCCATTTCATGCCGGCGATGTGCTGTGCCACAAGTGCGGAACATTCAATAAGAACATCGTGACGTTCTGCAACCGCTGCGGCGATCCCGTGGCGCTGCAGCTTAAGTACGATGTGCCGGAATGCGAAGAGCGCGGGATGACATACGCGGCTCCGTTGAAGGTCACCATCCGGCTTACTGTTTACGATAAGGACGCCGAGACCGGGAACAAGACGGTTCGGGACATCAAGGAACAGGAAGTGTTCTTTGGTGAAATCCCGCTGATGACCGAAAACGGGACCTTCATCATCAACGGGACCGAGCGCGTGATTGTTTCTCAGCTGCACCGCTCGCCGGGCGTGTTCTTCGAGCGCGTTCAGACGCAGGGGTACTTTCTTGGAAAGATCATTCCCTATCGCGGCAGTTGGGTGGAGTTTGAATACGACAACAAGAATTTGCTGCATGTCCGCATCGACCGCAAGCGCAAATTCTATGGCACGGTATTCCTGCGGGCTCTTGGCCTAAAGACCGACGCCGACATTATCCGGGCGTTCTACAAACTCTCCACCATTTCTCTGAAGAACAACAAGCTGATGTGGGGCGTCAACGACAGCCTGGTCGGCATGAAACTCTCGCACGCCATCAATAACAAAGCCGGCGAGCAGGTGGTCCCGCAAGGCCGCAAAATTACCAACTCAGTTTTCCGTGAGATCCAGAAAGCGAAGATCGAGCAGGTGGAAGTTGCTTCGAACGACCTCGAAGCGGCCTATGTTGCCTCCGATGTGATCGATATGTCAACCGGTGAAGTGCTGATTGAAGCCAATCACGAACTGACGGCAACCGGTATCGGCAAACTGGCCGAGGCTGGAATCGAGAGCTTCGAAATTTTCTTCCCGGATCGGGACGATGCCGGCAACGTAATTTCCGCAACCCTGCGCAAAGATAGCGTCAAGAGTCAGAACGACGCGCTGCTTGAGATTTACCGCAAGCTGCGGCCCGGCGATCCTCCCACACTGGATACCGCGACACAGCTTTTCCAAGGCATGTTTTTCGACTCGCGCAAATACGATTTCTCGCGCGTCGGCCGCATGAAGTTCAACATCAAGCTGTACGACAAGGCCGATTCAACGCCTCTGGATAAGCGCACGCTCGATCAAAAAGACTTTACCGATACCATCCTTTACCTGTTGAAGCTTCGCAAAGGAATTGGAGCGGTAGATGATATCGACCACCTTGGCAACCGCCGTGTGCGCGCGGTCGGCGAACTGCTCGAGAATCAGTTCCGTATCGGACTGGTCCGCATGGAGCGCGCCATCAAGGAAAAGATGTCAGTGTACCAGGAAATGTCCACGGCCATGCCGCACGACCTGGTAAACGCCAAGCCAGTAATGGCCGCCATTCGAGAGTTCTTTGGTTCCAGCCAGCTCTCGCAGTTCATGGATCAGACCAACCCGCTATCCGAGATTACGCACAAGCGGCGGCTCTCGGCACTGGGACCGGGCGGTCTATCCCGTGAGCGCGCGGGATTCGAAGTCCGCGACGTGCATCCGACGCACTACGGCCGTATTTGCCCGATCGAGACGCCGGAAGGTCCGAATATCGGATTGATCTCCTCGCTCTCGTGCTTTGCCCGGATTAACGAGTACGGTTTCATTGAAAGCCCTTACCGGCGTGTTCGTGAAGGCGTGCTGGTGGATGAGGTCAGGCTGCTGAACCCCGGCGATACCGATTTCAGAGTGGGCCAAGTGGCCGCCCGTGAGGCGGTAGATAAAGCGAATGCAGCCCTGAGCGCAAAGAAGCAGCACGCCGAGTTCGAAGCGCATTCCGATTACCTTTCCGCCTGGGAAGAAGACAAGTACATCATTGCCCAGGCCAACGTCGCTATCGATGACAAGGGTCGAATTGTTGACGATCTGGTGAACGCCCGGCAGGCCGGCAACTTTGTGCTGAAGCACCGTGACGAAGTGGAATACATGGACGTGAGTCCGAAACAGCTTGTCTCGGTTGCCGCCAGCCTGATTCCGTTCCTTGAGAACGACGACGCTAACCGTGCGTTGATGGGTTCGAATATGCAGCGCCAGGCCGTGCCGCTGCTGCGTGCCGAGGCTCCTTATGTGGGGACCGGCATGGAGCGTGTAACGGCTCGCGATTCCGGGGCGGTCGTCATCTGTAAGCGGCCCGGCGTAGTGGATTCCGTGGATAGCGAGCGGATCATCGTGCGTGTCGAGGGAGGCGCGCATGAAGGCCAGATGTCGCGCGAAGTAGGCGCCGACATTTATCAGCTCACGAAGTTCAAGCGCTCGAACCAGAACACCTGCATCAGCCAGAAGCCGATCGTCTACCAGGGCCAGAAGGTCAAAAAAGGCGATGTTCTGGCCGATGGCCCCTGTACGGAAGCCGGTGAACTCGCGTTGGGCCGGAATGTGCTGGTGGCCTTCATGCCATGGCGCGGCTACAACTTTGAAGATGCAATCGTGGTCAGCGAAAAGCTGGTCAAGGACGATTACTACACCTCGATTCATATCGAAGAATTCGAAATCGAAGCGCGCGATACGAAGCTGGGGCCGGAAGAAATCACTCGCGATATTCCGAACATTGCGGAATCGTTCCTTCGTAACCTGGACGAGAGCGGCATAATCCGCGTCGGCGCGACGGTCAAGCCAGGCGACATTCTGGTCGGCAAAGTGACTCCGAAAGGGGAAACGCAGCTTACTCCGGAAGAGAAACTGCTGCGCGCCATCTTCGGGGAGAAGGCCGGCGATGTGAAGGACGCGTCTCTCTACTGCCCGCCCGGCATTGAGGGCACCATTGTGGATTGCAAGGTGTTCTCCCGAAAGGGTGCGGAGCTGGACGAACGCTCGAAGCAAATTCTGCAACTGCAGGAAGAGCGCATGCACCGCAACCTGGAGGACGAAAAGCGAATCCTGAGCGATGAACGTGCGAAACGCCTGGAGGAATTGCTGAAGGGCAAGGAACTTCTGGCCGACCTGCACGACGAAAAGACCAATAAAAAGCTGCTCTCGAAAGAGATTCCGCTGACCCGCGATGTGCTTGAGAAGCTTCGAGCGCGCGATCTAAAGCGGATGCGGCTCAATACCAGAGATATTCGGCTGAACGAACAGATCGACGAGATCGAAGAAATGACCTCGCGCCAGATCGCGGTTCTCGAAAAGATCACCGAAGAGAAAATTGCCAAGCTGCGCAAGGGCGATGAACTGCCTCCGGGCGTAATCAAGCTCGTAAAGGTTTATATCGCCATGAAACGCAAGCTTTCGGTCGGCGACAAGATGGCCGGACGGCACGGAAACAAGGGCGTCATCGCCCGCATCGTGCCGGAAGAAGACATGCCTTATCTGCCCGACGGCTCGCCGGTCGAGATCGTGCTGAATCCGCTGGGCGTGCCGTCTCGTATGAATGTCGGCCAGGTGCTTGAAACGCACTTGGGCTGGGCTGCGGAGAAACTCGGTCTGCACTTTGCAACTCCGGTGTTCGACGGCGCGACGGAAAAGGATATCAAGGCTCGCCTGACCGAGGCGGAACTGCCCACTTCGGGCAAGATCACGCTGTTTGATGGCCTGACAGGCGCTCAATTCGAGCAGCCCGTCACGGTCGGCTACATCTACATGCTCAAACTGAGCCATCTGGTGGACGACAAGATCCACGCACGCTCGATTGGACCGTATTCGCTGATTACGCAGCAGCCGCTTGGCGGCAAGGCGCAGTTCGGCGGACAGCGGTTCGGCGAAATGGAAGTGTGGGCCCTTGAAGCATACGGCGCAGCATACATTTTGCAAGAGCTGCTGACGGCAAAATCGGACGATGTTTATGGCCGGGCCAAGATTTACGAAGCAATCGTAAAGGGCGAGGCGGCCGCGGAACCGGGCGTTCCGGAATCGTTCAATGTATTGATTCGCGAGTTGCAGAGCCTCTGCCTCGACGTGGAACTGATGAAGAAACCGCGCGAGATGCAGGACCTGGCGCATGCCGCGGATTAAGTGAATAGCGCGGAGGGGCGTCAAAATGATGCCCACGCTTCCTCCGCTGTTTTGGAAACGGGCATAAGTGAGCAGGGCGTTCCGGCGTCCGCGTTCACGAGAAGAGTGAAAGGGTTTTCAAGGACAATTCATGTATCGTTCCTCTCCGTACGATAGAACCAATCTCATCGCCGACTTCGATTCCATCCGAATCAGTCTGGCCTCTCCGGAAAAGATCCGGAGCTGGTCGCACGGCGAAGTCACCAAGCCGGAGACCATCAACTACCGCACGTTCAAGCCTGAGCGTGATGGCCTCTTCTGCGCCCGGATTTTCGGACCCGTTGCCGATTGGGAATGTCTCTGCGGCAAATACAAGCGCATGAAACATCGCGGCGTTATCTGCGATAAATGCGGAGTAGAAGTAACTCTGTCGCGGGTGCGACGCGAACGGCTGGGGCACATTGAACTTGCCAGCGCCTCCTCGCACGTGTGGTTTTTCAAAGGTCTTCCGAGCCGCATCGGTTACTTGCTGGACATCACTCTGCGCGAATTGGAGCGGGTTCTCTATTACGAAGCGTTCGTCATCATCGATCCGGGCGAGGCAACCGGCCTACGGCAGGGCGAGGTAATCAGCGACGAACGCAAACGCCAGCTGGATCAGGAGTTTCCGGGCAAATTCGTCGCCATGATGGGCGCCGAGGGCGTGAAGGAACTGCTGAAGAAAATCGATATCGAGGCGCTTAGCCTGGAAATCCGCGAAAAGATGAAGACGGAGACTTCAGCACAAAAGAAGCTGAAGCACGCCAAGCGTCTTCGCGTGGTCGAAAGCTTCCGCAAGTCCGGCAATAAGCCGGAGTGGATGATTCTGGACGTAATTCCTGTGATTCCGCCGGAGCTTCGCCCGCTGGTTCCATTGGACGGCGGCCGCTTTGCGACATCCGATCTCAATGACCTTTATCGCCGGGTTATCAACCGCAACAACCGTTTAAAAAAGCTAATGGAGCTGCACGCTCCGGATGTGATTGTACGCAATGAAAAGCGCATGCTGCAGGAAGCGGTGGACGCGCTATTCGACAACGGACGCCGTGGCCGCGTGCTGCGCGGCGCGAATAACCGTCCGCTGAAATCGCTTTCCGATACATTGAAAGGCAAGCAGGGGCGCTTCCGCCAGAACCTGTTGGGCAAGCGCGTCGATTATTCCGGCCGCTCGGTGATCGTTGTCGGCCCCGAGCTGAAACTACACCAGTGCGGTCTTCCGAAGAAGATGGCGTTGGAGCTCTTCAAGCCATTCATTTATCATCGCCTGGAGCAGCGCGGCCACTGTACGACCATCAAGCAAGCCAAGGAACTGGTTGAACAGCAGGATCCGGTGGTTTGGGACATACTTGAGGAAGTCATCAAGGATCACCCCATCCTGCTGAACCGTGCTCCCACGCTGCACCGCCTGGGCATTCAAGCATTCGAGCCGGTTCTGGTGGAAGGGAAAGCGATTAAGCTGCACCCGCTGACCTGTACGGCGTTCAATGCCGATTTTGACGGCGATCAGATGGCGGTTCACATTCCGTTATCGCCCGAAGCACAGATCGAAGCATCCACCCTGATGCTGGCTTCAAATAACATTCTTTCGCCGGCTCACGGAGCGCCTATCGCCATTCCGACGCAAGATATGGTGCTGGGCCTTTATTACCTCACCAAGATGCGCCCGAACTCGAAGGGTTCCGGCCGCACCTTCGCTTCCATCGAAGACGTGCTCATCGCGCTCGAAATGGGAGAAGTTGAAACGCTTACCGCCATCAAGCTTCGCCACACCGGCAAGGTGATCGACCTTTCCAAGGCGTTTGACAACCAGAACGTCATGTACACGGAGCCGATCGAATATAACAAGCAGTACATGGATACGACGGTCGGGCGCGTGATTTTGAACGACGTTCTTCCGAAAGAGATGCCATTCATTAATGGTCTCCTCAAGAAGAAGGGTCTTGGGCAACTGGTCCAATACTGCTATCTGAAGTTCGGACTGCAGATCACAGTGCAGATGCTGGATGAAGTCAAGAAGCTTGGCTTCCTGTATGCGACACGCGCGGGTATTTCGATTGGCATCGATGACATGGTGGTGCCGGAAGAGAAGGCCGGCCTGGTTCGCGAGGCCGAGAGACAGGTGATTGAAGTGCAGGCGCAATACCAGGAAGGCGCCATTACCCAATCGGAGCGATACAACAAAATCATTGAAATCTGGTCGAAGGTCACCGAAGCGGTCTCCGACAAGATGTTCAAGAACATGGAAGAGGACGACCGGACGGGTCGTATGCTCAACCCGATTTACATCATGGCCGACTCCGGCGCTCGTGGTTCGAAACAACAGATCCGCCAGCTCTCCGGTATGCGCGGCCTGATGGCCAAGCCGTCCGGTGAAATCATCGAGACTCCTATTACCGCGAACTTCCGCGAAGGCCTGAACGTGCTGCAGTACTTCATCTCAACGCACGGCGCGCGCAAAGGTCTGGCTGATACGGCCCTTAAGACAGCGGACTCGGGCTATCTTACTCGCCGTCTTTGCGATGTGGCGCAGGACGTCATCATTACCGAGGACGATTGCGGGACCACGGACGGCATTTACGTTGAGCCCATTATCGAATCCGGCGAAATCATCGAACCGTTACGCGACCGTATTGTCGGCCGCGTGGCGCTCGAAGACCAGCGGGACTATGAGAACAACGTGATCGTCGAAGTAAACCAGGAGATCACGGAAGAACTCGCCAGCGCCATTCAGGCGGCTGGTATCGAGCGGGTGAAGATCCGCTCGGTCTTGACGTGCGAATCGAAACGCGGCGTGTGCCGCCTCTGCTATGGCCGCAACCTGGCAACGGGTCGGATGGTGGAACGGGGCGAAGCGGTCGGTATTATCTCGGCCCAATCCATTGGCGAACCCGGCACCCAGCTCACCATGCGTACGTTCCATATCGGTGGCGCTGCGACCAGGATCAGCGAGCAATCGACCCAGGATTCGAAGAGCGACGGATTCGTCAAATTCAGCAACGTCAATACGGTTCGCAACAACAAGGGCGAACTGATCGCGATGAATCGCAACGGCATCCTGATCATCGTCGACGAAAAAAATCGCGAGCGGGAACGCTATCCGGTAGTTTACGGCGCGAAGATCAACGTCGAAGATGGGAAGCCGGTCAAGGCCAACCAGATCCTGCTCGAATGGGATCCTTACACGTTCTCGATTCTGACTGAGGTCAGCGGCGCGATTCATTTCAAGGACCTCATTGACGGCGTCACAACGCAGGAGCAGGTGGACGAAATCACCGGCAATATGCAGGTGGTAGTAACCGAGTCTTCTGACGAAAAGCGATTCCCGACGGTCGTGGTCCGGCCGGAAGGCGGCAGCCGTTCGGAAGAGAAGCGTTACCTGATGCCTACTCACGCGCACCTTATGGTGTCGGACGGCGAAGAGGTACACGCCGGAGACGTGCTCGCCAAGATTCCGCGGGCCACCACGAAGACCAAGGACATTACGGGCGGTCTGCCGCGCGTGGTAGAGCTGTTTGAAGCTCGCAAGCCTCGGGAAACGGCGGTTATCGCGGAAATCAATGGCGTTGTGAAGTACGGCGAAGTCAGCAAAGGCATGCGTAAGCTCTATATCGTTGGTGATGACGGCGTTCAGAAGGAATACTCGATTCCCCGCGGCGTTCACATCAACGTTCAGGAAGGCGAGCGCGTGCGCTCGGGTGATCCGCTGATGGATGGCCCCCGGAATCCGCATGACATTCTGGCGGTACTCGGCGAAAAGGAACTGCAGAAGTACCTGGTCAATGAAATCCAGGAAGTTTACCGTCTGCAGGGCGTAAACATTAACGACAAGCACCTCGAAGTGATATCGCGTCAAATGATGCGGTGGGTCAGGGTAGAAGACATCGGCGATACCGAATTTCTACCCGAGGAAGTGGTAGATAAATTCCGCTTCCGCGAAGAGAACTCGCGTGTGATAGAAGCAGGCGGGCACCCGGCAGCCGGAAAGCCGATTCTGCTTGGAATCACGAAAGCATCGCTTTCGACCGACTCATTTATCTCCGCGGCGAGCTTCCAGGAGACCACGCGTGTTCTGACCGAAGCCGCAATCAACGGCAAGGTGGATTATCTCCGAGGACTCAAGGAGAACGTCATCATGGGCCGCCTTATCCCTGCCGGAACTGGCATGGAGTTTTACCGGCGTGTCAAAATCGCCGGCGAGGACGTGGTGGAAGAAGAGGCGCTTCCAGAACAGGAAGTGTCGTTCGGGGACGGCTTACAAGATTATTCGGAAGACACTCCCGGCATTTACACGGGCGGGCTCTCCGAGGATCTCGGCGAAGAAGCGATGGGCGCCGAAGAAGCATAACTTCAAAGGCTCAATCGAAAAGCAATCAGGGCGGCTCGGATTCGAGCTGCCCTTTTTTTTTGATGCTGGGAGCGGGGCCGGCCGGTCTAGCGTAATTGGAGTATTATCGTGATCGGGAAGCGGCCAGGTGGCCCAGGTTGACTCGCCAACACGCGAGGCCGCAACCCTGGGGTGTGGCACGTCTTCCGATGAAGCAGTACAAGGGAGGTCTGCCATGCCAGTAGATCGCTTAGAAGTCCGGGTTTCTATCACCAAGCTCTTGCTTGCACTGATTATCGTGATCGTCCCGCTGAGCATTGCCGGTCTGATCATGGCCGAGCGGAGCAGCAACTCGCTCGACAATTCGGTGGGTAGTGATTTCAAGACGATGGCAATGCTGTACAGTAATGACGTCTCGCAGTTCATGCGTGACCGCGTCAACGACATTGGCGCATTGGCGCAGGATCCGATCATCGTGAACGCAGCTACCGCGGGTCAAGGGGCGACCAAGACGGAGGGCAACAACAAGGGGCTGCTTACTTCGGGCGCTTCCCAGCTACTTCGTCAGCGGAAAATTACGGATCCGCGGCTGCTGTCCATCATCGCTACTGATGACAGCGGGAAGGTGGTGGCGGCGTCTCAACAGCCCCCGAAGCTCTCTTATGCGCAGGATCCGATCTGGCAAGCAGCCTTTAACAACGGCCAGCCCGCGGTGAGGATCGGCGACATTCTTGATGATGAGTTCACCAAATCTTCTTACGTCCACATTAGTATGCCCATCAAGGATGCAAATTCAGGCGCTTCCACCGGAATTTTAACAGCGGCTGTCAGCATTTCAGACTTGCTGGCGCGCTTCCGGCAGGGCCCGGTTGGAAATGGCGCGCGGGCCGAGCTTGTAAACGATGATGGAACGGTCGTAAGCGGACCCAATGCGGACGTGTTCGCGCGGGTGAAGTCACCGCAGTTCGAGTTTGTTCACGATTCTTTAGGATCACCGCAAGGCCGCCAGTCCGGCTGGGTTATGGCCGATCTGCGTAATGGACCTTGGATTGTGGGATTTGCGAACACCGGCCTGAAGCAGCACTTTTCCAATCTCGGCTGGGTTGTATTGGTGAGCCAAGAGGAGTATCAGGCGGCCGCTCCGATCCGAAATCTCGTGCACTTCGCTGTGGTCATGGTAATTCTGGCACTCTTTATGCTGACGCTTTTGATCGTCTACTATTACCTGCACCGGACCCAACGGTTCGCTCATATCGAAGAAGAAGAGCTTCCGGCAGAGAAAGCCCGCTCGGCAACTACGTTCTGACGAGCGCCCAGCGCAGCCGGTACGCGGCTCGACCCGCTTGTGGAAACGTTTAGGGACCTCGAAGAGTCTTCTTTTGCGCGGTTCTAGCCGTCGTACCTCATAAACTAGTCACATCGATGGATACGGAACATTTCAAAAAGGTTCTGCTCAGGAAACAAGATGAGCTACGAAACGAAATGGCGGGTTTCCGTGGAGAAGCGCGCCAGGCGCCCGAAGGCGTGGAAGACCCTATTGACGAAGCGACGTCTGCACAAGGCAAAGCCGCGGCATTCGAAGAGAATACCTTGGCATCCCAGATGCTGCGCCAAGTGGAAGATGCTCTGCAGCGAATAACCGAAGGCACATACGGAGTTTGTGTCGATTGCGGCCGGGAAATCGAGCTGGCCAGGCTGGAGGCGGTCCCCTGGACGCTTTACTGTCTGGAAGATCAGCAGAAGCATGAGGCCGAGACTCCGCCCGCTGGTGGCCTTACACTTTGACTGTGCCTCCCGAACCTGTCCCGGGCCAGACGTACGCGGTGCGTCCCCTTTCCGGATGGCGGAAATGGATTCGTGGAGTTGACGTCCTCGACTCCTCGCATGGCAACACGGAGCGGAGCCAGCCCTGGTACTTGGTTATCTGGCTGACTGGAGTCGATTATTTCTCCACCCTCGGTTATCAGCCCGGAATTGCGCTGATTGCGGCGGGGGTGCTTTCACCCATAGCGACGGCTGTGCTGGTTGCGGTTACGCTGGCAGGCGCTCTTCCGGTTTATGCGCTGGTCGCTGGTCGATCGTACGTCGGGCAGGGGTCAATCGCGATGCTTGAAAACCTTCTGGCGGGCTGGTGGGGCCGCCTATTGGTGCTTGTTCTGCTCGGTTTCGCGGCAACTGATTTCGTGATTACCATGACTCTGTCGGCGGCCGATGCAGCCAGACACGCAACCGAAAATCCGTTCCTTCATCCTTATCTCGGTAATGCGAACATCGGCCTAACCCTGCTGCTGCTGGCGCTGCTGGCGGGTGTTTTTTTGAAAGGTTTCAAGGAAGCCATCCGGCTCGCTACGGCCGTTTGCATTCCGTATTTGCTGCTGAACCTGGTCGTCCTGGTGCGCGCCGTGATGGTTGTTCTTAACCATCCACTGGCCTTTCCGCACTGGCAGACCGCGCTATTCCGGCAGGGCGATTGGTCGCATATCGTGATGGCTTCCATTCTTCTTTTCCCGCAACTCGCGCTAGGACTGAGCGGGTTTGAAACCGGTGTTTCCGTTATGCCTCTTATCGGCGGCACGGCAGCCGATGATCAAGAGGAAAGGCCGCACGGTAGAATTCGCAATGCCCGTTACCTGCTGGCCACAGCCGCCGTAATCATGAGCGTCATGCTGATACTGTCCAGCTTCGTGACAACGCTGCTCATCCGGCCTGAAGATTACCGCGAGGGAGGTCCAGCCAGCGGACGCGCAATCGCATTTATCGCTCATCAATACCTGGGAAATGTTTTCGGATCGGTCTACGATATCTCCACCATCCTGATACTGTGGTTTGCCGGCGCCTCGGCCATGGCAGGGCTGCTGCATCTGGTTCCGCGCTATCTGCCGCGTGTGGGCCTTGCGCCGCAGTGGGTTGCTTACGCGCGCCCGCTGGTTCTGGTTCTGTTCGCCTTCGATGTGATTGTCACGCTTGCGTTCCGTGCCAGTGTTGAAGCGCAGGGCGGCGCATACGCAACCGGCGTATTGGTCTTGATTACATCCGCGGCATTCGCGTCCGCCATCACGCTGTGGAAAGAGCGTTCGCGCTGGTCCAGTCTTTGCTGCTGGGTGATCGTCCTGGTCTTTATCTACACGACGATCGCCAACATGTTCGAGCGCACGGACGGAATCATCATCGCGACCTTTTTCATTCTCTTCATTCTGATTCTTAGTGGCATCAGCCGGTACGCACGATCTACCGAGCTTCGCGTCGAGGGGCACCGCTTTTTCGATGAGGAATCTGAGCGTCTCTGGCAAGAGATGCTTCGCAACAAACTGAATCTTGTTCCTCTGAGAAGCCTGGACGCTGCGTTGCGCGCCAGGTACACAAGACAAATCAGACGATATTACAATCTGCACGGGCCGATGGCATTTGTCCGGGTCAAGCTTCTCGATAACAGAAGCGAATTCCTGTCTCCTATTGAAATCAAGGTGCGCCAGGATAACAGCGATTATTTAATCGAGGCCACCCAAGCGGTTGCTCGAGCCAATGCGATTGCATATCTAAGCGAACTGATCCATCCAACCGCCATTTTCATACGGCTTACGCTGCAGAACCAGATGCGCCAGGCGTTCCGCTACCTTCTGCTGGGCGAAGGGGAAACGGGACTGATGGTCTATTCCATACTGCAGCATTATTGGGAGGCAAAGCCGGGGGGAGTGGAACGGCCGCATCTCTTCTTGATGAGCGCATAAAGCGAATCGCGCAATCGATCAAAAGTTCAGCACGCTCTGAAGATGGCAGCCGATAATAGAAGCTACAGCTTCACTACATGCGTCTCGCCTGTGCCGGTCTCTTCTCCTGGCTCGAGAAGGGGGCCACCGTTGTTACTCCTACACCGCTACTCGCCGCAGTAGCTGCCGAACAGTTTTCAAAGCGCCAACTCGCCAATGGCGTCGAAAGCTGGCAGCGGCCACCGATCGTCAGCATTGGTGCGTGGCTCACGTCGCGCTGGCAAGAAGCCCGCTACAACACGCCCGGCGTGCCTACGCTGCTTTCGATCGCGCAGGAGCGCGTTCTTTGGCATCGAATCATCCAGGATGCGAATCCGGATCTGTTCGATGTGAACGCAACTGCGCTGCTTGCGGCCCAGGCTGCCAGGCTGCTGCGGGAATGGCTTATTCCGGCAGAAGGGGATGCCTGGAATCATCACGAAGATGTCCGCCAGTTTCAGCAATGGCACCGGCAGTTTCGCCAGGAATGCACTGAGCGCGGCTGGGCATCCCGTGCCGATCTCTGGCGCTTGATTCCCGAATGGCTGGCCGATAGGCGCTGCACGACGGAGAAGATCATATTCCTGGGGTTCTCAAGAAATACCCCGGCCTTTAACTGCCTGAAAGAGGCACTTGGCGCTTTCGCTCAGGTCGAATCCGACAATTTGCCGCGGGCGGCAGGCGGCATTCGGGTACAACGATTCAGCGAGACTGGTGCAGAACTGGATCACGCCGCACGATGGGCGCGCTCGGCATTCGAGCAACATCCATCCGGCTCGATCGGAATCATCGTTCCAGACCTGCGCTCGCAACGGTCCGTGCTGGAGCGCATTTTCAACCGGGTACTCTATCCGTCGGCGGCCTTTTCGAACGGCGTGACGTTCGATCGAAGTCAGTCCGTTTTTCACATCAATGCGGCTGCCCCGCTTTCCGACGCTCCGCTAATCACCAGTGCGCTTCTGCTGCTCGAGCTCGCCCGGGATCGCATGCGGGTTGCGGACGCCGGTGCGATCCTGCGCTGCCCGTTTTTGAAGGGAGCAGCGGCGGAGCGCAATCTCCGTGCCTTAGCCGACGCGAAGCTTCGAAGCAGGCGTGCGCCGGATATCAATCTGAACGATCTGGAATATGCCGCTTCCGATTGCGACCTTCTCAAGTTGCTCTGGCCTGCGGTGCGACGCGTAATCCGGCAGCCGGCCATGGTGCAGGAGCTTCCAGGATGGAGCAAATTCATTACCGATCTGCTGGCGGCAGTGGGCTGGCCTGGCGAGGCAGAACTCAGCAGCGGTGAACAGGAGATCGTGGATGCATGGAAAGATGCTCTATCTACGCTGTCGACACTCGGACTAGTGGCTGGAGCGGTATCACTGGACGAAGCCATCATGCATTTGCGCCGCATTCTCGGGAGTGTTCCGGAAACCGGCACATGGTCCTCACCGATCCAGATTCTCGATCCTGCCGATGCGGCGGGCATTGTTTTTGATCGCGCGCTGGCCACCGGTCTTTCCGATGAGACCTGGCCGCCCCGTGTGAAGATATCTCCTCTGGTACCTTTCAGCCTTCAGCGCGAGCAGGGTGTCCCGGGGAGCGGGCCGGAGAGTCTCCGGGCAGAAGCGCAGCGCGCGACCACTTCACTGCTCGCCGTTTCTCCTGTGCTGACCGGGACATATTCCGGGCAGCTCTCGCCTGCGATCGGAAGCGCGGCTTCCGAGGACAGCTCCGATTCCGATATCTGGCAAGGCAAGTTGCCGAGGCAGTCGTATCCGCCCGCTCAGCTCGACCAGCTTGAAGATGGACAAGGGCCGCCATACCGATCGACCGAAGTGGCGCGTGGAGGATCCGCCATTATCAAGGCTCAATCTCAATGCCCGTTCCGCGCCTTCGCTGAATACCGCCTTCTGGCAAAACCGCTGGAAGACGCGAGTCTTGGTTTTGACGCGCGTGAACGCGGCGGTTTTCTTCACAAGGCTCTCCAAATCGTATGGCAGCAGCTTGAGACTCAGGATCGCCTTCGCCGCGCTTCCCCTGACGAGGTCCGGAAGATTGTTGAAGAGGCAGTGGCGACCGCAGTTCAAACCCGCCAGTTTGAGCCATTTCAGCAGATCGCATCGGCTGCAGAGCGGCGGAGGCTTCGCGATCTGATTCTGCAGTGGCTTGACATCGAACGCGCCCGCAAACTGCCGTTCACGGTAGAAACTGTGGAAGAGGAACGTTACTTCGAGGTCCCGGGGCTGCGCTTGCGCCTGCGAATCGATCGTACCGACCGTCTTCAAAACGGTAATGTGGTGCTCATCGACTATAAGAGCGGCTCGGTCTCCCGCAATAAGTTGAAATGCCCTCGACCGCCGGAACCGCAGCTGCTGGTCTATGCTTCCGCGTTGCAGGACAAGGTGGATGGCGTGTTCTTCGCTGAGATGCAGTCGCGCGAGCCCCGTGCGATCGGGTTGTCGCGTGAAAAGCATTTCGAGAGCAGGAGCGTGGATGTAAAGGGCGGCGATTGGGAATCGTACCTCGGCGAATCACGTTTGGAAGTGGTCCGGCTAGCGGATGAATTTCTGGCCGGATACGCCGCCGTTCACCCCATCTCCGGCGCCTGTAATTACTGCCCGGCAAGCCCGATCTGCCGGGTAAATGAAGCAGGCGTGGAAGAGGAGGCGGGCGATTGACTACCGATCAGGAGCAGCGGGAACAGGCGCTTGACCCTTCTAAATCTTTTATCGTTGAAGCTCCAGCAGGCTCGGGCAAGACCGGTTTATTGATGCAGCGCTATTTGCGTCTGCTGAGCGTTGTCGACCGGCCCGAATCAATCGTTGCGATGACCTTCACCCGCAAAGCGGCGGCCGAGATGCGCCAGCGCATCCACGATGCCTTACTGTATGCGCAGAACGGCGTGAGTGTATCCGGAGAACATGAGCAGCGTACCCGGGCACTTGCGCTGAAAGCGCTTGCTCGCGACAGTGAAAAGGGCTGGAATTTGCTGGGAGAGACCGGCCGGCTTCAGATACAGACGATTGATTCGCTCTGCGCGATGCTGACGCGGCAGATGCCGGTTATTTCAGGATTCGGCGGTGTTAACCAGATCGTCGAAGACGCCGGCGAATTCTACCGGCTGGCGGCCCGCCGCGCCATCCGGCAACTGGCGGAAGGCGGCCAGCAGGAACAGGACCTGTTCTACAATGCATCGCTCCACTTTGATAACAATTTGCTTCTATTGGAGCGTCAGATTGCCGGCATGCTGGAGCAGCGCGATCAATGGAGTAAACTTGCCGGCTGCGATGCCGACCCGCTGGTTGAAGAATTCAGCCAATTGCTCCAGCGCGGCCATGCCGCTCTGCTCGAAATTTTCCGTGAGCATTCGGTTGTGGATTTCACCGAGCTCACCCGAGCTGCAATTGCCGCGCTCGGCTCTGCTGAGCAGCCCAGCGATCTGCTGTATTGGCTCGACTATCGCATCGAGCATTTACTGGTAGACGAATTCCAGGACACATCGCATGCCCAATACGATCTGATCAAAGCCCTCACTGCGCAATGGTCCGATGGCGACAGCCACACGCTGTTTGCAGTTGGCGACCCCATGCAGAGCATCTATCGGTTTCGTGGAGCCGAAGTCTCTCTGTTCCTTCAGAGCTGGCGTGACCAACGCCTTGGCGCGGTACGGTTGAACCGGATTTCACTCAGCACAAATTTCCGTTCGACCCCTGAAGTTCTGGCATGGGTGAAAGAGAAATTCACGCCCATCATGGCGGATGACTCGAATGGCGCAGTGAGTTTTCGATCGTCGACCGCATCGCGGGTCTCATCAGGCGAGCATCCGCGATTGATTGCCCTGATCGATGACAAGAGGGGAGAAGCAGAGGCCGATGCGCTCCCTCAAATTATCAGGGACGCGCTTTCGAAGGGTAGCGCGGCGATTCTGGTTCGAAACCGCTCTCACATCAGCCGCATTCTACCGGCTCTGCGTAAAGCAGGCGTTCCTTACGAAGCGGTGGAGATTGATGAACTGCAGAAACAGCAGCACATTATCGATCTGCTCTCGCTCGCTCGCGCCATCTCGCACCTGGCGGACCGGCCGGCATGGCTCGCGTGTCTGCGTGCCCCGTGGTGCGGCCTGATGCTGACGGATTTGGCGGCGCTGGCTGAAGGTGAGCCCAATCGCGTCATTCTAGACCTGCTCTCAGATCCGGATCGAATCGCCCGGCTCTCGCCCGACGGGCGTTCGCGGGCCGTCAGGCTTCAGGAACTCATGGTGGCTGCGCTCGACCGGGCAGGCCGCATGCCCCTTCGATTACTGGTGGAACAGATTTGGATGGCTCTTGGAGGCCCCGCCGTTCTTTCGCAACCCAACCAGCAGGAAGATGTGGATACATTCCTGCAGTTGCTGGAAGAGCTGGAACAAGGTGGTGTTGTGCGTGATTTCTCAATTGTTGAGAGGCGCCTCGAAAATCTGTACGCGAAGCCCGCTCGCGGTGAAAACTACGTACAGGTGATGACCGTTCATCAGGCTAAGGGGCTGGAATTCGGCACTGTAATCATCCCGCATCTGGCGGGCGGCGCCCGAGGTTCCGATCATGACCTGCTGATTTGGACGGAGATAACGGAGGCGGATGGAACGACCCGGCTCCACATCGCGGCGCAGCCGCAGAAGCGCGAAAAAGACCTGAAGTATGACGCGATAAAGGATGAAATTCAGCGGCGGGAGTTGCACGAATTGAAGCGGCTGTTTTATGTCGCCTGCACGCGCGCCGTGAACGCACTGTATGTCATTGGCAGCGTCAATTCAAACCGGAAAGGCAACGGATGCAATCGGCCCGGGAGCAGCACTTTTCTCGGTCTCATCTGGAATGCTGTCGAGAGCGACTACTCGGCGGCGCTCCAACGCCGAAGTTCACTGCTGAACCACCATGCAGTGAATGGGCAAAACGGGCCGAGGACAATGCTGAGCCGTCTTCCCGCAACCTGGCATGCACCTAAGCTTGAGCAGTCCATCCGATGGGAGCCCGGCCTACGGCGGGCTACCGCATCGGCTCGGAAAATCAGTTATGAATGGGTCAGCGAAACCAGCCGGCACACCGGCACTGTTGTCCACGAGCTTCTGAAGCGGGCAGCGCAGAGCGGGGGCGGGTTGTGGGAATCCGATCGCATCAAGGCTATTTCCGGCACCGTTAAATCGGAACTCCTTCGCTTGGGAGTCTCCCCAGCAGATGCGCCGAAGGCGGAAGCGCAGGTTCTGCGGGCGTTCACGAATACCCTGAACAGCGCGCGTGGGCAGTGGATCCTGCGAAACCATTCCGAGGCTTGTTCCGAGAAGCCGCTGGCCGGTCGTGTTCAAGACAGGCTGATCAGCGGTGCTATCGATCGTATGTTCCGCGATGAGCTTGGCCGCTTTTGGATTATTGATTACAAGACGAGCGAACACCAGGGCAGCCGGCTGGAGAAATTTCTGAACGAGGAGCAACGGCGCTACCGCCCACAGCTCGAGAGCTACGGTCTGCTTATGTCCCGCCTCGTAGAGGGCCCCATTTTTCTTGGTTTGTACTTTCCGCTGTTGGATGCCTGGCGTGAATGGGAGTTTGTCGAAGAGCAGGCTGCCACTGGATCTTAAACTGGTGAGTAATGCCAACCAAGCTCACTGCGAACGTGAAGGCCGGCGGCTGCGCGTCCAAGCTGAGCCCCAAAATCCTCGATCGGGCTTTGAAGTCTGTACCGCGCGTGACCAACGGGAACGTGCTGGTGGGCTACGACACCGCCGATGATGCGGGCGTGTATGATCTGACGCAAGCCGGCGGCAGACCCCTCGCGATGGTTCAGACTGTCGATTTCTTTACGCCTATCGTGGACGATCCATACACCTTCGGCGGAATTGCCGCGGCGAACGCATTAAGCGATATCTACGCGATGGGCGGGCGGCCGGTAACCGCGCTTTCGTTGGTGGTGTATCCGGCGAAGGGCGATATCCAGGATCTCGAAGCGATTCTCAAGGGAGGCGCAGAGAAGATTCATGAGTCCGGTTGCGTCATCCTCGGCGGCCACAGCATCAGCGAAGATGAGGTCAAGTTCGGTTACGCTGTAACGGGCCTGATACATCCGGAACGAATCCTGACAAATGCCGGAGCCAGACCGGGCGATCTGCTTGTTTTCACGAAGCGAATCGGAACAGGCGTCATTTCAACAGCACTCAAGAAGGGAATTGCCGAACAGCGATATGTAACCGCTTCGATCAACCAGATGCTCGAGCTGAATCGCGGCGTCTGTGAGGCTATGCTTGCGCTGGAAATTCACGGTTGCACGGATGTCACCGGCTTCGGCTTGCTGGGGCATACTCGCGAGATGGCCCTGGCCAGCAGTGTTACCCTCGAAATCGCGGCCAGCGCGGTGCGTTTTCTGCCCGGCGCTATCGAATGTTCGCAAGCCGGGGCCCATTCCGGAGGTCTGAACAATAATCGAGACTTCGTGGAGAGCTGCGTGGTCATGCCGCCCGGGATTCCCGCGGAGATTCAAGCTTTGCTGTACGATCCGCAAACCTCAGGCGGTCTGCTGATCTCTTTGCCTGAAGATCAGGCGAAATTGCTTCTCGAACAACGGCCCGAAGCGTACGTCATTGGTTACGTAACGGAACGGCAAGCGAAGCCCATCGAGGTGAAGATCTGAAAGACAACACGAATCCGCTCATTATTGCGCTGGATATTGATAGCACCCGAGACGCTCTGGAGCTAGTAGAAAAAATAGGTTCCGCCGCGGATTTCTATAAGGTGGGAATGGAGTTGTATGCGGTAGGCGGAATGCAGTTTGTTTCGCAATTGAATTCTCTCGGCAAGAAAATATTTCTTGATCTCAAATTGTACGATATCGGCGAAACGGTGAAGCGCGCGACCCGCCGAATCTGCGAAACCGGCCTCGCGACGTTCCTCACCGTTCATGGCAGCCGGACGGTTATGCAAGCAGCCGTCGAAGGACGGGGGCAAAGCCATACCCGGTTGCTGGCGGTAACAGTTCTTACGAGCTTCGATCAGGATGACCTGGCTGATCTCGGCTACCATGTTTCGATATCCGATCTCGTTGACCTGCGCGTGAACAAAGCGAAGGACAGCGGAATGGACGGTATCGTCTGCTCGCCGCTGGAAGTTGGCCGGGTCAGACAGCTCGCTGGTCCGAAGCTGAAGTTGGTTACGCCTGGCGTCCGGTC
>DATIMA010000196.1:0-44583 GCA_035475915.1 Bryobacteraceae bacterium
ATCGTGCACAACAAAATGCAGAAAACAATGCACGAATACAAACACCACGAGCTTGAATCGGGGCGCAGCGGAAAGACCGTCAAGAATCCCAAGCAGGCGATTGCGATCGGCTTAAGCGAAGCACGGCGATCGGGTGCAAACATCCCGCCAAATCCGCACAAGAAGAGCGCCTCGAAGAAGAAGACAGCCTCTAAAAAGAGCGCTTCGAAAAAGAGCTCGACCGGCGCGAGCAGAAAAAGCGCATCAAAGAAGACTGCCAGTAAAAAGAGTACCGGGCGCCGCACGAGCACAAAGAAATCGGCGGCCAAGAAGAAATAATCCGGTAGTCACGACCCGTCTACAACGGGATGTTGCCGTGCTTCTTTCGCGGCATCGTGTCGGTTTTGTTTGCGAGCATCCGCAGCGCGCGGATGACTCTCGGCCGCGTCTCATGCGGCTCAATCACGTCATCCACGTAGCCGCGTTCGGCAGCGACGAAGGGGTTTGCAAAACGGTTCCGGTACTCGTCGATTCTGGCGCGGCGGCTTTCTTCGGGATCTGTCGCGTGCGCCAGTTCGCGGCGATAAAGGATGTTTACCGCGCCCTCCGGCCCCATGACTGCAATTTCGGCGGTCGGGTAAGCGAAATTGATATCGGTACGCAGGTGCTTTGAGCCCATCACGCAATAAGCGCCGCCATAAGCTTTGCGGGTAATGATGGTGATCTTCGGCACGGTGGCTTCCGCATAAGCATAGAGAAGCTTCGCGCCATGGCGGATAATGCCGCCGAATTCCTGCGCAGTTCCAGGCAGGAAGCCTGGAACGTCCTCGAACGTGAGGATCGGGATCTGGAAGGCATCGCAGAACCGGACGAAGCGCGCGCCTTTTGTGGACGAATTGATATCCAGGCAACCGGCGAGATACGCCGGCTGGTTGGCGACGATTCCGACAGTTTCTCCGGCCATCCGCGCGAAGCCAACCACGATGTTGCGCGCGAAGAACTCCGCGACTTCAAAGAAATAGCGGTCGTCCACTACACGGCAGATCACGTCCTTCATGTCATAGGGCTTGTTTGACTCTTCGGGAATGAGCGTGTCAAGTTCCGGATCGGCGCGGTCGTCCGGATCTTTGGTCGAGACACGCGGAACGCCATCAAGATTATTCTGCGGTAAAAACGTCATCAGCTCGCGGATGCCGCGCAGGCAATTCTCATCGCCGGCCGAGAGGAAATGGGCAACACCGCTGACGGAATTGTGGGTTGCCGCGCCGCCCAGGTCTTCTTTCGTAACATCTTCATGCGTGACTGTCTTGATGACGTCGGGACCAGTCACAAACATATGGCTGGTGTGATCCACCATGAAGACAAAATCGGTGAGGGCGGGCGAGTACACCGCTCCACCGGCGCAGGGACCCATGATGGCGGAGATCTGGGGAATCACTCCGCTGGCGAGCGTGTTGCGGAGAAAAATGTCGGCGTAGCCGGCGAGGGAGACCACACCCTCTTGTATACGCGCGCCGCCGGAATCGTTCAGGCCAATGATGGGAGCTCCTGTTTTCAAGGCCAGATCCATCACCTTCACGATTTTCTGAGCGTTTGCCTCTGAAAGCGAGCCGCCGAAGACGGTGAAGTCCTGGGCGAAGATAAACACCTGGCGTCCATGGATGAGCCCATGACCGGTAATGAAGCCGTCGCCCTCAATGATGCTGTTCTGCATGCCGAAGTTGTGGCTTCGGTGGCGCACCAGCTTGTCCAATTCTTCGAACGAGCGCTCATCAAGAAGCAGTTCTATACGTTCGCGCGCCGAGAGCTTGCCTTCCCTGTGCTGGCGCGCCTTTCGCTCCGATCCACCACCCTCTTCCGCGCGCGCGTGGCGGCGGCGGACCTCTTCCAGACGATTGCCTGTCATATAAAGTATCCTGACGCTCGCGTATCCATTGGAATGCGACGATAGATTACAGATCTCAGCATGTCAGATAGCTCCGCGCGGACTTCTGGAATGGTGGTGGGGACGGCAGGACACATCGACCATGGAAAGACCGCGCTGGTCCGCGCACTGACCGGGATGGATACGGACCGGCTGGCGCAAGAGAAAATCCGCGGCATCTCCATCGATCTGGGTTTCGCGCACGCGATTTTTTCCGGTGGAAGAGCGATCAGCTTCATCGACGTGCCGGGGCACGAACGCTTCATTAAGAATATGCTGGCTGGAGCGGCCGGGATCGAAGCGGTTGTCCTGGTGGTGGCGGCTGACGAAGGCGTAAAACCGCAGACGCGCGAGCATTTCGAGATATGCCGCCTACTCGGAATCAAGCAAGGCGTGATCGCACTCACAAAGATCGATATCGCGAGTGCGGAACAGAGGGCTGCCGCCACGGAAGCGGTTAGGACATTGTGCGCCGGCTCCTTTCTGGAGCATGCTCCTGTTGTTCCGGTGAGTGCAGTGAGCGGCGAAGGAATAACGCAGCTTGGGGCTGAGCTTTCGAACCTGGCAAGCCGGAATGCGCCCCGCGATGATACGGGTCTGCCCCGGCTGCCGCTGGATCGCAGCTTCGCATTGAAGGGGTTCGGAACGGTCGTAACCGGCACACTGTGGAGCGGACAACTACGCACTGGCGATTTGGTCGAGATCCACCCTACGAAACAGACGGCTCGTATCCGGGCGCTGCAAGTACATGGCAAGCCGGTAGAGGTTTCGAGAGCCGGCCAACGCACCGCAGTCAACCTTGCCGGCGTTGATCACCGGGAGATTGAGCGCGGATTCGTTCTCATGCGGCCGGACACATTCGAGCCCGCTACCGTCATAGATGTTCAGGTGAACTGGCTGGGGAGCGATGAGATTCCGGACCGCCGCGCACAGTTTCTGTTCCACAGCGGAACAGCGGAGCTATCCAGTGCGCTGAAAGTGCTTGGGCGTGACGCAAAGGGCGCAGACTCGCTGGCGCGGCTTTGGCTTTCGGGCCCGGTGATAGCGGTTCCGGGTGACCGATTTGTGTTACGACGTCCATCGCCTCCACAGACGGTGGCGGGAGGATGCATTCTCGATGCATTCCCTCCAAAGCGGCTCAGCCGTGCCAAGACAGTGCACCGTCTGGAGTCGCTGATCCCGGCGGATCTGGCGCGCCGCGTCCAGTTTCTGGTGGAAGAGAGCGGCATAGGACGCCGCCTTTCGGAGCTGGTCAGCTCCACCGGGGCGACGCCAGAATTGATTAAATCGCTGGTGCTGGAGAACGGTGAATTGGTGTTTGTCGAGACAGGCCAGCGAGTGGTGACGAAGCTGTGGATCCGGCAAAAGCGCGAAAATCTGCTGGAATGGCTCAAGCGATTTCACGAGAAGAATCTTTCGACACCAGGCGCGCCTATTGCGGCGGCGCGGTTAGGATTGGACGCAAATCTGGCAAATGCTGTATTCGAAGGATTGCCGGACATCCGGATACAGGGCGACGTGATTGCGCTCGCGTCGCATCAGGCGCAGTTTACGGATGGGGAAGCGCGGGCGCTCTCCAGCATGGAACAGGTTTTCCGAGCGGCGGGCTTTCAACCCCCGCCGCTTGCCGAAGGGCTGAAGGCATCCGGTCTCGATTTCAAGAAGAGCCGGTATTTGATAGAAATCCTGGTTAAGAAGCAGCGCCTGGTGCGCGTCTCAGAGGATCTCATTTTTCATGCGGACGCGATTGCACAAATGCGTAGATCGCTGGCGGCGCATAAAGGCAGGCGGTTTTCGGTGCCCGAGTTTAAGGACTGGATGCAGGTGTCGCGAAAATACGCGATACCGCTGCTGGAATACCTGGATCGCCAGCGGGTCACGCGGCGCGAAGGGGATGCACGGATTGTGCTGTGATGCCCGCACATTTGGCAGCCTAACTCGCAGAGCAAAGCCGAAACTGGTGAAGTTCACTAGTGTCTTTGCGAAGGGATCTTCGGGTACTTTCGGGATTTTCGGAATGATTGCTTTTAGTTATAGTTGAAGCAGGAAAGAACATCCATCGACCCCCGGCACAACCGCCGGGAGCCGCTCAAAGGAGGTTGCATGCGCTACACCCACTTGGCGCTGGCAGTACTTGCGGCGTCAACGTTTTCGTTTTCTTTATACGCCGCCGATGATGCTCAGCCGAATTTCAGCGGAACCTGGCAGCTCGACTCGGCGAAGAGTCAAGCTAAAGACGCAAATTCAGTTACGTACACAATCCAGGATGCTTCCGGCAAAATCGATTTCAACCGGGTGGTCCAGGAGAGGGGCGGGAAAAATGTTACTTCGAAGTTCACTTGCGATACGGTCGGCACGCAATGTGATTTCGACGAAAACGGCCATAAGGCGAAGGTATCGTTGTGGTACGACGGCACGGCTCTGGTAATTCTCAAAACCGATGGCCCGAAGGAGGATTCCGTGACGCAATGGCGTCTTGAACTCGCGCCTGACGGCAACACATTGACCGTGAAGCTCACTCACCTTGAGCCGGTTGAGAATTCGGAGACGCTGGTCTTCGATAAGAAGTCTTCCTGAGCTAACGCACTAGTAACTTTCGGGCGAATGACGCCCAAAGCGGCGGTCGCCTTTGGACTTGGGGCGCTGACGCCGTCTAGCACACGCATGCTGCCGGTGGCTGATTGTTCCTTACCTATCACCTTCAAGCGGAAGGTAACATCACTTGAGATGGGCCTGTACGATACCGACCCGTCGGCTATCTGGCTTGAGTCCAGGTGAATTTCACGATGCTGGGAACCATCTTCAATCAGCAGACTTCCTCCGGTTGCGGACAAAACGAGCGGATTGCGCCGGTTCCAGCTTAAGGACAGCCGGTCGCCATCCGAATCCACGCGCAATCCCAAGTCCGAAGCAGGCGCGGAAGCGGTAAGTTCCGATTGAGCCGTTTCTTGCGCTTGAGGCGGCAGTTCGCGCACTAAAACGGCTGTGAAAGTAGCTCCAGCGGCCAGCACGAAGACTGCGGCGGGTGAGATCCACCTGACCGCGCGCGTCCGGAACATTACCGTTGAACCGGCTGTGAACGGTGTTATTACGAGCGGCTCCAAAGGTCCGTGCGCGGCACTCAAGCGTACAATGGATGCGGGCTAACTGGCGGTTGTTACATCGCTCAGGTACATTTGCGAGTTAGTACCTGTCCGCCATCTTACTCGCAGCAGGATCGGTTTGTTTGGGTTCAGCAGGAATCCCTGGCCGAATGCAACGGGTAAATTACTAACCTCTTCGAGCTTCCAGCGCCTAGCCAGTGTTGCGAGCGCCAGGACACCTTCCAACCTGGCGAATGGTTCGCCGATGCACATCTTCGCTCCACCGCCAAAAGGGAAATAGGCGAACTTGGGCGCTGCGTTTGCAATCCATCGTTCCGGGAGGAATTCATCGGGGCGCTCGAAATATTGTCCGTTGCGCTGCGTAATGTAGGGGCTGAGAAACACGCTCGCGCCTTTTGGGATGGTATATCCGCCGAGATCGAGCCGCTCCTTAGTACGCCGCGCAAAAGCCAGGGCGGGCGGATAAAGGCGCAGGGCTTCCTGGAAAACCATGTTCATGTATGGCAGTCGAGGCACATCGTCCAGCGTTGGTTCGCGTTCCCCCAAAACCTCAGACAACTCCGCGTGCAGACGCCGCTCCGCTTCCGGATGGTGCGCCAACAAATACCAGCTCCAGGTCAAGGCTGTGGCCGTAGTCTCGTGACCGGCAAGGACGAAGGTAACAATTTCGTTCTTCACGTCTTCCGCGCTCAAGCTGCCGCCTTCCTCATTTTGTTCATTGAGCAATAACGAAAGCATGTCCTTGCCGTCCGATCGGCGGCGCTGTTCGATAACTGGTGCGACGATCCGTTCCAGTTCCTTTCGTTCGCTTCGAAAAAAAAGGCTCGGGGCATGAGGAAAGGTCTTGCGATAGGCCACAACCAGCGGCTCAATAAATGCGAACGCCGGAGCGAGCCATCTCGACCGCCGGGCGACGCGCTGAAGCACGTTTGCCACTGCATCCGCGTTTCCGCGGAAATCGGCTCCGAACATGGCTGCACCGATAATTGCCAACGTCAGACCCCGCATCTGCTTGCGAATGTCCACAACCAAGCCGTCCGTCCACTCGTGGGCAAGGCGCCCTGATTCGCGCGTCATGATGCGCGCATACGATGCAATCTGCTCCTTGTGAAATGCAGGCTGCAGCATGCGTCGGCGCTCCCGGTGCCGCGGTTCTTCGCGTGTCAGCAGCGCATCGCCGATCAGCTCGCGAAGGAGGTTTGCCCCGGAGTCGCGTTCGAAGCTGTGCTGGCGGGTGACGAGAATGTCCTTGATCAGCTCCGCATCGTCCACCAGGTAAAGCCGCTTATGCAAAATGCGGAACGATGAGATGGGTCCGTAGCGGCGTGCAGTGCGCTCCAGGAACCCGATGACTCCGCCGGATCCGTTTCCGCCGAAAAAGCCAAATACCTCAAGCCCGCGCGGACCCGGTGGTACTTTCATATTTCGATTCTCCCGCGCCGGCACACCCCGGGCAATCATCGACCCATTCGTGTTACCGTCAATTTGCAAGGAGAATTATGCTTTTTAGCAGGCGGCTCGCGATTGCGGGCGCACTTGGCGTCAGCTTGCTTGCGCAGGCTCCGCCTTCCAGTACCCTGAAAGTCGGCGACAAAGTCCCGGATTTCACTCTTCCCTCTACTGATGGAGGAACGATCCATCTGGCTGATTACCTCGGCAAGAGCACCATCGTTCTGGCCTTCTTTCCAGCGGCGTTCACAGGCGGTTGAACCGCCGAGATGAAAGCGTACCAGGCTGGTATGCAAAAGTTCCAGGAGACCGGCGCGAAGGTGTTCGGCATAAGCACCGATAACACACCCTCGCAAAAGGCATTTGCTGAACAATTGGGTTTATCGTTCCCGTTATTGAGCGATTTCGTCGACCGGAAAGTGTCCCAGGAATACGGCGTCTTTATTCCGAAGTACGCCATCGCGGGCCGGGTCACGTTCGTCATCAACAGTGAGGGACGGATCGATACTATCGAATCGGGCGGAGATGCCATCAAGATGCTGCACACGCCGGACGCGTGCAGCCGATTGGCGCATAAGAAGGCAACCGCTCCATAAATGTGAAAGTCACTGTCCTGTTGCTTGCGCTCGGGCTCGCTTGTGATGCCCAGCAACACAATGCCGAGGCCCTGGCGCAGGCCAAGCTGGGAGTAAGCCTCTCACATCAAGAGAAGTATCGCGAAGCTATTCCCGCCTATAAGCGCGCAATCGCGATCGATCCAACACTTCCTGGAATCTATCTGAATCTGGGCCTTGCCTATTTCAAGCTGGGAGAATTTCGCGATGCGCTGGCGGCCTTTGAGAAGGAGAATGCAAGGTCTCGAAGCGATCAGGCGGAAACATTGCTGGCGATGAGCCATTTCGGCCTCGGCCAGTATCGCGAGGCGGCCGACCTGCTTAAACCGTTGGCTGCCGCGGAGCCGCAGAACACAGAACTTGCATACCTGCTTGCCAAGAGCTACATGTGGTCGGGCCAGTATGACCAGGCGATGGACCTCTTCAAGGAATTGCTGCAGCGTGATTCGAATTCGGTTGCCGCGCACATGCTGATGGGAGAGGCGCTGGACGCGCAACGCCGCACCGCCGATGCCGCGGGCGAATTTGAAGCAGCAGCGAAAGCGGCTCCCATGCAGCCAGATGTGCACTTCGGCCTCGGCTATTTATATTGGGAGCAAAAGCGCTACGACGATGCGGAGCGGGAATTCAGACGGGAGTTAGAGGACAACCCCAAGAACGGGCAGGCCAGCGCGTACCTCGGCGATGTGCTCATGAAGGCCGGCCGGAAGCAAGAGGCGGCATCATTGCTGAAAGATGCCGCGCGATTGCGTCCCGAGCTGCATATCGCTCACGTGGATCTGGGGATTCTGTATGCCGAAGCGAAGCAGCGTAATGCCGCGATTGCCGAGTTCCGCGAAGCGATCAAAGCAGACCCCGCCAGCTTTGATGCGCATTACCGTTTGGCCCGGCTCTATCGCGAGTTAGGTAGAACCGCCGAAGCGGATACGGAGTTCGCGGCGGTTCAAAAGTTACACCAGAAGCAGACAGAAGAGCCGCTGATGAAGATCAGCGGCCCGCAATAACCCGCTTGCTCACGCGCGCGGTTCAGTGCCCTGGTCGACTAGAAAATCAACTTTGCTCCCAATTGGAATACGCGCGGATCCCAGACTCCGGTTACCTGACCGAAGTTGTTTGTGATCGCTCCGGAGGAATCGAAGCTGACGCCCGTCGAAATATCCTTGAACTGCGTGTGATTCCAGGTGTTGAACGTCTCAACGCGTAGCTCGAAGCGGCTGCCGCGCGATTCGCTGAGAAGGAAGCTCTTGAACAGCGACAGATTCCAGTTATCGCGGCCGGGCCCGCGAAGGGCATTCTTCTTCAGATCGCCCCATGCACCCACCGCTGGAGATGAGAACACGGAGGTGTTGAAAAATTCCGAAACCGTCTGAGGATAGCCGATACTTCCGCTAATATCGGGGCGGTTTGTCCCGTTGGCTAAACCGTTACTGCTTTGGGAGCCGTTCAGCGTAAGCGCAAGCGGCAGACCGGACTCCATGGTTACGATTCCGGATACCTCCCAGCCGCCCAGCGTAGATCGCGTGAACATATTTTGAGCGGTCCGGAAGAACGGAAGCTCGTAAACAAAGCTCACCAGACCAATGTGGGTGCGGTCGCCGCCGCTGGGACCGTAATCGTAGGAGCGATCGTACGGGTTGGAGACACTGGAAAGATCGCCGCCCAGGTTGCCGGTCCCAGGCGCAGGATCGATCGCGCGGGAGAACGTGTAGGCCGCCTGCAGCGTAAGCGCGTCGTGAATCCGGGAGCGCAACTCGGTCTGGAGCCCGTTGTAATGGCCGTTTTCCGCATTCTCGGCGATGTTGATGGAGTGGAACCCGCGGTATGGGACGACCGTGTTGTACGGGCAACTGGCGTTTCCGGCAATCAGACAAGGCAGAACGCCCGGGTCCGGTAGATTGGTCTCGCGGTAATCGTTCTGATGGCGATTTTGGTTGCCGACGTAGGCGACGGAGAGCACCGACTGAGGCGAGAGCTGATGCTGAACGCCGATGCTGTACTGGTAACTGGAAGGGCTCTTGTAATCCGTGTAAGCTAGGCCAGTGATGCTGCCGATGGGAATCGGTGCTGTGAGGGCTTGGCCGGACTGCAGGCTGAGGCTCGGGTTCGAGAGCGAGACGTTGTTGAAGTTGACGCTGGCGCTGAAAGGCTGGTTGGGTCCGGCATTGTACATGTCATTGCCCTGAATGCGTTCATACATGATGCCGAAGCCGCCGCGAAGTACAGTCTTGCCACCGCCCGTCAGATCGTAAGCGAAACCAATGCGCGGGCCGAAATCGAGCCAGGAATCTTTGACCAGGCCCTTGGGAATTCCGTTCTTGCCTGCGATCCCGATGCCGTTCAAGTAAAACTGATAACCGTTCAGGATCGAATTCGGGCTCGGTCCAAGACCAGGGCTCGACGGCAGAATGCTGTTGTTGTCCTCGGCAAGAAGAGCAGCATTCGCCGGATTATACAGGCCTGGATAGAAGTTCGACATGCGGTTGTTCGCTTCATAGGTGTGCGGTATTCCGTCCCAGCGTAAGCCGAGATTTAACGTCAGGCGGGACGTGGCCTTCCAGTTGTCCTGGAAGTAGACAGCCGGTGAAACATTGTTCCAGTAACCTTTGTCTTGCACGGCAAGCTCGTTGTAAGAGTTCGAAAGACCCAGCAGGAAATCCGCAAAATCGTTGCCGGTGTACTGACCGTTGAAGCTGAACGAACCTTGCGTCGGCCCGAACAGGTCCTGGATTTTCTTATAGAGCGCCCAGCTTGCGCCGAATTTGAACTGATGCGAACCCTTCACCCAGGAAATGTCATCGCGGACTTGGTAATCGTCTGCCTTATTGTGCCAGGGCCAGCTACCTACATCGTAGTTTGTGCCGAGCTGGCCAAGCGAGATGGATGGAATGCGGCTCAGATTGTTGCCGGGGAAGAGCTCGGGGATGTTCAATCCATCCGGCCGCTTGAAGATGCCAGCCGGGGTGAGATCGAGTGTATTTCCGTTCTGGTTGTAAGCAACTTCATTCAACAGAGTCGGGGTGATGGAATACGTCGCGTGGACAACGGCGTGATACCCGGGGTTACTGAACTGATTGCCGACTGTTGGGACATTATCGCCGCTCCACTGCGTGGTGCCATACCGCTGATCAACGGCTTCCGTTACGAAATGGCCGAAGACGGAGAACTTATCGGAGAAGCGGTGGTCAATGCGCACGATTTCTTCCCGCAGATTCGTCGGTAGATCGCTTCCTCCGAGGAACTGGCTGCCGCCGCCATTGGCCGCGGGGAAAATGCCCGCTTGCAAAAGCAACTGCGCATTTGGGTCCAGTAAAGATGTCGGGATCCGGTTGTTCGGAAAGCCTTGACCTGGTGTCAGGCCGGCGTTGGTGAACTTTTTCAGAAGACCGGGAGCTAGCTGAGCGGCCGTTGGCACTTTAATGAGCGTTGAACCGAAATTGCCGCCGTACTCACCGGTCGCGGGGACGGTCGTGTTTACATTGCCTCCTTGAATCAGTTTGCGCCATTCCATGTTGAAGAAGAAGAAGGTTCGGTCCCGCTCCTTGTTGTAGACCTTCGGGATGAACACTGGCCCGCCCACATTGAAACCGTAGGTATTGAACCGTAATTTGGGCGTCTTTACGCCGTTTGCATTGTTAATGAAGTTGGCGGCATCCAGAGCGTCGTTCCGGTTGAACTCCCAGGCGAATGCGTGAAAATCCTTGGTCCCGGATTTAATGACCATGGTCATGGTTCCCGCCGAAGACAGGCCGAATTCGGCGCTGTAGTTCGACGTCATCGTGCGGAATTCCGCGATTGAATCGATGGAAGGCATCACATCCATGCCGCCCGCCCCGCCGCGGTCCGAAGCTTCACCCCCGTCAATCATCCAGAGATTATGGTTCTGACGCATGCCATTAAAGCTCACACCGGCATCTCCGCCCGTGGAAGTCGGGATATTCAGATCGGACATGTTGCTGGATGCGCCAGCAGTGAGAGCGGCCAAAGAGTAGACGCTTCGGCCATTGGTGGCAAGCTGCGAAACCTGCTGACCGGTGATCACATCGCTGATTTCGCCCGACTCGGACTGCACCGCGACCGGCGTCGCTTCGACCGTCACACTTTCCTGGGTACTGCCGACTTCCAATGTCGCGTCGACTCGGGCTCGCTGGCCTACGCTCAACGTGATATTGGTCTGCTCGACCGCCTTGAATCCTGCCACTTCAACGCGAACCTTGTAATGGCCGATCTGAAGGTCGGGAACCAGGTAATCGCCCGACTGGTTACTGGTAACCTGGCGCGATTGGTTTGTATCCGTGTTCGTGATCGTGACCTTGGCATTAGGAACAACGGCGCCGGACGCGTCCGTGACGGTTCCGAGTATTGTGCCTCCCGTGCCGGTCTGGGCTGAGACCAGGAAGGCGGAGGCCATCAGAAGTGCAGAGAGCGCCAGCAGGCGGCTGGCGGTTTTGAAGCAGGATGATATCGAAAATATTGTTCTGGGAAGCATACGGGTGACCTCAAGCTTTGGAACAGTATGCCTGTGACCGGGAAGGAACGCTAGGTTACGACCGTTAGCTCCCTTGAAAATTGGAGGATTCGGCAGTTAAGTCTGGTAGTTCAACAACGTACGAGTAAGCATTTAACGGAACTAACGGCTGAAAACTGAAGGTTACAGCGGTGTTATACTCGACACCCAGTGGATCTTCTAAACGACATCCAGTCTGGGTCGAAGCTTGAGGACCAGCGTTCGGCCCTTCAGTCAGTACTGGCGTCGGTCACGTTCTCAAAGAATCCGCGCCTGGCTGCATTGCTGGAATATCTGTGCATCCGATTCCTTCAAGGCGAAGCAGGATCGATAAAGGAATACATCATCGCGACGGATGTGTTTCACCGTCCGCCCGATTTCGACCAGAGCACGGACGCAATTGTTCGAGTCGAAATGCACCGCTTGCGGAAGAAGTTAAAGGAGTATTACGGAGGGGAAGGAGCGGCAGAGCCAGTTGAGATTGTCATTCAGAGCGGGCAATATCAGCCGGAGTTTTTGATCCGGCAAAAGGCGGAAGAAGCCGCTGCTGAATCGATTGTTCCGGCCGCTGAATTTGCGCCTGCCTGGACACGACTTCCGGCCGTCCGCTCGCCCGAACAGCTCCGTTTTGTTTCCCGCAGGCGGCTCGGATTAATCATTTCCGCGCTTACGCTGTTGCTCCTCGCGGGACTGGCCGCTCTTACAGTTTACGGACTCCGCCGCGCTTCGCAGCCACCCCCGCCATCCGCTCTCGATCGAACTGCTCCGGCCATTCCGGCCATCATTCCGGCAGGCGCGGGCGTGCGTATTTTGTGCGGCTCATCCAGGCCCGATGTTCGGGATCGCGAAGGAAACGTGTGGGCCGGCGATGCTTTCTTTTCGGGCGGTACGGCTGGCGAGACGCCCGGGCAGCTTATTTACCGGACCCGTGACCCGTTTCTGTTTCGAAGCATGCGTTCCGGCGAGTTTTCCTACAAAATTCCCCTGAAGCCCGGGGTATACGAGCTACGGCTGTACTTTGCGGATACTTCCTATTCTCCCGGGCCCGCGATGGAAGGCGGCGAGAACGTTCGCATGTTCGATATTAAGCTGAACGGCTCGACCCTGTTGCGGCAATTCGACGTGATCGCCGATGCTGGACCCAATACGGCTGACGTTCGGGTTTTCAAGGATGTAGCGCCCGCCGCTGATGGGTTCCTGCACCTCGCCTTTGTGAAGGGAACGGACACACCGTTTCTGAATGCTATCGAGATTGTGCCTGGCATTCCTCATCGGATTCATCCCATCCGCATCATCACGCAGGACGCCATGGTTACCGACCGAGCCGGCCTCACGTGGTCGCCCGACAATTACTTTCAGGGCGGCCGCGGTATGGCGCGTCAAGGCACCGTTGATGGGACATATGATCCGCAGATTTATGGGCGCGAACGGTACGGTAATTTCAGCTATGCGATACCGGTCGCGGAAGGCCACTATACCGTGAACCTATATTTCGCCGAATCCTACTGGGGGCCGAAGGGACAGGGCGGTGGCGGAGTGGGCAGCCGGATTTTCGACGTATATTGCAATGGCGTAGTCCTGCTCCGAAATTTCGACATGTAAAAGAAGCCGGCCTGCACCAGCAGATAGTGAAGGCCTTTCAGCACGTCCAGCCGAACGCGCAGGGTAAGCTGCTGCTGTCTTTCGTACCGGTCAAGAACTACGCGAACATCTCGGCGATAGAAGTTCTGGACGAAGGGCAAATAAAAAAGGGCGAAGCCGTATGGCCTCGCCCCTTTGTTGCTCGCCGACGATAACTCAGAACACGAATTTCGCGCCGAGTTGGATGATTCGGGGGTCGAACGTGGAAGTGACCTTGCCGAAATTGCCATCGGTAAAGGTCGAGTCGATGCCGTTGAATTGGGTGTGATTGAACGTGTTGTAGGTCTCGCCGCGGAATTCGATATGCATTCCCTCACGCCAGGGAAGCGCGAAAGATTTGAATAGCGCGACGTTCCAGTTGGCGCGTCCGGGTCCACGGATAATGTTGCGGCCCGCGCTGCCGAAGGCTAAAGCCGCGGGAGCTACAAAGGATGAGGTGCTGAACCACGCGTCCACATTCTTTGGATAATTGATGCTGGAGACGGTATCGGGCCTGCTATTAGTGCCGCCGCCGAGTCCAAGATTGTCGTACCCAAGGCCGGGATTGACCGGCAATCCGGTCTGGAACATGGTTATGCCAGAGATCTCCCAACCGCCAAGCGCCGAGTGAACGAAACCGCTCGAGTTCTTGAAGAAGGGAAGCTCATACACGTAACTGAAAATAGCGTTGTGGCGACGATCCAGATCGCCGCTGGCATAGTCATAGGCGCGGTTGAAGGGATTTGAAAGCGTGTTCAGGTCGCCCGAGGTTTGATCCAGCTCGTGCGAATAGGTATACGCTCCCTGCAGGGACAATCCATGATTATTGCGCCAGTTCACGCTGACCTGCAGCGAATTGTAATTGGAAGGGCTTGCGGCTTCGGTCATGGTGATATTCGAGAAGCCGGGATAGATGCGATCGAGGTTGGCATCATAGCTGGCGCCTGTAAAGCCGCAGTTGCCGCCGCAGATGGCCAGGCGGTTCGGATCGTTCAGCGGTACGGTGTTAATGTTCCGCTGGTCGGGCTGGTGATAATCATGTGAGCCGACGTAAGAAAGGTTCAGAACCGCGGCTTGCGAGAGCTGCCGTTGGATTCCGAAGCTGTACTGTGTGGCGACCGGAAGTTTGTAGTCGCTGAAAGCCAGTGCGGTGAAACTGGATGGGAACGTCGGGGCTGGTGCAGTTAGCCCGGTTTGGTTACTCACTGAAGGGTTGGAGAAGTAGACATTATTCGGGTTCGGATTGTAGGAGAAGGGCGGATTCGGGCCCATATTGTATACATCGTTGCCCTGAATGCGCTCGTAGAACATACCAAATCCGCCGCGTATGACTGTTTTCTGATCGCCCATTACGTCATAAGCAAAGCCGACCCGGGGACCCCAGTTGTTCCAGTGATTCTGGACCAGCCCTTGGGGTGTTCCATTCCTGCCGGCCAGTCCGATACCGTTCAGATAGAACGGAACATTGGAAAGAGCAATGCCTGAAACGGTTCCGAATCCGGGACCGCTGGAATCCAGGCTTCCGTCCGGATTGAAGATTGGCCGGTTGGCCGGATTGTAGAGTCCTTGCTCGAAGTTGGAGAGGCGCCCATTGACATCATAGGCGTGCGGTATGCCTTCCCAACGCAAGCCGAGATTCAACGTCAGGCGGTTATTTACGCGCCAGTTGTCGACGCCATAAAAGGCGAACTGGTTGAAGCGGATATTTACTGCATCCTGAATGTCCAGCTCCTGGTAACTGTTGGCATAACCCAGCAGGAAATCGGAGAATGAATTCCCGGTGAATTGCCCGTTGAAACCGAAGTTGCCGTTCGTATTACCGAAGATGTCCTGCTGCTTGTAGCTGCGCATGTAGGAACCGCCGAACTGGAAATTGTGGTTTCCGTGGGTCCAGGAAACGTTATCGCCAACAACATGTGCGCCGTACACGTTGTTCCAGGGCCAGGAAGCCGTGTCGTAATTCACGCCGTAAGGAGTGCCGATATCGATTGTCGGCAAGCGGTCCAGATTATTCGCCGGGAAGTATTCCGGCACGCTGAAGTTACTCGGCCGCTTAAAAATGCCAGTGGGTGAGAGGTGCAACTTGTTCCCGTTAAAGTTGTATGTAACCTCATTTACAACCGTCGGGCTGATGCTGTAAGTCAGGTTAACGACTGTGCTGTAGGACGGAGCGACCAGCAGGGTCCCGATGGTGGGATAGGTATCACCGCTCCAAAGACTGGTTGCATAGGAGTTGTTGCTGGAGTCGTAAATCAGGTGCCCCATGATGGAGAGCTTATCGGTGAAATTGTGGTCGATGCGAACAATTTCCTCGCGCAGATCGGTTGGCACAGGGGCAGCCTGAGAGAAACGTCCGTCTGCGGTATTCGGCTTTGGAAATGCGCCGGTTGCGAGAAAGGCCGCGGCGTTGGGATCAATCAGTCCGGCAGGAATAATGTTACCGGGAAATTGCTGGCCAGGTGTCAAACCGAAACGGGCGAACCGCGCAATTGCGGCTGGATCCTTTGTTTGAGGAACCGTGATTGGAGTGGATAACCCGCTGAAGTCGCCGCTGAATTCCGGAGCCGGAATACCGGTTGCGGTAATCTGATTGCCCTGGATCAGCTTGCGCCATTCCATGTTGTAGAAGAAGAATGTCTTCTGCCGGTCTTTGTTGTAGTGCCCGGGAATGTAAATGGGGCCCCCGAGGTTGAAGCCGTACGCGTTGTACCGGAGCTTCGGTTTGGCGGTGCCGTTTCGATTCGCGAAGAAGTCCGTCGCATCGAAATCATCATTCCGATTGAACTCCCAGGCTGCGCCGTGGAACGTTCGCGTTCCGCTCTTGAGAGCCATGTTGATGGTGCCTCCGGAGCCCGCTCCAAATTCGGCGCTGTAGTTGCTGGTCATGACGCGGAACTCCGCGAGAGCATCGGGAGATGGGTTCACGATCATGCCGCCCCCGGAACCGCGGTCGTACGCTTCGCCGCCGTCAATCCTCCAGACGTTGTGCTCATTGCGCTGTCCATTGAAACTGATGGTCTGATTGCTTGAGAGCGCGGTGGGAGCGTTGAAATCGGGAATGTTGCTGGATGCGCCCGGCACTAACGTTGCGAGCTGTACCGGATTGCGGCCATTGGTGTCGATCTTGGCGATCTGGGTTCCCGTGATGACGCTGCTCTGCTCACTGGTGTCGGATTGAACCTGGATCGCGTTTGCCTCAACAGTGACGCTCTCCTGTGCCTGGCCGATCTGCAAAGCGACATCCACGCGCACCGTGCCATTGACATTAAGAACAATGCCGGTCCGCTCATACGCTTTGAAGCCGGACATATCGGCTTTAACGCTATAAGTCCCGATGCTTAGATCCGGTGCATTGTAATTGCCTGATTGATTGCTGGTCACAGTACGCGAAACGCCGGTTGCGGTGTTTGTGATTGCGATCTTTGCGCCTGGTACCGCCGCGCCGGTCGGATCGGTCACGGTGCCGAGAATGGTTGCGGTTTCCTGGGCGAATGCTGCGCTGCAGAAAATCGCCAACAGGACAAATAAAAAGAGTCGCGGCGCGTGTAGAAAACGCAGCCGCGACCCGCTTGCACACCGATCACTCAGATGGTGCATACGTAGTCACCTCATAGAATGAAAATTTAAGTTTGAGAGAAGCAAACAAACTCTCGCCTTTAGAGCTTCTCGAAGAGACCCCACAACAGAAACGCATCTGACATGCGCGACGAGGTTCCGAGACAGGATCTCGTCAGAAAGCCCACCTGGGCGTGAGTATATCACCTGCGAGACGACCGGAATCGTCCTTACCGGGCGGATGGACCCGGTCCGGTGATCTTTTGAATCAGGTTCTCGTCTTTGTGTTCGTGGAGCTTGGCGACTTTTTCTAATTCGAGCCGGGCCGTCTCCGTATGGCCAGTCGCCTTCAGCACTTGCGCCAGGCGGTAGTGCGGCTCGGGCCGGGTTGGATCAATCGCTATGGAGCGGCGCAACTCGTCTGAAGCTTCGCCATACCGTTTCTGATGCTGCGCTATCACTCCCAGGTGGAAATGCGTCAGCCAGATGCTGTCGTGAATCCGGACGGATTTGCGCAGCGGCTGTTCCGCCTCATTCACCTTGCCCTGTTTCATCAGGACATCACCCAGATAGGCCAACGCCTGATAGTTGTCCGGGTCCGTTCTCAGTTCAGCGCGAAATTCGGCCTCTGCCTGGTCATACTTGTGGTCCTTCCAGAGCAGGTATCCCAGCCCGAAGTGCAGGTTTGGGAGGCTGCCCTTCTGCGCGGCAGCTTGGAACTCCTTGATAGCAGGTTCGAGCTGGCCGTTTGCGTCATAGGCTTCTCCAAGCAGCATGTGAACGTTTGCCGAATCGGGATCGCGAATGAGCATTTCTTTGAATTCGGACTGGGCCTTCTCGTATTGCTTGCCGTAGAGATAGCTCTGGGCCAGCACCTGCCGCAAGCCTACGTTGCCAGGATCAACGGCGCTTGCCCGCTGCAAATGAGTTGCGGCCTCACTGTATTTGCCTGTCCCGAACAAGCTCATTCCCAGCAGGGTGTCTATCTGCGGATTGTCACCCAGCGCAGCGGCCGCGCTTCGCAGCGGCGGAATCGCCTGCGGCAGCTTTCCCGCTTTGAAATAGGTGATCCCCAAATTTAATTCCGTCTGCGGATCCTTCGGTTGAATTGCAAGCGCTTTGCGATATGCCTCAATAGCGTCGTTATATCGGTTCTGGTGCGACAACGTGATGCCCAGGCTGGTCCATAAGCGGTAGTCTTGGGGCGATTGCTGAAGCAGCGAGCGCCAAGCGTCCTCGGCGGCTTTCCAATCTCCACGCGATTGCAGCTCCTGCGCCTGCTGAATGCTTTGCGCGAAGACCGGAGAAGCAGCGACTAGGGCCGCGGCCAGCAGGTACACCGCCGGCCAACTTTTCAGAAACATCTATTGAATTGATTTTTTCATAGGCTTTGCGAGTGGAGGATGCCTGGCGCATGAAGAGAGCGGCAGGTAAGGCCTGCAACTGCTGCCGCCAAAGGAAGAGTCACTTCGAATAGTTGCAGGAGTGGCGATAGCATAACGCATATCTTCCGATGAAAAGAACCCCCAGCCGTGAACTGCTCGACGATGATGCCGGAACGCCTGCCGAAGTCGCCGGCTCGCTCGCGGATCTTCGCTTGATCAACCACTACTTAGGCGGAGCGTCAACCACCAGGCGCATAATCGAAAGAGTCGCTCGGGAACGCGGAACTTCCAGTTTTTCAATGCTGGAGGTTGCGGCGGGATCCGGAGAGTTGCCGGAGTTTATCCGGTCGGAGCTTCATTCAAAGGGCATCCGTCTGCAACTCACGTTGTTGGACCGGCGTCCCAGTCACCTTGGACGCGGGGAAAACAGGGTTGCCGGCGATGCCCTGGCACTTCCTTTTCCCAACAGCAGCTTCGATCTGGTTAGCTGTTGCCTCTTCGTACATCACTTGTCGCCTCCGGAGGTGAACGCGTTCGTGAAAGAGGCGTTGCGCTGCTCTCGCGTGGCCGTGTTGATCAACGACCTGGTCCGGCATCCGGTTCACCTTGCGGCAGCTTGCGCGGGCCGCCTCATTTATCGCAGCCGCATTACGCGCAATGATGCCCCCGCTTCTGTGCGTCAGGCATATACGACCAGCGAGATGCGTGGAATGCTGGAGCAGAGCGGGGCTTCGCGAATGGAGATCGTGCGCCGTTATTTTTACAGAATGGGAGCCATTCTCTGGAAGGATCCGGCGATGAACGGAAGAATCCATCCCGATATATGACACCACACAGGCTGAGGCTGGAGAGCATTAGCTATGCTGCAAAAAGAAATGCAGCGCAAAGTAGTAATCTTCGGAGGCGGCGGACAACTCGGTCTGGAGTTGTGCCGGGAGTTTGAACGGCGGCAGTGGACGGTCCAGAAATTTGACCGGCAATCGCTGGATGTGACGGACAGTGTCAGTGTGGAGCAGGCAGTCGCACAATCGGAGGCGCAGGTGGTGATTAATGCCGCCGCCTACAACCAGGTCGATATCGCGGAACGGGAACCGCTCCCCGCGTACCAGGCGAATGCTCTGGCTGTCAGGAATCTGGCGATGGCCTGCCGGCAGTCGGATGCCCACCTGGTGCACTATTCGACCGATTACGTTTTCGACGGCACGAAGGGTAGTCCGTATGTCGAGACTGACAGACCGCACCCTTTGGGCGCTTACGCGGTATCGAAACTGGCTGGCGAACTCTACGCGCAGGCGTACCTGGCAGACCCGCTCATCATAAGAACGTCGGGCGTCTTTGGGCCGGGCGGGATGTTTACGCCTCGCGGGAATTTTGTCGAACTAATGCTGAGACTGGCGAAGAGCGATAATCCGATCCGCGTGGTAGCGGATCATGTAGCATCACCCGCCTATGCGCCTGCCATGGCATCCCGGACCGCGGATCTTGTCGAGCGGAATATCACAGGGTTGTTCCATATGGGCGGAGGCGAGGCAATTTCCTGGTACGATTACGCCAAATTGATTTTCGAGCTCGCCGGATTGTCGCCATCGCTGCAGCCAACCGATGAAAGAGAGTACCGGACTGCAGCCCGGAGACCGAAGTTTTCCGCGCTTTCGAACCAGAAATTGGAAGCCGCCGGTATCGAACCGATGCCGCCTCTGCGGGACGCAATCAAAGATTATCTAAAGGCGCGCGAGCACGTTACTGCGCACCGTTTGACGTAGCGTAGTATCCCTCGCGCGCTTGGGCGCGGTAGTCCGAATTATCTACTTTGATCTGGATGTGGCGAAACGTTCCGTCGCGCTTCGGATTGGTCGATTCGTAGCCGATGGAGTACTGGTTTCGAAGCTCATCCTGGATCTCATTGAAAATCTGGTTCAACGGGTGCTTGCGGCTGACGGTGAAAACGTGGCCGCCGGTCTCTTCCGACATTTTGCGCAAATCGCGCTCACCGCCGCCTCCACCGAACATGATTCCGCCCTGTGCGTAAAACCCGCGGTCTACGTAATAAATGCTGTAAATAATGGCATCGGACCGCTGCGCTGCTTCGATGGCGGTTTTAACATTGTACGTGCTGCCTTGATCCTCGCCGTCGGTAATCAGGATCAATGCTTTGCGCCCTACTTCGCTTTTGAGCTTCTCATTCGATGCGAGATAGACGGCATCGAAAAGGAGAGTGCCCTTCGGAGTGCCCGACGTCGGCAAGGGGCCGGTGTTGACATTCGGAATCGGGCCGCCGCCGATCATCGGGCTTTGTCCATCGCCCCGCAAGTCCTTTAGCGCGGCTGTCAACAGACGCGGAGAACTCGTGTAGTCCTGAAGCAGTTCTGTATCTTTGCCGAATGAAATGAGAAATGCTTCGTCCTTGGGACGGATCACGCTGGAGAAGAAAGCGGAGGCGGCATCGCGTTCGATATCGATCAGCCGTTCCTGGCTCGCGCTGATATCGATCAGCAAACCAAGTGTGAGGGGCAGATCCGTTTCCCGGGAGAAACGTTCAATGGTCTGCGGCTTTCCGTCCTCAGAAATGCTGAAATTATTCTTTTCAAGGTTGGGAATTAGCTGGCCGCCCTTTTTGGCCTTAACTGTGAAGTAAATATTGACCAGGTCAACGTTAACGCGTATGGTCGGTTCCTGGGCGGCGGCCTGATCCTGGCCAGGGGCGGGCTGAACACCTTGCGTGGACTGGCCAAATGCTTGCGATGTCCCCGCGAGGAAGAGGGCTGCCGCGGCGAGGAGGAGACTGGGTGGAACAAAACTGCTCATGTGGTTATGATGATCGTCTGGGCTTCGCTCGCGCAGCCGGCCAAACCTATGAAATCCGCAACACTGCACCTTCAAAGCGCTGATCCTGTTATGGCGCGAATTATAGAGCGTGTCGGAACCTACCGGCTCATAGCGCGAGAACCAAGCTTCGAGACGTTAGCCCGGTCTATCACGTTCCAACAACTCAGCGGGAAGGCCGCCGGAACGATTTTCGGACGTCTGAGAAAGGCGGTTGGGCGGAGATTTACGGCATCGGCGTTCCTGAGGCTGACGCCCGAAGAATTGCGAGGATGCGGATTGTCGAGGCAGAAAATCGCGTCTTTGACGGATCTGGCGGAACGAGTGGCGCGTCGTCAGATCAATTTTCGCGGACTGGTGGAGCTTGAAGACGAGAATATTATTGCGCTGCTGTCGCAAGTGCGGGGCGTGGGTGTCTGGACGGCACAAATGTTTCTAATCTTTGCTTTGCAGCGGCCGAATGTTCTTCCAGTGGCCGATTTGGGCGTCCGCAACGCAGTCCGAATCGCCTACGAATTGCCAGATCTCCCGAAGCCGGCCGAGCTTGCCAGAATTGCGGAGAAATGGCACCCCTACTGTTCAGTCGCCAGTTGGTATTTGTGGCGGAGTTTGGAAGGCGCGGCGGAAATCTAGGAAAGTATGTTAGCCCTTGTCGGTTACCGGGGGCAGCGGACGATCGGGCTTGAATACGATGACTCCTAGCGGCGGGATGATCAGTTCCGCCGAAGCGGGTCTTCCGTGGGACGGAGTGGGGACCGCATTTATTGCCCCACCGTTCCCCATGTTGCTGCCGCCGAAGATGGCGGCGTCCGAGTTAAAGATCTCGCGATGCAGGCCCGCTTCGGGAAAGCCGATGCGATAGCCGCGGTGCGGCGCGGGAGTAAAGTTGCACACAAAAACGAGATAGTCTTCGCGGCGCTTCGCGCGGCGTATGAAGGCCGCAATGGAATTTTCGTGATCGTGGAAATCGATCCATTCGAAGCCAAAGTATTGGAAATCGATTTCGTACATCGCGGGCTCACTGCGGTAGAGCGTGTTCAATGCCGCGCAGAACGTCTGGAACTGCTGGTGTATGGGGAACTGCAACAGCCACCATTCCACCTGGGCCTGATAGTTCCACTCGGAGGTCTGGCCAATTTCGGAACCCATGAAGAGCAGCTTCTTACCGGGGTGTCCATACATGTAGCTTAGGAAGGCGCGGGCATTTGCGAATCGCTGCCACTCGTCGCCAGGCATCTTATCCAAAAGCGCACGCTTGCCGTACACCACTTCGTCATGCGAGATGGGCAGAACAAAGTTCTCGGTAAATGCATAGATCATGCTGAACGTGATGTCGTTCTGATGATATTTGCGGAAGATCGGGTCGCGTTCGAAGTACTGGAGCATGTCGTGCATCCAGCCCATGTTCCACTTCATTGTGAAACCCAAGCCGTTCAAATACACAGGGCGCGAGACGCCGGTAAATGCCGTTGATTCCTCGGCTATTGTTATGGCTCCGGGCACCTGGTGAACCAGTTCATTGGTCTTGCGCAGGAAATCGATTGCCTCCAGATTTTCATTGCCGCCATGTATGTTGGGTATCCACTCGCCGGCTTTCCGGGAGTAGTCAAGGTAAAGCATGGAAGCGACTGCATCCACTCGCAATCCGTCGATGTGGTACTTCTTCAGCCAGAACATGGCGTTCGAGATGAGGAATGAACGAACTTCATTCCGGCCGAAGTTGAAGATAAGCGTGCCCCAATCGCGATGCTCTCCAAGACGCGGATCTTCGTGTTCATAAAGCGCAGTCCCGTCGAAGAACGCCAGTCCGTGCGCGTCCTTCGGGAAGTGAGCCGGAACCCAGTCCATCACGACACCGAGGCCGGCCTGATGGCAGCGGTCCACGAAGTACATAAAATCCTGGGGCGAGCCGAAGCGCGAGGTAGGCGCAAAATAGCCGATTACCTGATAACCCCAAGAGGGCGCGAAGGGGTGTTCGGCAATGGGCATCAACTCAATATGCGTGTAGCCCATTTCCTTGACGTAGGGTACAAGCTTTTCCGCCAAATCGCGATAGCTCAGGATCTGATCGTTCTCCCCTTTCCGCCAGGAGCCGAGGTGGACTTCGTAGAACGATACAGGGCTATCGAGCCAACTAATTTTGCCGCGCTGCTCCATCCACTCCCGGTCGCGCCATTCGTATGAATCGGTATCGGCGACGAGCGAGGCTGATTTGGGAGGCGTCTCCATCCAGAAGCCGTACGGATCCGATTTCATCTGGCTGTAGCCACGAAAGCGGGATTTCACCGAGTATTTGTAGGGCGCTCCAAAACTTACGCCAGGGATGAATATCTCCCAAACGCCGCCGGTGCGCTGACGCATTGGATTGCGGCGATTATCCCAACCGTTAAAATCGCCGACGACACTCACGACGATGGCGTTGGGAGCCCAGACAGCGAATCGGGTACCTTCCACTCCGGCCACGGTTACGACATGTGCGCCCAGCGAATTGTAACCCTCGTAGTTCGTCCCCTCACCGATCAGATGAAGGTCAAAGTCACTGATCACCGGTGGAAAGCGATAGGCGTCCTCCTGTTCCGAAATACCGCCCTGATGGTCGGTAACCAGAAATCGATAATGCGCAGGCTCGCTTGCTGTGCGTACGGTAAAGAGGCCAGCCGTGTGCGCGCGCTCCATAGGTATGGATTTACCGTCGAGGGCGAGCGCCACTTCTTTCGCGTGGGGCAGGAACGCGCGGATCTCCCATTCGGCCCGCGGATTGCTCTCAAGAGCATGCGGCCCGAGTACCGCAAAGGGATCGCCATGGTAGCCGCCGGCAATTGCTTCGAATTCTTGGTCGGTCATCGCACGTTTATTATGTCAGGGGGAAGCCGATACGGATCTTCAGGCCTATATTCATTCGCTGGATAAAGCGGAACTCCACGTCCACCTCGAAGGATCGGTGGAAGCGGAAACCATCCAGGAGTTGGAACCCTCACTTTCTCTGGACGAGATTCGGACCAATATTCACTACACAGGATTCGCGGGATTTTTAAAGGCGTACGTCTGGGTGGCGCGCAAGCTCAGCTCGACCGAATCCTATGCCCTGGCCACGCGCCGGTTGCTTGAAAAGCTGCACTCTCAAAACGTTAAGTACGCTGAGATCACGCTGTCGGCAGGGGTCATTCTGTGGAAAGAACAGCGAATTGAGTCGATTTTTGAGGCAATCTGCAAGGAAGTGAGAGATTTCGGCAAGATCGAGGTCGGCTGGATTTTCGACGCGATACGCCAATTTGGCCCAGAAGCTGCTGTGCAGGTTTTCGAGTTGGCCAAAGATCTCCGCGAAGCCGGTGTGGTGGGCATAGGAATTGGCGGCGATGAAGAGCGGGGGCCCGCGGCTTGGTTTGAACAACTGTACCGCGCGGCGAAGGAGGCGGGCTTGGGCCTCACCTGCCATGCCGGTGAAATCGCAGGCGCCGAAAGCGTGTGGCAGGCTCTTCAGATTGGAGCAGAACGGATCGGCCACGGTATCAGGGCCATCGCCGATCCGAAACTGCTGGAAGTCCTTTGCGAGAGGGATATTCCGCTGGAAGTTTGTCCAACTAGCAACGTTTGCACGGGCGCGGTCTCGAATTTAGCAGAGCACCCCCTGCGGAGGCTTTGGGATGCTGGTGTTCCTCTCGTCCTGGGGACCGACGACCCGGCGTTATTTCATACCAGCGTTTTGCATGAATACACGCTTGCGGGGGAGATTTTTGGATTCAGCCGCAAGGAGTTGAAGAAGCTGGCGGAGAACAGCTTACGTTATCGCTTCAATCAGCCGCGAGCTTGGCCCACGCGCTCTTCAAGCAACAATCGGAGCAAGGCTTCCAGTTCCCGTATGCGGTCGTTAAGCTGCTCCAGATCGGCCGGTTCCGATTCGGCGCACGCGGCCACGCGGCCGTGCTCAAGTGTCCCGAGAGCCGCGGAACGGGCGCCAACCACACGTCCGGGGATGCCGACCACCGTGGCGCCATCGGGAACCGAATGAACTACAACCGAACCGGCGCCCACCTTTACGTCGTCGCCGAGATTGATATTGCCCAAGATAGCCGCGCCCGTTCCAACCACCACCCGGTTGCCGAGGCTCGGATGCCGCTTGCCGCGCTCGTTGCCCGTGCCACCTAGCGTGACGCCTTGGTAGAGCAATACATCGTCCCCAAGCTCGGCGGTTTCGCCGATCACGACACCCATTCCGTGATCGATGAACAAACGCCGACCAATTTTTGCGCCGGGATGAATCTCAATGCCGGTTAGCCAGCGGGCAAACTGGGAGACGCCCCGGGCAATCACATACCATCTGTGCCGGTAAAGAAAATGGCTCATCCGATGAAAGAAAACCGCGTGCAGACCGGGATAGCAGAGCAGAACTTCCAAACTGCTTTTAGCCGCCGGATCCTCACGCTTGATTGTCTGGATGTGGTCGCGCAGCGACATCGCTCCTATTGTCTCTTAGGCTAGATGCGGATCAAATGGAAGAAGGTGCTACCTCATTGGAACTGCATACCGAACGGCTGTACTATTCCGACTGCTATCTGACAGAGTTCACGGCTCGGGTCGTAGGCAGCGCGAAACACGGAGGGACGGTGTATCTCGACCGGACCGCCTTTTATCCGGCGAGCGGAGGCCAGCCTCAGGATACGGGAGTCCTGAACGGGCAGCAGATTCTGGAGGTTATTGACGAGGGAGACCGCATCGCGCACGTGCTCGGGGGTCCGGTGCGATCGGAGGTGGTGGAGGGGCGAATCGATTGGGACCGCCGTTACGATCACATGCAGCAGCATACCGGACAACACCTGCTTTCAGCGGTTTTGGTGGAGCTATTCGAGTTTCAAACCGTCAGCTTTCATCTGGGAAGTGAGGTTTCCACCATCGATCTGGCAACGCGGGAATTGACCGCCCGGCAAATCGAAGCCGCTGAGCAGGGCGCAAATGAGATTGTGCGCGAAGCACGGAACGTGACCCTTGCGTTCCAGGATTCGGGCAGCGTGGGCGGGCTGCGGAAACCCGCGCACCGGGATGGAACATTGCGAATCGTCATCATTGAAGGGTTGGACCGCAGTGCCTGCGGCGGAACCCACGTTCATTCCACTGCTGAGCTAGGGCCAATACAGATTCGCGGGCTAGAAAAGATCAGGGGGAACGTTCGGATCGAGTTCGTGTGCGGCACTCGGGCTCTCCGGCGCGCAAAACAAGATTACCGGATTGCTCTGGAGCTTGCGCGGGACTCGGCAACTTCGATCGATAAACTGCCCGAGCACGTCGCAAGTCTCCGGGCCCGGCTTACCGAGGCGGAAAAGGACCGGAAGCGGCTGGCCATTGAAGTCGCCCGCCGGGATGGTGATGCGCTGTATGAGCGGACTCCTCCGGGAGCGGATGGAATCCGGCGCGTCCGAATAGAACTGGCGGCCTTAGACGATGCGGCTCGTGCTCAGGCTCAGGCGTTTGCGGCCCGAAGCAAAGCGGTCCTGCTGGCGGTTGGGAGTCAGCCGGCTGGGGTTCTGGCAGCGTGTTCACCCGATAGCGGCCTGAATGCAGGCGCCATTTTAAAGCAAACACTGACAGCAGCCGGAGGGCGGGGAGGAGGATCGGCCAGCTTCGCTCAAGGAAGCTTACCGGATGCGGATTGCGCCAGCGAGATTGCGGCGGCGTTTGGATTTGATGTTCGTGATTGAGCTGGCGAGCTATGAGTTGACTTTCGTCAGACGCCGCTTACTGAGAAGCCGTGAAAAAATCAACGGGACAGACAGCCGCGCCGGGTCGAGCGATTGCGTTTTCAGGCATTTGGCGGACGGCGCTTAAGTCAGTCCCGGATTTTTTCACGGCTTCTGACGCGCGCGGTTCCGTGCTGGCAACCGCTTTTACGGAACCGTGACTGTCAGGGAGCGTCGGCTTATTGGGCCAGGGCGAAACCAATCGCCGCCAAGCCGCCGCCGAATGACATGGCAGTGCAGGCGAGCAACCACTTTGCGCTTGCGGATAAGCTCTTGAGCTCCTTCCAGCGAGCAACGCCCCAAAGGATGGCGAGCAGCACGGAGGCCAGCGGCAGAATGAAGGCGGTAGTAGGATTGACGGCGGAATTTGGCGGAACGGAATCGATTATGACGGCCGAAAGAATGCCAGCGAGGCAGATCACGCCGCTGGCAAAACCGAGAAGGTGCTTTCGAGCCCGGCCCCGAAGGTAATCATTGAAACGGAGGGACGATCCTTCGATCGTAATCCTCATGAAATAAGCGCTGAAAACGATAGTTGACAAGAAAATCCCGATCCCGAACAGCAAAATACCGGCGTAGGGCCCGACACCAAATTCGGGGTCCATGCTGTCGGCTGCGACAGGGTAGCAGAACCCCAGTGCTACGCCGCCGAGGATTCCGGCAATGATGCCTTTCGTCGATGGTCGCAGCCGTCCGTGATCTCTGGGGTGGCGGTTTTTTGGATTTCCCCGTACCTTTCGGCAGGCGAAAGCGTCCAGCACAACAGCGAAAATCATGAGCACTATTCCAATGCTTAGCAGTGGCGCATTCTTGGTTTGAAGATGGAAGCAGCTCCAGATCACCAGAGCGGTTCCAGCAGACAACGGAAATGCCATGGACATTCCCACAAGCGAGATCGCCGCGACCAGGAGCATGTTGCCGAAGTTAAAGATGACACCGCCTAAAACGACCCAAGCCTGTGCCATCCGGCCCGCCACCAGCATGCGATCGGAAAACGCGAGTTCACCTGAGCTCCCGAGCGTGTATGCCGCGACCACCGCGAGCACGATTGCGCCGATTGCGAAATCGACATAGAACAGTTCAAATCGCCACCGGGTTCCGGTGAGTTTAAAGGTATTGGCCCATGATCCGAGGCAGACGAACGAGAGCAACAGCAGGAGTAGCGCGGAGGCGTACGTCGTGGGTATAAGCAAAGAGAGCGACCTGGTCCCTTAGCCGCGTTGCTCAGGCCTACTGGCGGCAGCAGTTTTGTAGCGATACCAGAGTTGTCGGCGGCGGCGCCTGTTCTGCCGGACCGAAGTAGTGCTCTTGCGAGAGATTGTGATACAGGTTGCCGGCGATTCCTGAGGCGATCGGTCCGCTGGTGCCACGGCCCCCTGTTAACAGGACCACTACCACCAGATTGTTCTTTCCGACATCGTTAAAGGAACCAAACCACCCGAGGTGAACGCCCGGCTGGGCGGTATCGGTGCATGTCCCCGTTTTCCCGAAAATAGGCTCGTTCGGGTCGAAGTTGGCGCGCCGGGCCGTGCCGTATTCGACTGCGCCCATCATGCCCGGCCTGATTTGCGGAACCAGATCGGCGATTTCGAGTTCGCGCTTGATGCGGGGGACGAATTTCTGGACATCCTCTTGGCTCTTCGGGTACTGAAGATAGTACATCGTGCCGCCGTTAGCGATGGTGCTGACGATGCTCGTCAGTTCCAGCGGGGTCAGGCGAATGCCGTCCCCGAAGCTGGTCATCATTCCGACACCGCTTTCGGGGGGCTGAGTCGTCAGGTAGCCCGCCTCTTCGCCCGGAATATCCAGGCCGGCCTTTTCGCCCAACCCGAACATCCTGGCGTACTTCTCTACACGATCAAAGCCCAATTCCTGGCCCAGGCGGGCGAAAAACATGTTGTTCGAGCGCGCCAGGGCGTGGGTCATGTCCATGGAAAAGCGGCGGGTCAGGTGGACCTGCTTGGTGGGGTTCACGATGCCTTCGCTGAGGGAGGCTAGCGAAACAACCATCTTGACGGTGGAGCAAGGCTGGAATGCTCCTTGGGTGGCGAGCTTCTGATTGACTATGCTCAGTATCCGTCCGGTCTGAGGATCCGCTACGACAATGCTGCCGTTATAAGGTCCCAGAGCGTCGACTGCCGCCTTCCGGACCACAAGGTCTTCTCCATCGACGTTATCCCCGACAGTGGAATCGGCATACGTGGGCTCTGTCCATGGATTGAACAGGACGCGCCTGCGATGACGGCGAGTGGCCAGCGAGCTCTTCCGGGTTGTCGTGCTGGTGTGAATGACCGCAGCCTGGCTTCTGGAATCCGCCGCAGCGCGAGTTGTCCGCTTATGTTTCTTATGTTTGTGGCGCTTAGCCGCGGAAGACGAAGCGGCCGTACCCACAGAGGGCGCACCCAGGCTTAGGGCGGCCAGAAGAGCCAAGGGCAAGGCGGTCCGGCGTAGACAGCGAAGGTTCATTCCCATGTTCCTTCGGTTGAAATAGAGGTTCCCATCAAAATTTGCGCTACCGAAATCGAGTTACTTATATCGTAAGTAGTTCGCCGAATCCCGTCAACTGAAAGATTCTTCGATACTTTTAATCCGTATCTGTGAGTTCTAAGCCGCCGTCCAGCCTCCGTCGATCGTGACAACGGACCCATTCATAAAATCGGCAGCAGGTGAACAAATATATAGTGCCAGCCTTGCAATTTCTTCAGGCCGCCCCAGCCGGCCCAAAGGCTGCCTCTGGTTTAGTTCTGCCCGTACGTGTTCTTTCTCGTGTGAATGGTACTTTTCCAGGTAGCCCTCGACAAATGGGCTATCCACCGTGCCCGGCGCGATGCAATTTGCCCGCAGCTCCTTTGGATATTCGACCGCCAGTTGCCGGGTCATCGCGGTTACAGCGCCTTTTGTCGCGCAGTAGGCGAAGCGGCGCTTCACTCCTACCAATCCCGCGACCGAGCCGATATTCAAGATGGAACCTCTGACATTCTTTAGCAAGGGAATGGCCGCCCGACTCATCAGAAAGGACCCATCGACGTTAACCCGGAACAGGCGCTGAAAGTCGGCTAGCGCTGTTTCCTCGATGCTTCCGACGAGTCCGATGCCGGCACAGTTCACCAGGATATCGAGTCGGGGTAACCCGGCGAACAGATTCGCTACCTCCTGCTCATTGGTGATATCGCAGCGGAAGGCCTGGCTGTTTGGCAGGCTCTGAGCGACGGCATCAGCCCTGGGCCCGTCGATATCGACTACCAGAACTTCGGCGCCAGCGTCGGAAAACGTGCGTGCGGTCGCCTCGCCTATACCGCTCGCTCCTCCCGTAATAAGCGCCACTTTGCCATCGAGACGGAAAAATTCGGCCATGTCTCGATTTATCACACAGCGCCTTATGAGACGTAATCGCTCTTTGCGGAGAGCATCTCTGGTGAGCCGTCCCGGCGATTTCGTTATCAGCTGCTGCATGGCCGTTTGCTGACGTTCCGTGCAGGAAAAAATCAACGGGACAGACGCCGCGCCGGGTCGAGCGATTGCGTTTTCAGGCATTTGGCGGACAGCGCTTAAGTCAGTCCCGTTGATTTTTCACGGCTTCTTTGGGAGCGGCATTGGCGGTTACGATCTGACCGGGACCACCTCAGGGGCGGGCGCCTGCGCGCTGCAGCGTGGTCCGCAGCTGGGTCTGTGTTGCATCATCCAGTTTGCCGCCGTTCCGCGTGACGTAGAACACGTCAATCGCCCGGTGCGCCTCCGTATCCACCAGCACTAATTCGATGTTGCATTCGGCGGAGGTGAACGCCGTAGCCAGGTCGAACAAAAGGCCAGGACGATCTTCGCCAACAAACTGGATCAGCGTTGAACTTTCGGAAGCCTCGTTGCTGAAGCGAATAGACGGCTCGATTTTTAGGCCGCTGGCGGGACGGGGACGCGGACGCCGGCGTTTCAGAAGGTCGGGCACTTGAATGGCATCTTTCACTACGCACTCGACCGTCCATTGAAGCCGCCCTGCTTCGTCCGGATTCATTTCAAGAGTGCGCATCGGATCGGCAAACCGGATCAGATCCAGAACGCAGCCGGAACGATTACCGGAAGCTTCGGCTTTCAAAATATCCATGCCAAAGCTGGCGAGCGCCCCACAGATGGAGGCGAACATTCCTGGCTGGTCGCCCGCAACAACGGTCAGAAGATAAGCGCCCGGCTCGCGTGTGATTTCGACCGCGACGCCATCGCGCTTTCTCTTTTGCTCCAACTCGAAATGACGCGCAATTTGCTCCCGGGTGTTTATCCGCAGATAACGTGTCGGGAAGCCTTCAAGAAATGTAGCCAGGCCCGGAGGGTACTGCTCATTCGGTTTCTCACTCGCCGAGCCGATGCGATCCTCTGTGAGTTCGCGCGTAAGCTGTTCGTCTGCGATCGAATATACGCGCCAGAGTTGTTCGATGCGCCAGGGCGTCATCGCGGTCGGATTCACGGCGGAGATATCGGCATAGGTGAGCAGCGCGAGCCTTCGAAGATCTTCCTGAGTGCCAATTCGCGAAGTGAGAAAGCAAGCCGTCGCCGGATCGTCCAGATCGCGCCCGTTCATGACAGCGGACAGGTCAAGGTGATGGTCGATAAGAAATCGAACGGCTTCCTGCACGTGCGCAGGTGCAGAAATCGCGCCGAGCATCTCTCCGGCAGCCTCCAGCGACCCGCGTATGTGATCTCCAGGGGTGTTCCCTTTCCCGATATCGTGCAGAAGAATCGCAAGACGCAGCACTGCGGGATCATCGACCTCCAAGGCAAGTTCGCCGAAGCGGTTCGGGAGCCCGGCGCTTTGCGCAACCAGCTTGTCGATAGTCTCGATGGCAACGAGCGTGTGCTCATCCACGGTGTAGCTGTGATAGAAGTCACGAACCACAAGGCTCTCGATCGCATTCCAATGCGGGATGGCCGCGGACAAAACACCTGTATCCTGCATTTGCCGCAGGGCAAAACCTGCGTTTGGTTGTGACAGCAGATCGTGCCAGGACCTGTATCCCGCGGGCCGGGCACTAAAACCCGCAGCGATGTCCGGTACGGCCGCGCGGATACGCCCCTGGGCATCCCAAGATAGCGGTATCCCGTGCCGGGCGACAAAATCGAATAGCCCCAAAACCGATTCCGGCGACCCTAGCGTTGCAGCAGGATTTCGGAGCAAGATCCGGTTTTGCGAAATGGTGAAATCGGCGGTAGAGAGTCTGCCGCGCCAATCGCGAAACTGGCGAACCAGCGACGACTGGCGCGCATCGACGAACTCCAGAGCCCGGATACTCGACTGAAACACGGACCGTGCGTGCCGGTAGTAAAGCCTCATCCAGTCGCCGGGAGAGATCGGGTCTTCGGGCAGTAGTCGCGCCGCTTCGTCCTGCCGCTCGAAGGTGAGCAGGTTGTTGTCCCGATCGGAAATCGAGTGCAAAAAGCAACGGACGGAATACAGGAACTGCCTGGCCGCCGCGGCTTCCGCGATCGCATCAACCACCGGAGCCTTGTCAGGCAAAAGAATGCCCAGCCAGTTCAGCAGATGGATATCGCGGATGGCGCCGGGTGCTTCTTTGATGTTCGGCTCCAGGTGATAAACCGTGTTGTGGAACTTTGCGTGCCGCGTTTGAGCCATTCCCGACAGGCGGCCGAGAAGGCGCTCGCTCTGTTGCCGCTGAAATTCCTGGAGACGCTTCCGCAGGTTATCGAACAGCGCGGAGTCACCGGCGACGAACCTGATATCAAGCAGGCTGATGTGCAACTCGGTGTTCTGTTCGTTCAGCCGGCAGCACTCCGCTACGGTTCGCACCGACTGACTCACCTTCAATCCTGAATCCCAAAGGACTCGCACGAATTCGGAAACGGGCGCTTTCACCCGAACCAGATCGGGCTCATTCTCGACCAGGATTAAGAGGTCGATATCGGAGAAGGGAAACAGTTCGCGGCGTCCATATCCGCCCACAGCAGCAATCGTGACCGGCGAGCCAACTACTTGCAAGAACGAGTTAGCCGCCTGCTGAACTACTAAATCGACGAAAGCGGTACGGCGGGCAAAGAACTGAAGAGGTTCCCGGCTTATCGCGGCGGCTTCCGCGAGGCGAGGGTCAGCATCACAGGGCGGCTTCGCCAGTATCGTCATTGCGAATGCGAACGGCTTCCAGAACGTCATAGATGAAGATCTTGCCGTCGCCGATCTTCCCCGTCCGAGCGGCGGATGAAATTGTCCTGCTGATTTCATCGAGACGAGCGTCGGGAACGACGATCTCGACTTTGATCTTGGGCAGAAAGTCCACTTCGTACTCCATGCCCCGGTAGACTTCGCGATGGCCCTTCTGCCGGCCGTGCCCGCGAACTTCGGAAATGGTGATTCCGTCCACCCCAATGTTCTTGAGGGCCTCTTTGACATCGTCCAGCTTGTGGGGTTGGATGATTGCTTCAATTTTCTTCATCGGCTCGATCCTGTTATCTGCTGGCTACGCTTCAAGGTTATAGCCTTCCTCGCCGTGCATTCCAAGATCGAGTCCTTCAATTTCCTCTTCCGGAGCGGCGCGCACGCCAATCAAAAGATCCACAATTTTGAGGATTACGAGACTGCCGACGATTGCTAGAGCCCAGGCGATGGCTACGCCTGCAGCCTGGTTCAGAATTTGGCCGGCATGACCGTCTACCAGACCGAGCGGGAGTGCCGTTCCGGCAGCGTTCTTGAGCCCGTCGTTAATTGCATTCGTAGCAAAGACGCCGGTGAGCAGCGCGCCCAGCGTTCCACCAGCGCCGTGTACTCCGAAGGCGTCCAGCGTGTCGTCATAGCCAAATTTGCTTTTTACCGCAGTCACCATAAAGAAGCAGAAGACCCCGGCCAGGAAGCCGATCAGCAGGGCAGGGAATGGTTTTACAAATCCGGATGCCGGGGTTATCGCGACAAGGCCGGCGACCGCGCCGGAGATGCCACCCAGCATGCTTGGTTTACCGTGTTTGACCCACTCGGCGAATAACCAGCCGAGCGCCGCCGCAGCGGCCGCGAAGTGAGTTGCCACAAAGGCGCTGGTTGCGAGCCCGGATGCATTCACCGCGCTGCCGGCGTTAAAGCCGAACCAACCCACCCACAGCAGACATGCACCGACAACGCTCAGCACAAGATTATGCGGCTTCATCGGCTCACGCGGAAAACCGATTCGCCTGCCCAGATAGAGAGCGCAAACCAAGGCGCTGACGCCGGAGGTGATATGCACCACTGTGCCGCCAGCGAAATCCAAACAGGGGACCTTGCCACCGAGAAATGCATTCAGCAGCCCACCCTTACCCCAAACCATGTGCGCCATCGGGAAATAGACGATGGTTGACCACAAGCATGTGAACAGCAACATGGCGCTGAATTTCATGCGTTCCGCAAAGGCTCCGGAGATGAGTGCGGGAGTAATGATCGCAAACATCAATTGGTAAATCATGTACGTTTCGTGCGGTACGGTCGCGCCGTAATCTGGATTCGGCGCAGATCCGACGCCATTTAACAACAGATAATGGAACCCCCCGATGAACGGATTGCCTTCGGCAAACGCGAAACTGTAGCCGTAGATGGCCCACAGCACAGTTACAACGGCCATTAGCACAAAGCTGTGCATCATGCTGCTCAGGACGTTTTTGCGCCGCACCAGGCCGCCGTAAAAGAGCGCCAGCCCTGGCCCAGTCATCATCAGGACCAGAGCCGCGCTGGTCAGCATCCAGGCATTGTCGCCGGAGAGTTGCGCCGACTTCGTAGCTGCGTCCAAAGCGTTCAGACGCTGGTCCACGGTCTGTGAGGTCTGCGCCAAAAGGCTGCTGCACAGGACCATGCAGGATAAAGGCAGAATTCGGATGATGCGATTCATGAATCGTTTGCGTAGCCGTCAAAGACTGATGGTTGAAAGCGTAGCAGCTTATTCGCGCTGAACGAAGCTTGAAATTTCTATCCTGTGTATTGAAATGTTTTATTCGGGGTGGGTTTACGCCAGCCAGGTTTCAGCGCGCAAGACCGCAAAGAGGCAGGTTGCTCTTCCGCCTTTATGGCGGTGACCAGCTATCCCGCAATCCTCAGCTCACCGCTTTCTTCACGAGTGCGCCGATCTTTGCCTCTTCGGTCGCGGTCAGCTCCTTTAGCGCAAACGCGGTCGGCCACATGTGGCCCTCGTCAAGGTTCGCCTTGTCGCTGAACCCGAGCGTCGCGTACCTCGTCTTGAACTTTTGTGAACTTTGGAAGAAGCAGACGACATTGCCGTCCTTGGCATACGCGGGCATGCCGTACCAGGTTTTCGGCGAAAGGGCTGGCCCGTTGGCTTTGATGATCGTATGAAGCCGCTCGGCCATGGCGCGATCCGGCTGCGGGAGCGCAGCGATCTTGGCGAGCACCGCGCTCTCACCGTCGGCCTTGTCCGCCTTCAACTCGTCGATCCGCTCCCTCATCGCGGCTCGTTCCTCGTCCGTGAGTCCCGCGGGCTTCTTTTCGGTGGCGGTGGTGCTCTTGGGGGGCTTTTGCGTGCCCTTGTTTGCAGGTTTCATACTTGCGTTTTCCTGTCCAACAAGGGTATCAACGCCGCAGGGGAATCGCTATGCCGGCGAACCTGGTGGGTTACTCACTTCAGGAGGATCATACCCTCGAAACCACCTCTGTGGGAAGCAGCCGCCCAGGTCGCATTGCCGCTGGCCGCCACACAGGAAAACGCGTGATCGCCCCAAATTTATGGCAACACTTTTGGATCTTGTAGACTCGGCTGCGCGTATTCTGCTGTGTGAGTCACAGAAACGAAACCGTTCTGCTGAGTATTGCAACTGAGAAGCGCCGCAAAAGATTTGCTAACCGCACGCCGTTTCATTCGTATTTTGAAATGCGACCTGAGCGCGGGTGACTGGTCGACACCAAACGCACTGAAAGGAACGAAATGGCGGATTTGCAGGAAGCGCTTCGGCAACTCAGAAAAGCACCCGGATTCACTACTACCGCGGTGATCACGCTCGCCTTGGGTATTGGCGCCACGACCGCGATCTTCACCCTCGTGCATCAGGTACTGCTCAAGTCTCTGCCGGTCACCAAGCCCGAAGAACTCTGGCGCGTCGGGGATAAAATCCGCTGCTGCAACTGGGGCGGGTACACGCAGGACCATGATGGCGATTTTTCGCTCTTCTCCTACGAGGCTTACAAAAATTTTCGCGAACACACGCCCGAGTTCGCCGACCTTGCCGCGCTGCAAGCCGGCAATGCGCCACTCGGCGTGCGCCGCTCAGGATCGCAGGCGCCAGTCGACACGCGCAATGGCGAATATGTCTCCGGCAATTTCTTCCGCACCCTCGGTGTCCGCCCCTGGATCGGCCGCTTCATGAGCGACGCCGACGATCAGCCCGGCGCACCTCCCGTCGCCGTCATGAGCTATCACGTCTGGAGCGATAAATACGGCTCCGATCCCTCTGTTGTCGGTGCGAATTATGAAATCAATGGCCATCTCTTTACCGTGATCGGCGTCGCTCCGCCTGGGTTCTATGGCGCCAAGCTCGACGGCTGGGGCATGCCTGATATCTGGATCCCGGTCAACACCGAACCTCTGCTCGACGGCGACGCCCAGCGCCTGAAGCGCCCCAATACAAACTGGCTAGACATCATCGGGCGCATCCGTCCGGGTGTCAATTCCAAGCCGCTTGAAGCCAAGCTGCGCGTCGAGTTCCATGACTGGCTCGCGAGCCATGTGCCCGACATGGAGCCCGGCGAAAGGCAGACCTGGCGTCAGCAGACGCTGCATCTCATTCCCGGCGGGGCGGGTGTCGCGGCCATGCGCGATCAATATGAGGCTGGATTGAAGCTGCTGCTCATCGCGGCGGGTTGCGTGCTGCTTGTCGCCTGCGGCAATCTCGCCAATCTCATGCTCGCCCGCGGCTTGAAGCATCGATCGCAAACGTCTCTGCGCGTCGCCCTGGGCGCATCGCGCGGCCGGCTGGTGCGCAAAGCGCTCGTTGAGTCCATCCTGCTGGCGATCATCGGCGGCATTCTCGGAATCGGAATCGCCAACGCGGGCAGCAGTCTGATTCTCTATCTCGCGTTCCACAACGGCGGCGGCCCGGCGAACTACGTGCCAGTCAATGCGTCGCCGTCCTGGCCCGTTCTGCTCTTTACGCTCGCGGTATCGGTGCTCACCGGAATCCTTTTCGGTGTCGCTCCCGCCTGGATGACTTCGCATGTCGATCCAGTCGAAGCTCTGCGCGGCAGCAACCGTTCCGTGCGCGGCGGCGGCTCTATCGCGCAAAAATCGCTGGTTATCGCGCAAGCCGCGATGTCGCTCGTTCTGCTCTCCGCCGCGGCTCTGCTGGGCCAGAGCCTGCGCAATCTCGAACACCAGAATTTTGGGTTCGAAACGAGAAACCGCTATCTCGTCTCCATCAACCCAACGCTCGGCAACTATAAGCCCGAACAAATGGAGCCATTCTTCCGCCGGATCGACGAGCGCCTCCTGCGCGTACCCGGAGTGCGTATGGTTGCTCCGGCTCTCTACGCGCCCATGAGCGGCGATAGCTGGAACGAGGGTATTCGTATCGCGGGACGCCCCGAACCCGCGCCCAAGGAAGACACCGGCGCCGGTTGGGCCCGCGTCATGCCCGGCTTCTTTGAGACCCTCGGTGCAAAAATCGTGCAGGGCCGCTCCATCGAAGAGCAGGACACCGCCACGACTCGCCCCATCGCGGTCGTCAACGAAGCCTTCGTTCGACGCTTTTTCAAACACCAGAACCCCATCGGCGAGCATTTCGGCATGGACCGCATCCAGTACGCCGGCAAATTCGAAATCGTCGGCGTTGTGCGGGACATCCGCTACATGACCTGGAATTACAAGGATCCGATCCGCCCGATGTTCTGGCTGCCCGAAACACAAAGCGTCAAATACGACGATCCGCAATTCAACACCTTCGACCTGTTTTCCCACTTCCTCTACAACATCGTCATCTGGGCTCCCGGCAATCCGCCCGGTCTGGAAACCCAGGTCCGCAAAGCGCTCGCCAGCATCGATCCCAACCTGGTGGTCTACGGCGTAGATCCGTACTTGAAAATTCTAGCCGGCGATTTTCAACAGCAGAACATGATCGCGACCCTCACCATGTCCTTCGGCGTGCTCGGCCTTGTTCTCGCGGCGGTCGGCTTGTACGGCGTGATGGCCTACACCGTCGAACAGCGTACCAGCGAGATCGGCGTGCGTATGGCGCTCGGCGCCGATCGCACTAGCGTGGTCCGCATGGTCCTACGCGGCGCCTTTTCGCAGATCGGTATCGGACTCGGCGTCGGGATCCCGCTCGCGATCGTGGCGGGGCGGCTCATGACGCGCCAACTCTTCGGCGTCTCTCCGTGGGATCCACGCATGCTTACCATCGCCACGTTGTCACTCTGCGCCGCCGCGCTCCTGGCATCCTGCATTCCCGCTGTGCGGGCCGCGAGTGTCGAGCCTATGGTCGCGCTACGCACCGAGTAGGAATCACGCGCTCCATACAGCAGATCGCTCGACGAGCAGATCGACAAAGTGTTTTGATTCGGAGCTCGACCTTGTCGCTTGGTGGAGGCGGCGGGAGTTGAACCCGCGTCCGAGAAAGCCCGCCATGCAAAGCCTACGTGTGTATCCGGTTCCCTTTATTCAGCAACGGCCTATAGAACCGGCAAGAGCGGCCGCTGCCTAGTCCGATTGATCTCGGCACATAGCTCCGGACCGAAGCTATGAAACCTATCCTGCAAAATGACGCTCGCTAGATAACGCGCAGGCTCATTACCCGGAGCGCACTACCTAAGGTTTAATTAGGCAGCGTATGCAAACTGCTGATTATTGGCAGTTGTTGTTTTCCGATCGTTTTACGGGAGCTCGGAACCCGACACGCCTTCACACAACGATTCAATCCCGTCGAATCCGTTGCGCCCCCATTATTGAGGTCGCTACTATTTTAGCAGCATTTCGGTGCTTGTGACTTGACAATCCTCCGCCGTCTTGCGCCGCATCAACGCCGGGTGTTCCAATAAGATCATCACTGCCAACATGCAGAGCACTGTTTCCAGTTCCTCGGTACGCCCGTCAGCAGGCGAGGAGAAGGGCGAGGAACACGGGCACCTCTTTCACGTCGTGTTGCTGGACGATGACGAGCACACCTACGACTATGTAGTTGAGATGTTGCAAAAGCTCTTCTTTCTTTCGCTGGATGCCGCCTTTCAGCACGCTGTCGAGGTGGATACGACCGGACGAACCGTGGTGATTACCTGCGAGCGGCCCGAAGCGGAATTCGCGCGAGATCAGATCCAAGGCTACGGGGCAGATCCCAGAATGCCTAAATCCAAAGGATCAATGTCTGCCGTCCTGATTCCGGCCGGGCAGACCGCGGCCATCTGACTCATCTACCGCGCTCTCTGCCGGTATGCCGACACCGCTTTATCGTGTTCGCTCAAGGTAGCCGAGAAATGGTGCGTTCCGGAACCATCCGGTTTGGCTACGAAATAGATGTAGTCCGTTGTTGCGGGATGCAGCGCGGCTTGCAGAGACTGGATTCCGGGATTCGCGATTGGCCCGGGTGGAAGGCCCGCATGGGCGTAGGTGTTATACGGATTCACGCTCGCCAGATCCGAGCGGTGAATGACACCTCGGTACTTGTTTTCAATCAGCGCTGCATAGACCGTACTTGGATCGCACTGCAACGGCATATTTATGCGCAGCCGGTTCAGAAAAACCGAAGCGACGATTGGCCGCTCCTGGGGAATCGCGCTTTCCTTCTCAACCAGAGAAGCCAGCGTGACAAGCTTGTGCGTCTCCGTGCGCTGCGCCAGTCCTCCGATGGAAGCCCATTTCTTTCGAAATTCGCCCGTCATAGCGCGGCAAAGCTGTGCGGCGGTCGTGCTGCGGGTCATCCGGTACGTGGACGGGAACAGGTAGCCTTCCAGATTGGGTGTAACAGGATCCAGATCGCGGATCATATCGGGCTTTTCCGCCACTTTGAGAAAGGTATCGCCCTTAACCATATCCAGGCCGTCCAGAAGTGCCGCGATGTCGAACATATTGCTTCCTTCCGGAACGGTGACTTCCTCATAAAACACTTCGCCGCGCCGAATCTCCTCAAATACTTGCCACGGTGTTTGAGCCGTGGCAAAGCGATACTCGCCAGCCTGCAATTTGGCGCGAGGGCGCAAGAACCGCACAGCCAGAAATGCCCACTGTGAGCGGACCACTCCGTAGTGCGTCAGTTCGCGTGCAATCTGCCTGGACGACATGCCGTGCTCGACATCGACAAAGGCTTCAGTCCGAAAGCCTTTATACGGTCCGAAATACCAATACCCGGCGATTCCAGCGCCGATCACTGCGCAAATAAGAACGATGCTAAGACCAGTGAAAAGGCCCCTGCCCAAGCAACCGCGCCGCTCAGGCAAGAGGATCTTCCTGTCCTGAACGCTTCGTATTTTCGAGATAACCCAAATAGCTCTCCAGCAGGAGAATAGCTGCCAAGCGGTCCACCGCAGCTTTTTTTTCCTCCAGCGATACGCCGGCTGTTCGCAAAAGCCGTTCCGCTTCTGCCGATGTCAGACGCTCGTCCCAGTAAACAACCGGCAGCCCGATCCATTTCCCCAGCCGCTCTGCGAACTCTTTGGTGTATTCGCTCTGGCGGCTTTCGGATCCGCTCATGTGCAGTGGCCTTCCGACCAGTAACACATTTGCGTTCAAACGCGAGGCAATCGATCGCAGCTTCTCCAAATCCTCGCGGATCCGGGACCGCTGCAGCGTTTCCAATCCCTGTGCGGTGATTCCAAGCTCGTCGCTAATAGCCAGTCCAATCCGCTTCTTGCCTACATCAAGGGCGAGCACGCGGCCTCCCGGTGGTATCTCATCTGCCTGCAACAACTGGATTATAGAGGGTCCGAACATGTTAGAGTAGCGATGACGAGGCAGCCGGCATTTCGCTTTGGCATTATTTACTTCTCCGCAGCCTGCTCTGAGACCGCTTCGTCTCGGAACATCGCTTATCGCCTTGGCTGCAGCGGTCGCTCTCCTCTACTACGGCCGTGACTTCTTTGTCACGCTGATCATCTCGGCCGTTTTCGCCTTTATTCTCGATCCAGCCGTCGTGCTGGTTCAGAAGCTTCGTATACCACGCGCCGTGGCGACTGCGGTGGTCATCGGCATCGCTTTCGTGGCGGTATACGCCCTGATAGCGGCTGCATCGACCCAAGTCTCCTCCATCGCTGAAGATCTTCCGACCTATAGTTCGCGGGTCAGTGAGGTGGTGGGCAAGCTCAGCGATGACCTGGATTCCTTAGAGAAGAAGACTGTCGAGATGGTGGTTCCCCAAAACCTTCGCGAGCAGCAGCAGCAGATTGAGCAGAAGCCTAAGGAAGCCATGAAGGCAAGAAAACGGCGCGGCGTTGTTGTTCCGCCTGCCCCGCCCGCGGTGCAGGAAGTTCGCATCCACACCGATCCGAAGCCGATTATCACGACTTTATACCGGTATGTTTCGGGCTATTTCCATGTGCTCGTCATGGCATCGTTCGTGCCTTTCCTGGTCTACTTCATGCTGAGCTGGCGAGATCATATCAGCAGAACGTTCCAGCTCTTATTTACCGGTGAGGAGCAATATATCGCCGGTAGAAGCTGGTCGGGCATTGGCGAATCGACTCGCGCCTACGTGCTTGGAAATTTCTTTTTATGGGTGTTTCTTAGTTGCGCCAGCGCAATCGCGTTTTTCTTTCTCGGAGTTCCCTATTGGCCCCTAATCGGGCCTATTAGCGCGTTTTTCAGCCTGGTTCCGTATGTGGGTCTGCCGCTTTCCGTATTGCCACCCGTGGTGGCCGCGCTCGCGATCCCGAATAAATTTAAAATCGTCATGACAATCGTGGCGATCACGGCCGCGCTGCATCTGTTTGCCATGAACTTTCTGTACGCGAAGATTATCGGCCGGCGGGTGCGGCTGAACCCGCTGATGGTCACGGTAGCCCTGATGTTCTGGGGCCTGCTGTGGGGCGCCGTGGGGCTGGTCTTGGCGATTCCCATTACAGCAGGAATTAAGGCCGTGTGCGACAACGTTGAATCGCTGGAACCGTATGGCAGGTTGTTGGGTGACGATTAGCCGTTTGCGATCGCGCCTTTCGGGTTGGCTGCAACGAACGCGAAGCTATCCGCGGCGTTGCCTATCCGCTTAGTGTCCGGTAAACCGACTTGACTGTCGGTGAGCCGAATATTGGTAAATACTGGGCCGTTTTGTGCGATGATACGGGCTTAGCGGTGAGATTCCGGTTGTGGCGAAGTGCCGCATCAACCTTTAAGGGGCCGCGAAGCTGTCAATCAGCGGGCCGATTGCTGCAGCTTTTGGAGTGTTTGAACCCATCCTGGAGGCGTGCCAGTTTTGTCATCACTCTAGGTCTGCAGCATCTTCCCAGTTGACACATCGTGCAACTCGTACCAGCTGCGCTCAACATCTGGCCCGTGGGCGCCATGGGCAGCGTAGCCGACCCTCTTATCATCCAAGAAGAAGGACCACACCATGATGACCGGCAACTCTGACGATCCAAACTTCCGGATAACCCTGTTGCCACGCCACACAGCTACTCCGACTGGAACGGGGTAATTCGCGTCAACTCTCATTTGGACCAACCAGCCAGCACTTCTCCCGTTACTTGCCAGTTTGGGGTCACTTACTGCTTCATAGTCCGGGTCCTTAGCCACAGCAGTATCTTGGCCGCGATTGTCGACCAGGTGGATCTGACCCGATTCACGTTCCAGGTAGATGCGAACAAATTGAGTCTGACTAGAGGCAGATGTCAGGTCACCGGCACGGCCGGCTGTGGTGGCCGCTGCCAAGCATAGGACAGCGAAGCTGCATTTCATGGGATGGGTAAGATTCACTTTCACGGCCTAGCTGCGATCTTCCGATTATTCACCAAGCTTGGGGTAACCGGACGCTGCTTTTGCAAATGTGTAGTCGAAAAGGGTCACGTAATCTCGGTTGACTGCGGCGTCATCCCCAGATCGCTACTTGGCCGTTACCGGCGACCTGCCGAAGAGCCCGTCAATCAGGGATTAGCGCGTTGCGCTGATTATCGGCGAATACCTTAGACTTCGGAAGTTTGATCTCGACTGCGAACTGCATCCACTCAACCTTGCCGGTGTCTTGTTCTGAGCCTGGCCGAGCCTGCGAGATCCTGTACTTCGTAATCCAAAGACGTCCTTGACCTAATGGCGAAGTACCTAATTTCTCTTGGGCTTCCTTGATTTCCTTGTCGGTATGACCATCCCCCCAAAGGACGATTTCCAGGCGCTGAGATTCCGTTCGGTAGTCGGCACAATTGGTTACGAAGTAAAAATTACGAGGCGAAGCATCCATCTCATTCTGCGCAGTCCACCCGTACGACTCATCCATGTAAAGCTCTCTGTGTGCGCGATATGGTGCATTCACGACGGATGCAAATTCCTTGCAATCGCCTTCGGCTTGGCTCGGTATGATAGCGATAGTCCAGCCAGGCTCGAGTACGAAAGACAAAGACGAGTTGATGGAGTGCCGATACTCTTTTCCGTTGAACACTTCACCCGAAAAGCAGATTGCTCCTTCAGCACAGGTGGGATTACGACCCGGTGACTTCCGTGGTGCGGTCATGGTTTGTTGACCGCAGATCGCCGCTGTACACACGATAGTCAGAGTAGCTGCCCTCAGAAGTCGCATAACATCATGAGTCTGCCACATGGGTTACCCGGCCATCGCGCCTGGGATCTCTCATCCGGTTCTCCACACGCCGCATGATCACCGCTAACGGGGGCGGTGACCATGTCTGGAGCATTTCCAGCATCGTCTGCCACTCGCAAGTGGACACCGGAAATTTTTAGATCCGCCCTGGTCAGGAAGGGTTTACGAATCCTGCCTTAGTGGCTGGGAAAACCGGCTTTCCGGAAACTGAAAGAAAGTTCTGGTGGTGTCAAGAGTTTTGTGTAAACCCGGGTTTTATTTTAAATGGAAGTTTTTCTTTTAAGCGGCCCGGGCTTGCTCGATACGCTCGGGCCAGCGGATAGCAAATTGGCGAAGCGCGTCGCGCCAGCCCTGGACCATCTGCCACTTCTTCGAGACGTTTTGCAGCCCTAAGTACAGCAGCTTGATGGCGGCTTCCTGGGTCGGGAACGAGCCTCGATTTTTCGTCACCTTGCGTAAGGTCATATGCAGCGACTCCACCGCGTTGGTCGTATAAATGATTTTGCGAATTTCTTCCGGGAAGTCAAAGAACGGAATCACCCGCTGCCAACTCCGTTCCCAGACATCGGCGACCACCTGGTGTTTGGGATACTTCCGCCGGAACTCGGCCAGAGCCGCTTCGGCCCGTTCCGCCGTTGGCGCCCGGTAGATCGATTTCAAATCGGCGGCCACGGTTTTGCGTTCTTTCCAGTTCACGAAGTTCAAGCTCGCGCGGATTAAATGCACCACGCAGGTTTGCACCAGTGCGCTCGGAAACACCGCTTCGCCTTCCGTGCCGTTGGTCCATAAGCCCAGCACCGACTTCTGGCCTTCCATGTTAATGCCGATGGCCGTATGCACCGCACGGTTTTCCACCTTGCCATCCTGCCGGATCTTCACCATCAGCGCATCCAGGTATACGATCGGGTACAGCGCCTCCAGCGGCCGGTCCTGCCACGCCTTGACCTCTTCCAGCACCCCGTCGGTCACCTCCGAAATCAGCGCCGCGCTCACCTCCACACCGTACATATCCTGCAGATGCCCTTGGATGTCGCGCACCGTCATGCCAAGTGCATACATCGACAGGATCTTGGCGTCGAAGCCCTCAAAGCGCGTCTGGTGCTTTTCGATGAGTTTGGGTTCAAAGCTGCCGTTGCGGTCGCGCGGCACCTCGATGGTCATCTCCCCGGCTTCGCCTTTCAGCGTCTTCTGGCTCTTGCCAT